>JAZBOA010000041.1:0-7035 GCA_036350935.1 Anderseniella sp. | reverse complement strand
TCGATACGGGCAGGCTGGGTCATCCCGAGATTGGCTCCCTCGCCAACCACTTTCACCCTCAGCTGCAGGGCCGTAATGCGAAGCGCATCATTGGCCTTGTCACCCGCATCGGCATTGTTCTCAGAGCTGGCGCGCACATAAGTGCCAATTCCGCCGAACCATAACAGGTCTGCTTCGCATTGCAGGACCGCCGTCATCAGTTCGGCCGGTGTCAGCCTGGATGAAGAAAACCCAAGCAACGTCTTGATCTCGGGGGTAACCGTGATCTGCTTATCGGCACGCGAGAACACGCCGCCACCGTTGCTGATCAGCTTCCGGTCATAATCCTGCCAGCTGGAGCGAGGCATGTCGAAAAGCCGTTGCCGCTCCCTGTAACTTGCCGCCGGATCCGGGTCCGGATCAATGAAGATGTCACGGTGATCAAAGGCAGCCAGGAGCCGCGTCTGGTCAGACAGCAGCATGCCATTGCCGAACACGTCGCCTGACATGTCGCCGACACCAATCACCGTGAAGGGTTCGTTCTGGATGTCCCGGTTCATCTCGCGGAAGTGCCGCTTCACAGCCTCCCAGCCGCCGCGCGCCGTAATGCCCATCTTCTTGTGGTCATAGCCGGCTGAACCACCCGACGCGAACGCGTCATCCAGCCAGAACCCGGCCTTCTGCGAAATGGCGTTGGCCACGTCGGAAAATGCCGCCGTGCCCTTGTCGGCCGCCACCACGAGGTAAGGATCATCGCCATCATGCCGCACGATACCTTCGGGCGGAATGACCTTGCTGCCGTCCGCATTGTCGGTAACCGACAGCAGGCTGGAAACGAAGCTCTGGTAAGCAAGCGTCCCGGCTGAGTAGATCTCGTCGCGGTTTCCGCCGGCAGGCAATCGCCGGGGAACGAACCCGCCCTTCGCACCGACAGGGACGATGACGGAATTCTTCACGTTCTGCGCCTTGGCAAGGCCAAGCACTTCAACCCTGAAGTCGTCGGCGCGATCCGACCAGCGCAAACCGCCACGAGCAATCTTCCCACCTCGCAGGTGAACGCCTTCCACCAGCGTCGAATGCACGAAGATTTCGGCAAACGGCACGGGAGACGGTATCCCGGGCACGTCCTTGCTGCGAATCTTGAAAGCAAGAGCAATGGGAATCTCGCCCTTCAACCGGTCGAGAACGTAGAAATTGGTTCGCGTGATGGCCATGATCATGCCCGCCAGCGACCGGATGACGCGGTCATCATCAAGGCTGGGGACATCCTGAAGTGCAGCCTCGATCTTCTCCTGCAGCACGCTGACAGCTTTCTCTCGTGCAGCCAGCGAGCGGCTTCCCGGCAGGTCAGGCCTGAAGCGAACATCGAACAACTCCACCAGAAGCCGTGCCAGGTCCCGATGGCGGCATAGCGAGTCTGCGATCCGGGTCAGCGTGTAGGGAAAGCCGGTCTGGCGCAGATAGCGGGCACAGGCCCTGATCGCTGCTGCCTGCTGCCATTCGATGCCAGCCGCCAGCACCAGGGCATTGAGCCGGTCATTGTCCGCCTTTTGGGTCCAGACTGCCATGAAGCAGTCTTCCAGCCGGGTAAACGCATCTGGCGGAACGTGGCCACCGTCACTGGCATCAAGCGAGACTTCGTGAAGATAAACGAGCGGATGGGCATCGCCATTGCCGTCATGGGGCCGCACCAGATGGGTATTCTCGTCAAGCGCCTTCAACCCCATGTTCTCAAGCAACGGCAGCCTTGCCGACAACGGTACCGAACTCTCCCGATGATAAAGCTTCAGCCGCACCGCGCCGTGATTGTCGCGGGCCTCCATGAATTCGACAGCCGTCTCGGTTTCACCGCCGAGCCGCTCCATTTCAATGATGTCATGCAACGTTTCGCTGATCGGGGTTCCAGACTGGTAGGCGGAGGAAAAGGCGTCAACATAGACATGCACGAGGTGATGCAATGACTCTTCATCGCTGGCGGCCATCGCCTCACGCAACTCGTCCTCCCATCGCCTGGTAGCCGCAATGATTTCACGTTCAACCGCCTGGAGATCGGCCTTCTCGCCTTCCTCAAGTCCGTACCTGACAATGAATCGCACGCGCACCAGCGTGCCCTCACCGAAATCGGGCAGGAATTCGATCACCTTTCCACGATAGCTGGCAGCCAGGATGTTGCCGGCCTTCTCGCGCAGTTCGGAAGAGAACCTGTCACGGGGAAAATACACATAAGCGATGACATATCTTGTGAACCGGTCGATGCGGACGAACAGCCGGGTGCGCGGCCGCTCCTGCAACCGCCACATGCCCATTGCCAGGGGCAGGAGTTCTTCAGCATCGATCTGGAAAAGGTCGTCCCGCGCCATCGTCTCCAGCACGTTCAGCAGACCTTTGCCTGAATGGCCGGACGGCGAGAAACCGCTGCGCATCATCACCAGGTCGATCTTGCGCTTGAGAACCGGGATGTTCAGGGCTGACTCATTGTAGGCAGTCGAGGTGAACAGCCCAACGATCCGGAGTTCGCCAGCAATCTTGCCGGAGGCGTCATAGTCGTGAACTCCGATATAATCCATCACCGCCGGACGATGCACGCGAGAGACGAGGTCGGACTTCTCCACCAGCACGGCCCGGTCCGCCTCGTCGCGCTCCATGTCGCGGCGGGACCCATGCCGGAACACCTTGCGCGACTCCAGCCGCAATATGCCAAGCGCCGACTTCTGCACCGCTTCCATCTTGCGCTGCTTGCCACTGCCGGTCACCCGGTAGTAGGCCATACCAAGAAATGTGAAGCGGTTGTTCAGAAGCCAGGACAGGAAATCGATTGATTCGCTGACAATGGCTGTTGGCAGGGGAGACACGCCGCTACGCAGCAGTTCGATCTGGCGTTGCACTGCCTGGCACATGGGCTGCCAGTCGACGACAGCCACCCGCACTTCTGCCAGCACCGCTTCGATCTCGGCAACCAGCGCCTTGCGAGCCGCCTCGTTCTCCAGGCAATCGAGATGGATATGAATGTAGCTTTCGCGCGTGGTGCCGCCGGCTGCACTGGCCGCGGGCATCAATGCTTTCAGCTTGCCCGCGCGGTCGCGCTGCACGGTCACCACCGGATGCAGGACCGTGTGCACGGCATGACCTTCTGACGACAGCAGGTTGACGACCGAGTCCACCAGGAACGGCATGTCATCGTTCAGGATCTCAAGAACGGCGCGATAGGCCAGCGGGCCAATGTCGATACCGGTGTCCTCAAGCCGTATTTTCAGTTTACCTGGCTGCTTGGCGGCAAGAAATCCCTCGGCGCGTTGGGCAATCCAGTCGAGATCGGACTTGGCCAGGCCTTCAAGGTCTTCTTCCGCCGCTTCCTTGAGCAGTAGCTCGCGCACTTGCGCGCGCCTTGTTCCGGAACTTGCCGTTGAATCGGCAGCGCTGCGAGAAGCGCTCCTGCCCTTGCCCGCCATGATTCCAGCACCCTCTGTTTTCTTGCGATTGAAGTTTGATCTTATGCCCCTTTATTGTGCCACGTCATTACCGGACAGTCTCAACCCGAGGAATCCATGACCAATAGACAAGATAATCCGACCGCCTTGAGCCTCGAGCCGGTTTCAGAGTTGAGCGAGAAGCAGCAGGCTTACTTCGCCAAATGTGACGAAAAGCTGGGGTTCGTCCCCAATGTGCTGCGCGCCTACGCCTTTGCTCCGGCAAAGCTCCAGGCATTTGCCGACATGTACAACGACCTGATGCTGGGCGAGTCCGGTCTCAGCAAGCTGGACCGGGAGCTGATTGCCGTGGCGGTCTCGAGCGTGAACCATTGTTACTACTGCCTGACGGCCCATGGTGCCGCCGTCCGGCAGCTGTCAGGCAACCCCGTGCTGGGCGAGCAGCTGGTCATGAACTACCGGGCAGCGGAAGAGCTCACGCCAAGACAGGTGGCGATGCTCGACTTCGCCGACAAGCTGACCCGCTCGCCCCACGCCATCGTCGAGCAAGACCGGCAGGCATTGCGCGATGCCGGTTATACTGATCGCGACATCTGGGACATTGCCTCGGTGGCCAGCTTCTTCAACATGTCGAACCGCATGGCTGCAGCTGTGGACATGCGGCCTAATGACGAGTATCACGCGCAAGCCCGCTAGGCCGGACGGCCAGCATACTTCAAACCTTCATCATCCAGGCTTTCCCGATGGGATCCGATCACCTGACTCGTCGGACATTTGCGATCATCTCGCATCCCGACGCCGGCAAGACCACCCTGACCGAAAAGCTGCTGCTCGCAGGCGGCGCGATACGGCTTGCCGGTGCAGTGCGGGCGCGTGGCGACCAGCGCCGCGCCCGGTCCGACTGGATGAAGATCGAGCAGGACCGCGGCATCTCCGTGACCAGTTCGGTGATGACCTTCGACTATGACGGCCACACCTGCAACCTGCTCGATACGCCGGGTCACGAGGACTTCAGCGAAGACACCTACCGCACGCTGACTGCTGTCGATTCGGCAATCATGGTGATCGACGCCGCCAAGGGTATCGAGACCCAGACGCGCAAGCTGTTCGAGGTGTGCCGCCTTCGTGATATCCCCATCGTCACCTTCGTCAACAAGGTGGACCGGGAAGGCCGGGACGGTTTCGAGCTGCTGGACGAAATCCAGGAAATGCTGGCGCTGGATGTCTCGCCGCAGATCTGGCCAGTCGGCATGGGCTCAGATTTCTTCGGCTGTTTCGACCTTCGCGATGGCAGCTTCCAGAAAGCCGAGCGCCGGGGCGGCGGTTACGGCGAGACGGTTCAACTTGCCGGACCAGGTGAACTGGCCAGGTCAGGCGTGCCTGGGCACATCGCAGACGCGACCTTTGAGGCCATCGAACTGGCGCAGGCCGGTTACACCGCATTTGAAAAGACGGCCTATCTGGAAGGCCACCTGACCCCGGTCATCTTTGGCAGCGCATTGAACGGTTTTTCGGTCTCTCAGTTACTCGACTTCATCGTGAACTATGCGCCTTCTCCACGGCCAAGCCCGGCGGAACCGCGGACCGTATCACCCGATGAAGACAAGGTTTCCGGTTTCGTCTTCAAGGTGCAGGCGAATATGGATAAGAACCATCGCGACCGGGTGGCATTCATGCGGATCTGTTCGGGTGATTTCCGCCGCGGCATGAAGCTCAGGCAGGTGCGCACCGGCAAGGACCTGCTGGTGCATTCGCCGATCTTCTTCCTCGCCCAGGACCGCGAGATCGCCGAAGAGGCCGTCGCCGGCGACGTGATCGGGATCCCCAACCATGGCACGGTGCGCGTGGGCGACACGTTCACCGAAGGCGAGGTCTTGCGCTTCACCGGACTGCCGGCCTTCGCGCCGGAAGTGCTGCGCCGCGTGCGGCTGGGCGACATGACCCGGGTCAAGCAGATGCGGGCCGCCCTTGAGGACCTTGCCGAAGAAGGCCTCATTCAGGTGTTCCAGCCAGAAATAGGGTCACAGTGGATCGTCGGCGTGGTTGGCGTGCTGCAGCTTGACGTCATGGCTTCAAGAGCCGAACAGGAATATGGCGTCAGGCTCGACTTCGAGAACGCACCGTATGAGATGGCCCGCTGGATTGCGTCGGACGATCCGGCCGCGTTGAACCTGTTCCGCGAGAGAAACCGGCTCGCGATGGCAACTGACCGCGACGGCAGCCCGGTGTTTCTCGCCAAGGGTCAGTGGGAGCTAGACTATGCCGCCCGCACCTACGACCAGATCCGTTTCCTCAAGACAAAAGAGCTGCAGTAGCCGACTTTCATCGTCGTGCCAGCCCGTACAGTTGCGATGATCCGATGAAATTGGAGCGGGCGATGAGATTCGAACTCACGACCCCAACCTTGACACGTAGATGGTCGATTGGAGAGGGTCCACCACGCTTTTCCGGGATCTTTAGAAACTTGCTGAGGCCTGACCCTGATCGGGGCCAAACCTTTTAATGGCGTCCAGGACGTGCTCGTCATCTTGCATAGAAAATCCTCCAGGCTAACCAGGCAGCGAGGGGCACGGTTCACATCAGATGAGGGGTGGGTCTCATTGTACGGACAGAGGTAAGGATTGGTCTAACGCCAGCGAGCGATGTTCGCTCTTTGGTTGTAGCAGACATTGTCTGGGAAGGCCGAAACCGGCCGCTTGTGACCCAGCCTGCGTGGAAACGCCCGAGTCAGGTATGGTTCTCCGAGGTCTCGGAGGATGTGATGAACCGCTATATAGAGGGCGCCGATCGCAACCGGGTTACGCTGTTTCCTGATCGACTGGAGGATTGGATCGACGAGGACAATCCTTTCCGGGTGATTGATGCCTTCGTTGATGGACTTGACCTTGCAGGGCTGGGGTTTGAGCGCGCGATCGCAGCAGCCACGGGTCGGCCTGGATATCATCCTGCAGTGCTGCTGAAGCTTTGTGTCTACGGCTATTTGAACCGGGTGCAGTCAAGCCGTCGGCTTGAGCGCGAGGCCGGGCGCAATGTGGAAGTGCTGTGGTTGCTGGGCCGACTGGCACCCGATCACAAGACGATTGCGGACTTTCGCAGGGATAACGGATCTGCGATCCGCAAGGTGTGTGCGCAGTTCATCGAGCTATGCCGCCGGATCGGTCTTCTGTCGGTGGCTAGCGTTGACATTGACGGGTCGAAGTTCAAGGCGGTCAACAACCGGGACCGGAACTTCACCAGGGCCAAGATGGCGCGACGCATGCAACAGATCGAGGACAGCGTCGCACGCTATCTGCATCAACTCGACACCGCCGACCGCCAGGATCCAACCGCTGCGATCAGTTCGCGTGTCGACCGCCTGCATGAGAAGATCTCCAGGCTGCGCGAGGAGATGGCCCGTCTCAGGGCGCTGGAACAACAGATGCAAGAGGCAGGGGACGGGCAGATCTCGCTGACCGATCCTGATGCCCGCTCGATGGCGACCAGTGGCCGAGGCTCAGGGGTGGTCGGCTACAATGTTCAAGCCGCAGTGGAGACTGACCATCATCTGATCGTTGCCCATGACGTGGTGCAGACCGGCAGCGACCGTGCACAGCTGGTGGCAATGGCGCAAAAAGCCAAGCAGGCATTG
>JAZBOA010000040.1:0-5737 GCA_036350935.1 Anderseniella sp. | reverse complement strand
TGTGCCAACTACTTTCAAGCCGCAGGATACGAACCGGTTTAGCTTCAAAATGCTCTAGCCCTAATAGCAGACTCTTTCTCGGAAGGTTCGGAGAGTCCGCTTTGTGCCAACTCCGGACGGTTTAGCCTCGGCAACCCAACGGCGGCTATGCGGACAAACCGACCAGTCAAACCAACTTGTTGGACGTCTGCTTGTGACAAATACCCTGCCACAAACCGCCGACACCACAGCGTCCAATCTCGTTGGATCAACTCCCCACTATGCACTAACATTCCATTCGAACCTCCTTATGGGGATAGGTCACACGGCGTACGCAATAGCGGTCGACCGGATGTTTATATGTCATGCGAAATTGGGGAAAACCGGATTGATTAACAGGCCGCAGCAAGGAAACGGAATGCTTTCTTCGATTGTCCCCGAGCGCTGGCGCGGGCCGATCGTGTACGTGTTAATGTCTGTATTTGTGACCTGGCATGCAATCTGCCTGATCGTCGGCCCAGCGCCACAGACAAGTGTGATGGCACAGGCGCTTCGACCGCTGGTAAGTTCCTATCTCGGCCTCTTTTCTCTCGACGTCAAATGGGGCTTCTTCGCGCCGATCGGGGGGGCGTCCGAGTTCCGCTACCTTGTCCTTGATAGCTCCGGCATAGTACACACGTTTTGGCCAACAGCGGGGCTAGCCTGGTATCATCCGAGCGAGCTTTGGGTGATCGACCGATACAGAACGGTGGTGCAACGTCCGGATATCTACGGAGACCATCTCATAGCCGAGTACTGCCGCAAGCACTCCACACTCAAGCCGGTCGAAATCAAACTCCAGGAGGTGGTGCAGGTAGAAGACCTGCTGCCCTCACATCATCTAGCGGGGAAAAACCCGCTTGATCGCGAGTTCGCGGCAACCAAAACACTGAGGACGAAGAAATGTTCCCAGTCTTGAGGGCGTCACTCAAGCGCGTTTGGGATCACGTCTGGTTTCAGGACCGTCCGACCACGCAACTCGAACTGATCCGTATCGGGCTCGGCTTCGCTATGCTGTGTCACTACGGTCTCGGCAGTGCCTATCTCTTCGAGATCTGGGGCAATCAAGGCTGGTTTCCGCCCGAATTGCTTACAAAACTTCCTCCCGATAACACATCAATGACTTCGCTGTTGTATTACATTACGCAGCCTTGGCAACTCGCCGTCGTACACATCATATTCCTGTTTTGCTGTGCAATGTTCATGGTTGGCTGGCGGGTAACTTGGGTGAAGTGGCTCGTACTTGTCGGGCACCTCTCCTATGCGCAGCGAACTCCGGAAGTGACATATGGTGTCGACGCGATTCTGGCTAGCCTTTTGTTACTTCTCTGCCTGGCACCAATCGGCAAAGCGCTAAGCCTTGATCGTGTGCGGGCCTTGCGCCAGGCGAAGCAAGAAAATCTCAGTGCGCAAATACCAGTGTTTACTAGCCGTTGGGCATTTGCATGCCGCCGCCTGATGCAGCTGCAGATGGCGGTGCTGTTCTTTTTCAGCGCAGCGCACAAGCTTGGCGAGCAGGAATGGTGGCAGGGTGACGCGATCTGGTACGTGTTCTCTCTGACTGAGTATTATAGTGGTAATTTGCTGGATTTGTTTGCAGCACACTTCTGGATTGTCAATATCGCGACCTACGGTACCGTTCTGATCGAGATCGCATTTCCATTCCTTATCTGGCAGCGAACCACGCGTGCCTGGCTCTTGGCCGGCGCAGTGTTGCTGCATCTATTGTTCTTTTTCTTCCTCGGCCTTTACTATTTTTCTTGGGTGATGATTATGGGCCACCTCAGTTTCTTGCGAACGCAGTGGATTGACAGTTTTGGAGCGTGGTGGAAGAAGCGGATGGGCCCTATGGAGATGATTTACGATGGGCGCTGCAAGTTCTGTGTGCGGTCGATGGCGTGGTTTCTGGCATTCGATAATCTCGGCCAGATCAATATCAGAAATTTTCGTATTCACCCGTCGTCGGTGGTTAGTGACGAGGAGATGAACAAGGCGCTGCATATGGTGCTTGCGGACGGAACTGCACTATCTGGCTTCGAAGCCTATCGGTACGCAGTATTACGGGTACCCGGCCTGTGGTGGCTGGTGCCGTTTTTCTATATTCCTGGTCTGAGCAGGCTTGTTGGAACTCCGATCTACAACTGGATTGCCGCAAACCGCAGCAAACTCTAGCAGCAAGATGCGTTCAAGGCGTTGCGGGGCTACTCCGACAAGGTCTGGATTGCGCTGCATTTTGACTTGGCCCAGGATGTGCCAAGCGTGAGTAACTGGCGGGTAGTGAGTGGCATTATCTGCGCGATGCGGAACTGTTTGCAATAGAAGGATGCTCCAACGGGCTATTGGCGCACAAGACACTGCACAACCGTTTGTCCAATGGTCGCACCTTGGGTGTGTTCAGCCGTTTTTGCTGAGCCTGGTCATTGTGATAACCCGGATATCCCAGATAAACAATGATATCGCGCACCCCGGATGGGTGATAGTCTATAATCATCAATATCTTAGCGATGATGGGGCGGGGATATGGCGAGGGACGCGGCGGGTGAAGCTGAATCGGGGCCTCTTCGACTGGAATTCGACCGCTCGGTGAAGGTGGAATTCCGGGGTTCGGCGATCAGTTCGGATGGCGGGTTGCTGCTGCACCGGGAACTGGACGACGCTCTTGGCCTCTCGGAGATGGCGGCGGATCTGCTTTCCGATATGCGCACAGGTCTGAACGGAAGGCACCGCTTGCCAGGCTTCCGGCGACAGTCGGTCTTTTCCCGCCTTGCAGGATATGAGGATGTCAATGACGCAGACCGGCTGTGCCGCGATCCGGTGATGCGCCAGCTTGTCAGTAGTCGAGCAATCAAGAACGATGCGGCCTCGGCCAGTGCCATGGGTCGGTTCGAGACCGAGATGCTGACCCAGCCAGAGAACCTCGCGGCGCTTGTCGATCTGCCGGGTCGGTGGATCCCGGTGAGTTGTTCCCGACGATCGGCTTCATCGTCACCGACCGCAGCATGCCGAATGAGCGAGTGCTGGCTTTCTACAATGGTCGGGGCACGGTCGAGCAGCACATCAAGGAGGGCAAGTATGCGCTCAAATGGACACGGCTCTCCTGTATGCGGTTCGCCGCAAATGCTGTGCGGCTCCAGCTTCACGCTCTGACCTACAATCTGGCGAACTTCCTGCGGACAACGGCGACGCCCGAACTGATCGAGCGCTGGTCTCTGCCATCCCTGCGCGAACGCCTGATCAAGACCGGGGCGCGCCTGATGCGCCATGGCCGCTACGCTATCTTCCAGATGGCCGAGGCCGCCATCCCGCGCGATGTCTTCGCGGCCATCCTAAACATGATCAACACCCTGCGAGGGCCACCACCAGGAGTAACGTGCGCATGACCGGAACCACAGCCAAATCCACGATGTTAAACACCAGCGACGGGAAAACTGTGTTCGGCGCATGGCCAAATCACGACTCCGGGTGCCAAGACGACCGACTTGGCGGCGTCACGCACCAATTGTGGAACTGCCAGAGCGAACCAACGTTGAAAAAGACTTGGCAATCCACCTTGGATGACTTTTACTGTGTCAGAAGGCGATCCAAATGGGGAATGCCGGGATAACTGTGTTGCTAAGAGTAGCGAGAATGGCCATTGGCCTCGACTCGACAAAACACGAAGAAGAAACTCAGGACACCCGTACCAATCCGGAGCGTGGCTATTTCAAATGGGCCGTAACGCTGGGGTTCCTGGTCAACCCCGATCAGAAGGAGACGAATCCAATCAAGGTGCTGCGCAGCATGAAGCGAAATTAACGCTGTGGGACAAGATTATGACACTGCTGGCATGAGTTGCCAACATTTACCGCCTCGGGAATGGTAGTTATCAGACTGAGGGTGACGGGATCCGGGACCAGCCCAAATCGGAGATGCATAAACTCAAATTGAAGTATTGGTAATTATGACAAGTGGAGACTTTGATGAGACAGAAAAGAATTTTTCTTGGCAGCCTTCTGGCTGGCGTGAGCATGCTTTTTATCACTTTGACCCCCGGGGCAGCCGGCGCGGTGCCGCTCACCAGCGGGACAGCTCTTAATTTTGACAGATTGGCGACTTCGACCGACGGTATCTTCACTCTCGCACAAATAAAAAAGCGACGCGGCGGTGTTGGACGCCGGGGCGGTGTCGGACGAAGAGGCAGTGTTGGACGCCGGGGCGGTGTCGGACGAAGAGGCAGTGTTGGACGCCGGGGTGGTGTTGGCCGAAGGGGTGGTGTTGGCCGAAGGGGTGGTGTTGGCCGAAGGGGTGGTTACGGCCGTCGCGGTGGTTACGGCCGTCGCGGTGGTTATGGTGTAGCACCATGGATCGGACTTGGTCTCGGTACTGCTGCTATATTAAGTGGCCGTTGTGCCAATGTAAGTCAGCGGTGCACAGCCCGTTGGGGTTACAATAATGGTGACTACTGG
The DNA here is from genome assembly GCA_036350935.1 of Anderseniella sp. GTDB lineage: Bacteria > Pseudomonadota > Alphaproteobacteria > Rhizobiales > Aestuariivirgaceae > Anderseniella. The sequence goes on along the minus strand of JAZBOA010000040.1, from coordinate 1,274 downwards.
GGATGCATGAGGTATGAGAATTGCAACTGACCTGACTGTTCAATCTTGAGCCGGGTTCAAATTAGCAACGAAAACCTCAATGCAGAACAAGTTTGAAAGGGGCATCACACAATGAGTGTGGTGCCCTTTGGTATATTAACCGGGGGCTTGACGTCCATGGTGGTTAACCCACCGGATTGGCTGCATTCGAACTCGGCCGTTCAGAAGAGGCATTCGCGACAGCGATACGAAGGGCAGACCGGTACAGAGAGATCGCCCGGGCCGTTCAGGCTCGGGGTGTGGACGGGCTCGGTGCGCGCGGTATCGGCCCGGGCGTCCGAAGCCTATAAGCGCATACTCTTGGGTGGGGAAACCGGGACGCTGGAAAGGCAAAATGAAGTCGTTTGTGCCGGCCTTCAGAGAGGCCTACAACCATTTCAGCGCGTCAGATGGCTGGGCGATGGCCAGCCACCTGGCCTTGTCGCTGGTTTTTGCCTTGTTCCCATTCCTGATCTTTACCACGGCGCTGACTGCTTTGCTTGTTCCTGAAACCCAGACCCAGGCGCTGACCGATCTGGTGCTTGGTACTTGGCCCAACAAGGTGGCCGTACCGATCGTACAGGAAATCAATGCAGTCCTGGATCAGCCGAGACCCGGTTTGCTAACGCTGGCAGGCGCACTCGCGCTTTTCTTCTCCAGCAACGGTGTTGAGGCTTTTCGCACTGCGCTCAATCGTGCCTATCAGACAACAGAGACCCGATCGATGATCCTTTGTCGGTTGCAGAGCCTGGCGTTCGTCCTCATTGGTGCCGTCACGTTGATGATTGTGTCCTTGCTGATCGTGGTGTTGCCAAACGTGCCTTTACCGGTTGGAAACCCGGAGTGGCTTGGGCTGGAGGAAGTCTCCTCGAACGCCGTGGCTCGATGGCTTGCGGCGACAGGTGCGTTGGTTGTTGCTCTGTTTCTGGCCCATTTTCTTCTGCCAGCCGGCCATAGGCCTGTATCCGAGATCTGGCCTGGTATTGGCCTGACAGTCATAGCAGGGCTGCTCGGGGCCGCCGGCTTCTCCGTCTATATCGAAAACTTCTCACATTACGGCGCCACGTATGCCGGCCTTTCCGGGATCATGACCGCACTCTTCTATCTCTACCTGATGTCGGTGATCGTGATTTTCGGTGGAGAGCTGAATGCGGCGCTTTACAAGCATCGCAGGAGCCGGTGATAGTCGCTTCAAGGCCGGGGCCGCTTCCGGGTGTTGCCTTGGCAAATTGGCAGAATGACTTTCTAGAGCACCC
>JAZBOA010000039.1:0-2908 GCA_036350935.1 Anderseniella sp. | reverse complement strand
GTTGGCCCGGCCCTTCAGCGAACAGCCACTTTCCCGAAGGTGGACAGCCATCAAACAAGCCCGAAAGCCTGCGATCAGGGCCATCCTCGTGCGCTCAGCATCAGGTCCGGCGAGGCCGGCAACAGGTCACTGGTCCGCCGCAGTTTCCGAAGAAAATCAAGACTTTCCAGTTCCCGTCAACGCCCGGAAAGTTGCCTCTCCGCTTGTTGATGCACCAATGCTGCTGCCAGAATGCCGCAGGTGCAACGGGCACTGATTGTTTTGCACAGCTTATCCACTGAAAAGCGTCAGTAAACAGACTGCCCGCCGCCTCAGAAGTCCTTGCACAGCCGCAGGGCGTCGTAGATTCCGGCGTGAATGTTGCGCGAGGCAACCGCGTCACCGATATGGAACAGCTGGTAGGCGCCGTCCGGGTTGCGGACCACCTGCTGCGGCTTGCCCGCGACCAGCGCTTCATAGTCGACCTCGCCATGGTTGAGCGAGCCGGGCTTGAGCTCGAAGTACAATTCGTCGAGCGGCGAGGTGGCATATTCAACGACAACCTGGTCGACCAGGCGTTCACCAAGGACCGCCTCGTTGTAGGGGCTGGTCAGGGTGGCGGCGATCTTGTTGCCCTCGCGGCGAAGCTTGCTCACGCGGGTCATGGTGGTGACGACCGCGCCGTGCCCTTGCAGCTTCTCGATGTAGGGCACCAGGTTGAGGCCGCCGATCTCGGGAGCGAACATCCGTTCAGGGCTGACCACCTCAAGCTTGCTGCCGGCGGCCATGATGGCCTCCGACGCGGCCATGCCGGGATGGGCGCCATTGTCGTCGTACAGCAACACATCTTCGCCGATGCTGGCATCACCCGAGATCACGTCCCAGCTCGATGTGGCCAGCTCGCCGCCCCCGGTGATGCCGTCCTCGCGCGGCAGGCCGCCCGTGGCGATGATGACGATGTCCGGCGAAAGCCCGGTCACGTCGCCTGCGTCGGCATAAGTGTTGTAGCGGACCTCGACGTCCAGCTTGTCCAGTTGGCCCAGCCGCCAGTCGATGATGCCGATCAGTTCGGCCCGGCGCTTCACCATGGCGGCAAGCCGCACCTGGCCGCCAGCCTGCGGCGCGGCCTCCAGCACGGTGACCTTGTGGCCCCGTTCAGCCGAGACGCGGGCTGCCTCCAGGCCCGCAGGCCCGGCCCCAACAACGACGATGTGCCGGGCCGCGCCAGATGTCTTTGGTATGTCGTGCGGCATGGTGGCTTCGCGGCCGGTGGCGGCGTTGTGGACGCAAGCCGTGCCGCGGCCTTCATAGATGCGATCGAGGCAGTAGGTGGCGCCGACACAGGGGCGCACATCGTCCTCGCGGCCCTCGGCGACCTTCCTGGCGATGTGCGGGTCGGCGATGTGGGCGCGGGTCATGCCAACCATGTCGAGCTTGCCTTCGGCAACGGCATGGCGGGCGGTGGCGACATCGTTGATGCGGGCGGCATGAAACACCGGGAACTTCGTCTCCGCCCGTACCTGCCCGGCAAAGTCGAGGTGAGGGGCGGATGCCATGCCGGTGACGGGGATGACGCGCGACAGCGGGCCGTCATGCTCGATATGGCCGCGGATGATGTTGAGGAAGTCGATGTGACCCGAGGCCACCATGCGGCGGCAGATCTCCAGACCTTCATCGCGGGAGATGCCCTTGTCCATGTCCTCGTCGGCCACCAGCCGCAGGCCGACGATGTAATCCGGGCCGACGCGCTTGCGGATCGCTTCCAGCACCTGGAAGGTGAAGCGCAGCCGGTTGTCCAGCGAACCGCCGTGTTCGTCGGTGCGATTGTTGATGGCGGGGGACCAGAAACTGTCTAGCAGGTGGCCGTAGCATTCCAGCTCGAAGCCATCGAGGCCTGCTTCCTTCACCCGTTCGGCGGCGTCGGCATAGTCCTTGATGATCCGCTCCATGTCCCAGTCTTCCATGATCTTCGGAAAGGCGCGGTGGGCGGGCTCGCGGACGTTGGACGGCGAGACGACGGGCAACCAGTCGGCGCCGTTCCAGACGGTGCGGCGGCCAAGGTGGGTGAGCTGGATCATGCAGGCGGCGCCATGCTCGTGGCAGGCGTCGGCCATGCGCTTCAGCCAGGGCACGATCTCGTCGCGGTAGGCGTGCAGGTTGCCGAATACGGGGCCGGAGTCACGCGAGACCACGGCGGACCCGGCGGTCATGGTGAGCGCGATGCCGCCCTTTGCCTTTTCCTCGTGGTAGCGGATGTACTGGTCCTTGGGCAGCCCGTCCTCGTGATAGTTGGGCTCGTGGCTGGTGGACATAAGCCGGTTGCGCAAGGTCAGATGCTTGAGCCGGAACGGCTGCAGCAGCGGGTCGTTGGCGCGGTGGACTGTGGTCATTCCGGTCCCTCCGGTGAAGAATAGTGTTCAAGCCTACCGGCAAGGGCAGGCGGTTTTCCAGTCTCTGAAGCGACGGTTTGCTGCCCCATTGCGCCAGCCGTCCATACTATTCAGCCGGGGTGGCGGCAGCAGCGCCAGGCCGCATCAGCACAGTCTCGTTGCCTTCGCGCGGGTCACGCGGAATGAGCAGCGACAGCAGCAGCGACACGCACGCCATGGCGGCCCCGGCCATGAACACCCATGACGGGTGCTTGAGCCACATCAGCCCGAACAGCACCGGAATGAACACCGCTGCGATATGGTTGATGGTGAAGGCAACGCCTGCCGTAGGTGCGATGTCAGCCGGGTCGGCGATCTTCTGGAAATAGGTCTTCATGGCGATGGCCATGGCGAAAAACGCGTGGTCGATCAGGTACAACCCCGCGGCAATCCAGGGGTTGTTGACAAAGGCGTAAGCCATGAACACGCCGATCAGGCCGATATACTCGAGGATCAGCACCCGGCGTTCGCCGATGCGGATGATCAGGTTGCCGATCTTT
>JAZBOA010000038.1:0-8401 GCA_036350935.1 Anderseniella sp. | reverse complement strand
GCCGCCAGCATGGCATTGCTGGCCGGAACCTCATTGTCGCAAACCGCCGAAGCGCGCATCAAGGCTGGTGTGCTGACCTGTGAAGTGGAGTCCGGTGTTGCCTTCATCGTCAGCAGCCCACGTGACCTGCATTGCGTTTTCTATGGTCAGAATGGCCGTCATGAAGCCTATGGCGGGCGCATCCAGGAAGCCGGGATCGACATCGGTGTTTCAGGTCGCGGCGTTATCTCGTGGACAGTCGTTTCAGAAACCAATCGCCTGGATCGCGGTGCCCTGGGCGGGCAGTACAGTGGTGTTGAGGCAGGGGCGGCAATAGGCGTCGGTGGCACTGGCCGTGTTCTTGTTGGAGGCAACCGCCGTTCGATCTCATTACAGCCCTTGAGTATCGAAACGCGATCCGGCTTGAACCTGGCGCTTGGCGTCGCGTCGATGAACCTCTACCCGCTCTTCACGGCGTCGTCGCGCCCAAGCCGCGCACCTGCCCCCGCTGTGGGACACGATGAAGAGGCGGTCCCTCATCACCGGGTGGTGCCGCATTATGGTTGTGGCTCCTACACGCACTTGCAGGAATACCAGACCCTTTCTGGTCTGGCGCATGCCTGCGGGGTTTCACTTGAGGCGTTACTACAGGCCAATCCTCAGATCACCAATGTGCGCAATATCTCGGTCGGGGCCCTTATTCACATCCCGACCCACGTCAGCCATACCGGCGACAGCCCATGTGATACGCGCACCATTCTTAATGAAGACGAGGCGCTCGATCACGCGGCCTGGCGCTGCGGTGTAACGCTGCATGCGCTTTTGACCGAAAACCCGGGCGTCCGTGATCTCGATGCTGTGAGAGCGGGCTTGGTATTGAGAATTCCGGAGCGACGAGAGGCGAGTGCTGCACCACCGATCCGGTATGTGCCGACCGAACGGGACGCAGGCCAACCTGAGCAACCACGGATCAGTCTGAACGAAATGCCTGCAATCGATGAAAGCACTGCAGGCCGGCGGCATGACCGCATGGACGCCCCCGGTCGCTCGCGCGAGCTTGCCCGGCTCGAGATCCGCTGCGAGGAAGCAGCTGCAGACAAGTATGGCATGGACATCGGCCGGTTCAGCATCGAGGGCGCCCGACCGGCGGGGAGTGACAGCTACTCTGTATCGCTGAATGCTGATGGTGAGGAAGCGGTTTGCCTTATCGACCGCCGTGGCAATATCCTGTTCCTGTCAGAACTCGGAGGACCTCAGGAAGGCGTGCAAACACGGGTCGCCAGCAGTGCGCGTGCTGACATCCAGTCCAGGTTGACCCAGGACGAGACGCTGGAACAGCTTGCCATATCGGAAACCCGGGAGACGCGCCAGTCCGGACAGATCAAGGGCTACAAGTCGGCCGTTTATGTGTTCGACGGGTATGCCGGTGAAGTCCTCGACATCAGCTTCGATGCCGACAGCAACAGCGCTTACTTCAACGTGGTGAGCGCCGACAATCCTGATGGTGCAGCCATCTACATCGGGTCATCCGACGATGATCGACAGACACGTCTCACCATTCCCTCAGATGGCCTTTACCTGATCCGTCCTTACTTGGTCAGGGCTGCTGCAAGGCGCAACGAAGAAGCGAACTACACGCTGAGTATTTCGATCGCAAGAATGGGCGAGGCCCAACAGGGCGGGACGACAAGAGCAGCAGATCCCGCCGATGATGGCGGCGGCGCCATGGCGGGCAGCGAGTTGAATGCTGATGATGGTGATGGCGCAATGGCCGGCTCAGAACAGAACGCCGATGATGGCGGTGGTGCCATGGCCGGTAGCAGCAGCAATCCGGACGACGCAAAGGTTCCCGGCACGCCGTTCAACGCCACTGGCAAACTGTCCTGCGTTCGCGATGCCGATGCAGCCGAAGCACAATGCGACTTCGGCGTAGTTCGCAACGGTGACGGAACCGGCTACATCCAGGTTACCTGGCCCGATGGCGGCATGCGGATCATCAATTTCGAGGACAACACGCCGGCCTACTTTGACAAGGCCGAGGCGGATGGCGATGCGAGAATGACCGTCACCAAGTCGGACGACGGTATGTTCGTTGTACTGATCGGTGCACAACGCTTCGAGTTTTCTGAAGCTGTCATCGTTGGAGGCTGATCCCGGTTGCATTTCAGTCTCATGACTTTAGCCAGGGCGGGCCCAACGCTATTGGCCCGCCCTATATCTTGTAGCTATCGGCTTACTTGCTGCCGGAAATTCGGTTCCTCCGACACGTTATCACATCCAGAATTTGCTTGGATCGGAGTGGTGTATATACGGGGTCTTTCCTTGGAACAGGGCAACAAGTCACTGAATACCGCTTTGCGACGTTGTTTCTTCAAAACCTGGCTCGCCGCTTGGCGGACAGATCCGTTGAGGACTTAGCGTCTAACAGTTTCAAGTTGTGAGCAAAATGTGTTGGCGAAAGACGATCATGTACGGAGGCCACGATGCGACTAACTAGACTTTTGCTGTCGATGGCTATGCTGAGCTCGGTATGCAGCGCAGCTTTTGCCAAGCCCTCACAGGTCCCTATCCCGCGGCCCAAGCCATCCCTCCAATCGGAAACGTCACAGCAATCTTTGCCCTCGACGGAAGAGAAACAATCTACGGCGGTGCACATCTCTACTGACAACGGCATGAGCCAGGCTGACTGCAAAGCTGCCATGGAGACAGCGGGAGCCACGTTCAACTGGATCGGTGAAGCGAAACTCGAAGGCTGTACGGTCGAGCAAGGCGTCGAACTGGTGTCAGTTCAATCCAATGGCTTGCAGATCGAGTTCCCTCAGAAGCCCACGATGTCCTGCACGTTCGCCAAGCGATTTGCCCAATGGACCGCAGAGATTGCGGCTCCGGTTGTCGCGGGACATACAGGATTGACGCTACAGGCGGTTGTTACGGGTCCCGGACTTGTCTGTCGCAACCGGGTCGGTACCAGCTCCACCAAAGTAAGTGAGCATGCGAAAGGCAATGCCATCGACATCGCTGGTTTTACTCTGGCTAACAAACAGTCCCTGACCATCGGCAGCGCAGTGAGCGATTCAGAAGCGCGAGCGCTGACAGCGATGCGGACGTCCGCTTGCGGTTACTTCACCACAGTCCTTGGCCCTGGAGCTAACCCCGCGCACGCCAATCATTTTCATTTCGACTATGGCAAACACGGTCGAAGCTACAATTACCGCATTTGCGAATGACAGAGTAAGCGGTTGGGCCATGGCAGGAAACGGCACATTCCGGACTCCCAAGGTCGTCCTAACGAACGGCTGCTATCCAGGGGTAGAGCGGACATGCTCAGCGACATTCAGTGCCAGCTGGTTGTGACCCTGTGCAGACATCTTCACTGCGCCGTGCAATGACGCTCACTCCGCACATTAAGGGCAAGAAGCTCTATATGAGTCGACTTATTGAAAAACCAACTTTGATCGGCTCAAAGTCTTCCAATCAGCAACTCACTTCTCTCTACGTTGATAAGTGGCGGCACATAAGGTTCAATCCAGGGAATGCCAAACAGGGAGGCAAGACCAATGGCGCAAAAACGTACCGAATCTACGACCCCCGAAGACATTGAAGCGCAGATCAGCACGATAAAGAACGACATTGCTACCCTCACTGGGCTCCTCAAAGATCTTGCCAGCCAGAAGGTGGACGAGGCCAAGAAGGTTGCCCAGGATGAGGCCGACGACTTGTTGAAACGCTCCCGCGAGGCAGCGGACGAGGCAACAACCAAGGCAAAAGAGGCGGCCGGCTCGGTCGAAAGTTACATCAGTGAAAAGCCAGTTCAGGCAACACTGATCGCATTGCTGGTGGGCTTATTCATCGGTTCCATGTCACGCCGCTAGGGATGGTATACGATGATCAATCAGGTTCTAAACCTGCTGTTGAAGCGTGAAGTCGCTGATTTGAGGCGTCGCAGTGCTGGCGGCCTACTTTTAGTCGCCGGCTTTTTGCTATTTTTGCTCGCTGGTTTGTTGGGACTGGTTGCCCTCTATCTGTATCTATCCACTCGGATCGAACCTTGGCAGTCTGCCTTGAGCGTATCGGCGTTGCTGGTACTGCTTGGCGGAATCTTGGCACTTGCTGGGCGCGCCAAGGTGCGCCGTCATCACAAGATGAGGCAGGAACTCGATGCTTACATGGAAACGCTCCTTAGCAGTTCTGGCGTCCCCGAAAAGAATGGTAAGGAGGCATCCATCGGCATGGTCACGCTTGCAGCAATGGTTGGCATCATAATTGGACGGCAGATCCGCAAATGACCGCACGGCGCGATGCCCATTTGATAGAGCGGCTGCTGCCATTGGCACTGACGCTTGGCGTTATCGTCATCGCCACGTTGACGTTGTACCCGTTTCTGCCGGCTGTGCTGTGGGCTGCAATGGTGGCTATCGCGATCGAACCCTCGTACGTCCGATTGGTTAAGTGGCTGAACGGGCGACGTGTGCTGGCGGCTTGGTTGATGGGGGTGGGCCTGATGTTGGCAATTATCATCCCGGCCATTGGGCTAGGCCGCACACTATTGGCCCTAGTCCCCGACGCACTGAACTGGCTCGAGCGGCTAGCCTATTATACCTCCGCGCACGTGGGGCCTGGTTCGATGCAGGACGTGCCATCTATCGCTGGTCCATTGAGCAAAATGTGGACGGAGCTACACACCGATGTGAAAGGATTCGCAACACACTATCGAGAAGAACTGAAAACGGTTCTGCTCTGGATCTTTGGACAAGCGCAAGTGTTTGGCGTGTTTGTCTTTGAATTTGCGATCGGCATAATCCTTGCCATGATCCTCGTGATGCGTGCCGGCCGGGTCACCGCACTTGCAAGCAAATTCTTTGAGAAAGTCGGAGGTCGTTTCGCCTTACGACTTGCTGCACACTCTGTCGTAACGACGCGGCTTGCTGTTCGTGGAGTGCTTGGTGCTGCGCTTGCGCAGACGCTGGTCGCAACGTTCTCCTATGTGGTAGCAGGCGTTCCAGGCTGGGTGCTATGGGCCGGCATTACCTTCGTATTGTCGTTGATCCAGATTGGCCCGGTGCTCATATGGGTGCCCATGTCGCTATGGCTTTGGACCCAGGATCAATCCTACATGGCAGCGTTTGTGTTCCTCTGGGGGCTAGTCGTCGTCAATCTTACTGACAATATCGTACGGCCGATGCTGGTAAGCAAAGGAAGTGATCTGCCTGCGTCTCTCGCGTTCCTTGGCGCTGTCGGTGGACTGATGCAGTGGGGTGTTGTTGGCGTCTTTCTCGGTCCGGTGATTGTTGCTGTTGGCTACGAATTGGTCCTCAAGTGGCTGGAACCAGAAACGTTGCCCGAGGAAACTTTGGAAGACATAGAAGTGTCAGAGACATGACGCGAAGTTCAAGACCGGTCCACTCTATCTTTACAGGCATCTTTGGCTTCGCATCATTGAATTGACTCTCCGCCCTAGAAACCAAAAGCAAACAGGTCAGGTCCCATGCTGCATGTAGATATTCCCACCCGCGATGATTTCGAACAGCTCAACCGGACGCGGACCGATGCGTGTGTTTCCATCTACCTCAAGACTACGCCGTTGAGCCAACAGTCCGATGCAACGAGAACAGAGCTGAAGAACGCCGCAGGCCACGCCACACAACAACTTGAAGCGGCCAATCTCGACAAGCGGCAGCTGGCGCTGCTCCGTGAGCAGCTAGACGACCTGATCGAGGACGACGACTTCTGGCAATTTCAGGCAAACAGCCTGGCCATCCTGGTGACACCTGAAAGCATGCGTACGTTTCGCTTGCCCAATGCATTGACCCCGATGGTCCAGGTGTCGGACCGTTTTCACCTCAAGCCGCTACTACGGGTTTTGACATATCCGCAGTCAGCTTTTGTACTGGCGCTCGCCGAGAATGGGGTGCGCCTGGTGCAGGTCCATGCCGATATGCCGGCATCACAAGTGAAGGTACCCGGCTTGCCGAAGGACGCTGCCAGCGCGGTGGGGACTGCCAGCGTGAACAGCAGGTCAGCAAGCGGACGCGTTCAGGGATCGGAAGGCCAGAACGTCCGTCTGCGTCAGTACGCGCGGCGCGTAGATGAAGCTCTGAGGCCCATTCTTGCAGGTAGCTCGACCCCGTTGATTCTTGCTGCCACCGGCCGGCTTGCGTCTGTTTATCCCTCCGTATGTTCCTATCCCTTTCTCGCCCATCGCCACATTGAGGACAGTGCGAGCCGATTGTCGGATGCCGATCTCGCAGATCAGGTCAGACCCGTTCTGGATGAACTCTATGGCAACGAGCTCGAAGATATGCGCGCGTCTTTCGAACAGTTCGCGAAGAATGGTCAGGCAACGACAGATCTCAGTGACGCCGCAAGGGCGGCCACATACGGTGCAATATCTGCTTTGCTGGTCGATATAGATGCTGTTGTCCCCGGCACGATTGATGAAGAGACAGGCGTTATCACATTTGCCGACAAGGAAAGCGCGACAAGCTATGGTGTCATCGACGAGATTGCTGGACGTGCGATGGCTTCAGGGGCACGGGTGTTGGGCGTTCGCAAGGCCGACATGCCGGGCAATGCGGAACTCGCCGCATTGCTGAGATTTCCTGTTTAAAAAGCACTCTATGCCCATACAGCTGAGGTGAAAGGAGTTGATAAACCAACCTTGAAGCTCAACTGGTTGAAGCGTCTGAAAGTGGCACGTAACGGACTACTTGGGCAACGCCGGAAGTAGGCAGCTTTTGAAGGCAAAGCAGACGTCGTTTGGGAAGGCCGAAACCGGACGCAGTTAATCCAACTCAGAAGATCAAAGTGAGAGCCGAGCTGATAGCGTCGGCGGTTTGGCCGTCTGTAGTCGATCTGACAGGCAATTCCAGTTCACACCATCAGCGCACAAACCGAAGCCTGAATCGCATGACACCTGTAGTGATGTTGAAGCTGCCCGTTTGGGTTTGAAGGCCGATTGGCGAGAGAATGAGGTCATCTGACCCGCCCTGCAGAACGTTGGCACCAACGCCTTCCCCAAGCGCCGCTTCAAGCGTATAGCCGCCGTAAGAACCAGTCAGACCGCCACGGCGCACTCGGCCGCTGCTTGAATAAACGTTCCATCGCATCTCAGTGCGATCGAAAATGCCCCACTCGATACCATACTTCTTCAGTGTACCTCGATAGATCTGACGCCGGGGGTGTCGGTCTTGTCTAAACTCACAAGTCATTGGGCGAGCGGAGCCAAAATGAAACGCAGCATCTGGCGTGGTAACCCGGCACGTAAGAGTACCTGCCAGTTCAAATGGCTGCGCCATACTGGCAGTGGGCAAGGTCAAAGCCACAAGCAAGGTCGAGAATGCAATCCAGATTGAGTGTCTCATGACTTACCCCGGCGAGTATTTGATAAGGTCATCGTTCGTCGATTGACGTCGGACGGCATATCTCTCGGCTCGAATTGTGACATTATAATGCCCCTGTTGATGGGACGCATGCACGCTGGGGTAAGCACCATGTTGGACGCTTCCTTGGCCACGTCAGTGCCCATGGACATTGTGGCTGCTCATTGCATCGCGCTGACTTCGCGGCGCTGATACGGATAGTTCTCCGAGTGCTGCCGCCAACCGACACGGTTGGCACCGCGGCTATGCCAGCAGACTGCGAAAAGCTAGGCAATGCGCGATGCCAGGATTGATTCAAATCAGCGCGGCATCGGGGAAAAGCTGCTCTCTTGTTTCCATAAATCAAGGTCCCCTGCCAAATCCCCTGCAAACGACCTTGAAGTAGGCCGCTAAGTTACCCCTGCTTGGCGGCCATTCCTTTTTTAGCTCTCTAGATTCCAACCGCATCGTCATTTGCCTTGGCAGTCGACTTTCGATTGCCATTTAGACAGCTGCTTCCATAGAATTCATCATAAGGCGACACATCGGGACGGGAGCAGTGCATTGAAAACGTTGACCAGAGATGATCTGGCCGAAGCGGTGCGAGAAGAGATTGGTTTCTCCAAGGCTGAAAGCCGTCAGCTTGTTGATTTGGTTCTGGAGAGCGTTGTGCAAGCTCTGGAGCGTGGCGACTACGTGAAGCTCACAAACTTTGGCGTATTCGAGATCCGGCAGAAGGGGGAGCGAATAGGCAGGAACCCCAGGACAGGCGAGACTGCAACAATCGCTCCTCGTCGGACGATCAGCTTTCGCGCCTCTTCGCACATGAAGGCCAAGGTTGGGCGAGGTAAGATGTGAAAGCGGTTCGGATGTTCTTCTTCTATGAGAACGATACTCCGCAACAGCCAGAGAATCTACGGATACTAATTGGGCTTGATTTCCGTTGTTGGCACGTCTCGGACGCCCTGGGTCGCCTCCAAAGACGGCAGCTTTCAGGGTAGCTGGAGACATTCTGCGGACAAGCCGAAACCGGCCGTGCTGGACCCGAAACAGCTATAGCCCGG
>JAZBOA010000037.1:0-2103 GCA_036350935.1 Anderseniella sp. | reverse complement strand
TGCGCTATCTGGGTGTCGAGGTAGACGATGCACTTGCCCTGTCAGAGCAAACCGACGTCTGAAAACGGAGGTGGAGCGGACATGATCCGCTCCACACCAAACCGGCCGTTGTTGACCCCAAGTGGAAATCTCGTTGTGACGCACCGAAAGCAGGGCATCACTGGCGGCTTTGTCTGCGCCAGTTAGTCGAGGCTTTGATAGCATTGCCCCGTGGCACGTTGAAGTTACCCATCCCTCCGGTTTCCTAACACATACACATCGGTGCCGATGACTGCTGCGTTATAGACGTCGACAACGTCCTGATTAAGCATGCGGATGCAACCGGAGGACTCAGCTTTTCCAATGCTGGTAGGAGCATTCGTTCCATGGATGCGATACAGCGTATCCTTGCCATCCTTGTAGAGGTACAGCGCCCGAGCGCCGAGAGGATTTTCAGGTCCTCCCGGCATGCCATTGGCGTACTTGGCCAGCTTCTTGTTACGGGCGATCATTTCCCGTGGTGGTGTCCACTTGGGCCACATCACCTTGCGCATGATCTTAGCGTGACCGGACCAGCCAAAACCTTCTTTGCCGACCGACACGCCAAAGCGCATAGCCCGGCCCTGATCGAGCTTCACGTAGAGAAAGCGATTATGCGTATCAACCACGATGGCTCCCGGAGTGAGATTGTTCGCATAGGGAACGATCTGGCGCATGTACTTGTCGGAAATCACGCCCGGGCCAATCGGCGTAATTGGATAGGGGTCATCTGGCGTTGCAAAGAAACTTTGCCCGGCAGGCCGCGCCAGAACGGAGGAGGCGAACAAACTGGTCACGGCTAAACCGAGACCGGCGCTTGCAAATGTGCGACGGTTCAACATTGAAGTCTTCCTCTGGTTCAGTCTGTTAGATACTTCAAACTCATTGCTGACCGCAACACACCGCCTTAAGACCCGACAGCACTACCGTGTACGTGAACATCCCGTTGGGGGTATGGTATTGAAATGCCGTCGGCATCGAAGCGTTCCTTCACCTGCTGCGTGATGTCCCAGTACACCGTCCAGTAGTCGGCACTGTTTACCCAAGGCCTGACAACGAAGTTGACCGATGAGTCCGCCAGTTCATGCAACCGGATGACAGGCTCCGGATCAGTCAGCACCAGCGGGTGAGAGCCAACCACGTCGGCGAGTGCTGCCTGCGCCTTCTGGATGGAGTCGCCGTAGCCAATGCCGAACATCAAGTCTACCCGCCGGGTCGGGCTGGTGGTCACGTTGGTTATGATGTTTCCCCACACCTTGTTGTTCGGGATAACGATGACCTGGTTGTCTGGCGTTACCACCGTCGTCGCCACGATACTGACTGACTTTACGGTGCCGGCTGTTCCCGCAATGTCCACATAGTCGCCCTCATCGAACGGACGGTTGATCATGATCATCAGACCGGCGGCAAGATTGCCAAGCGTATCCTGCAGGGCAAAGGCTGCGATGAAGGACGCACCGCCGATCACCGCAAACAGGGGCGTAATGTCAAACCCAAGTGCTGTCAAAACCACCATCAGGCCAATGGCGATCGTCACCCAATACGCAACGACAATCAGGAAGGACTGCAGGAGCTGGGACAGGTTTGGAACTCTGCTGATGGCTGAGCTGGCGGCCCGCTTGACCATGCGTGCCAGGAAAAACAGGGCCGTAAGTGCTGCCAGAAAGATGCCGATCTGGACAATCCAGCCCAACCCACCGTCTGATGCGGTCAACCAGTTCAGCGCCCGCTTCACCAACGTCTTCCAGTCCGATTGCTTGACCTCGTCCACACGCATCGAATTGCGATAGGCACGAATGTCAGCGACGGCTTCCGCCTGTCCGCCCTTGGCTTCCCAGGCATTGGCCACCAGCGCCAGGTTGTCCAGCATTGCGTTGCGCTCGGCGGTCAGCGTAACCACTTGCTCGCGCAGCTTGTCAGCCTCTTCGCCTTCTGCTGACTTGAGACTGAGCATCGCATCCACGACCTCGCCGGCTTTCGCCTTGGCGATGTCAAGCCAGGCATTGGCCGCAACCTCCAGTTCCGCCTTCGTCAGCGGAGACAGCCTCAGCTGTAACTCCTCGGGATCCACCGACGGTAAAGTGA
>JAZBOA010000036.1:0-2568 GCA_036350935.1 Anderseniella sp. | reverse complement strand
GTAATCAACCTGTGCGAAGCCTCTGGGACAAAGCCAACAATAGGTAGTGGCAAACCGACGATAGGCCAGGGTAGCCTGACATGGATAGCGTAAGCGAACTGCTGATAAAGACCGTTACTTCGAAACGGCGAAAGCCACTGATACGCCGTGACCAAAATGGTAAGAGGTCAGGTTATGTGTGTGAATGGGATACATAACAACACCCGTAGCACCTCCGGTCACTATAATGGATGGCGAAATCTAGACACGCCAGATGGCCGAAAATAAGGTAGAATACAGGCCATGCGAAAACGTTACACTGCCCAGTACAAAGCTGGGATCGTACAAGAGATCTTGAAAGAGGAAAAGGCCATCGGTCAGATTGCCTCCGAACAGGGAATTCATCCGAACCAGCTCAACCGTTGGAAAGCGATTGCACTGGAAGGGCTGCCCAGTCTGTTCAGCAAGGACGGCAAAGCGGCCGACGCCTATGTGACTGCGACTGAGCACGAGAGACAGCTCCACGAGTTGTATGCCGAGATTGGCCGGTTGACTACCCAGTTGACCTGGCTCCAAAAAAAATCTGGCATCGACGTTGCCAAGAGCTGAGCGCCTGGCTTTGATAGAGCGCGAAGCTCCGGAACTGTCGCTCAAGACGCAAGCTGATCTGCTCAGTCTCAGCCGATCCAGCCTCTACTACCAGCCCGTGCCGGTGTCGGCTGAAGAAGTTGCGATCAAACACGCCATCGATGAGATCTACACCCGGTATCCGTTCTACGGTTCCCGACGAATGGCCGCCGAGTTGCGTCAGAATCGTGAGATCAAGATCGCCCGTGAAACCGTGCAGCGCTACATGCGTGAGATGGGCATCGCCGGCATCTGTCCAGGGCCAAACCTGAGCCGTCGCAATGCCGAGCACAAGGTTTATCCGTATCTGCTGCGCAACGTCAAGGCTGTCCGCCCCAATCATGTCTGGGGCATAGACATAACCTACATTCGCTTGCGCAACGGCTGGATGTATCTGGTCGCAGTGCTAGATTGGTTTTCTCGCTATGTGGTGAGCTGGGAACTGGATCAGACGCTCGAAATGCCGTTTGTGGTGACCACGGTTCAACGAGCCTTGGCTCAAGCCACGCCGATCATCTGGAACAGTGACCAGGGCAGCCACTTCACCAGCCCGCAATACACCCAACTGCTGCTCGATGCCGATGTCCAGATCAGCATGGATGGAAAAGGACGGGCGCTTGACAACATCCTCACCGAACGCCTGTGGCGCTCGATCAAATATGAAGAGGTGTACCTGAACGACTACGCTAACCCGAGAGAAGCCCGCCGTGGCTTAGCCGAGTATCTGCACTTCTACGACTACCACCGGCTGCACCAGGCATTGAAATACCAGACACCGGCTGCAGTCTACTACGGCCACACAGACCACTGAGCTGCCAGCACTCCTGTGGCCGCAGGCGACAGCATAAGGATGTAAGCCTGGGCCGTGGATAAGTGGACAACTGCCAAAAAGCAGCAGTTGCCCACTTACCCACAGCCTCTACTACTACCGCAACTTTCCAGAAGCGGATCTTCAAGAACAGGAGGATGCTCTACCTTACGAAAGGGCACTTCCGTGTCTTGACAAACCCGTCCACCTTAAAGTTCTGGCCTGATTACCGCCGAGAGATCAGAGGCAGATAGACAGGACGCATCAGCGAACCGATGGGCAGCGCTCTGCAGCGCTCCTTAAGCTCCACGGGCAAGAGGCAAGGCGGCTCAGGTCTATTGCTTGTCACTAGCTCGAAAAATCTGGCTTCCGGGTCATCCACATTGGTCAGTCTGACGATGTACATGTCCTGCAGCGCTACGTGGTCCTCCGACCGGATCGATACAGTCCCTTTGGGCCCAGTAAACTCCAGGCCTTCCATTGCCGCGATAAGCGCGTCAGCGCTGGCGTCGCCGCCGCTTACCGTTATCGCCTCAGCGATCATCAGCGCCGCGCTCATCCCATCAGCGCCAAAAAGGTCCGGCGGTGCGCCATGGCGGGCAATAGTCTTGCTCACCAGCCAATCGTTGATCTCATTGCTGGGCGAGGTGTAGTGATACACGATGCCGCCAGTTTCGCCGACGATGTCGCCCAAGAGCGCAGGGATCGACGCGTTGTCGGGAAATGACACCGTAACGTTCATCTGATCTACGATACCCTCGTCAGCCAGGGCCTGCAGCAACGGCACATAGCCAGGACCGGCCCAAGTAACGATCAACGCTCCCGCGCCCGAGTCCCGGATTTGCTGCACATAGGGTGTGAAGTCGCTAGAGCTGGCTGGCGCAAAGATGTCGTCGGCTGCGAAGTGTCCACCGAAATACCGGCAGGCGTCGCGATAGAACCCCGCCGTAGTCCGGCCAAAGGAGGCGTCAGGTGCAATCTGCACCAATCCATTGGGCTGCGCCGCCAGGTACTGGCAGAGGCTGATGGCATCCTGGTAGTTGTTGCGGCTCGTGCGGAAGGAGTTGGGGACGAAGTTGATGCCGGTGATGTCGTTGGAGGCCGCCGGCGCAGCGATGTGGATGATGTTGTACTGCTCGGCGATCTCCTGCAGC
>JAZBOA010000035.1:0-3020 GCA_036350935.1 Anderseniella sp. | reverse complement strand
GCACGGGGACTTGGCATCAGCACCTTGGCGCTTTCCAAAAGGCTTGGCATTTCACAACCCGCTGCCAGCCAATCGGTAAAACGGGGCGAAAAGATTGTTAAAGAAAAAGAACCTAAGCTGATGGGATGACTTATGTCAAGATGTCAATACCCGTTCCCCAGAACCCTTAATAAAGATTAAAGCTATAATTTCCCTTCCCGTCCGGTCTCATCACGCATCATCCGCAGTCGAGTACTTATCAACACCGCGCAGCAGGCCGGTCTCACCCGCGACCCAGACGACCAGGCGGCCGAAAGGACTAAGCTGCTTTCGCAATTCCAACACCTGACGTGCAAGTGCTGGATTGTCCGTTATGATCCCGTCGACACCACGGCTCATCATCACAGACATCTGGACCGGGTCATTGATCGTCCACACGTAGACCTTCATCCCTTGTTTGTGGGCGCGCTGGACCATCGCGAGCGATGCCGCCGCGGAATTGAGCGCCAGAAAGTCCAGATCCAGTCGAGTTAGATCACCGATGCTGGCGGTGTTGAGCAGACCGCGCGTCCATGTCGGCCGCAGAGCGGCAATCTTGCGCAATCCATCGATGTTGAGGGACATAATCATGATGTCCGATGCCATCCCGGTCTGCTCCACCACATCCACGACCCGTGATTCGAGGTTGCGATCGCGACCGTAGTACTTGAGTTCTATCACGACGCCCAGCTTATCTTTGGCCAATACCAATGCCTGACGAAGCGTTGGTACCCGCTGGTTTGAATATTCAGGCGCATACCAACCGCCGATGTCGAGGTCTCGAAGGCTTTCATTCGTAGCCTCCCAGACTTTCAGGTCGCTCCGCGCCACCTTCATAAAGTCGCTGTCGTGGGCCACCACTATGACATCGTCGGCATTTTCCTGAACATCGAGCTCAATCCAATCCGCCTTGTCGACGATGGCCTGCTGAAACGACGCCATCGTATTTTCCGGTGCCGCTCCTGAAGCACCCCGGTGCGCAATGACCTTGACGTCAGCTTCCTCGTCGAGGCCTCGGCTGACGGCGTAGCCGGCCAGGATAACCAGGGCCAAGGCTGCGGCACTGATTCCGAAAATAACCTTGCCCGGAATTTGCAAGGAAGCCTTTTTCCCGAGTGAACCGCGTGCGGCGATTTCCGGATCAAGTCGGCCGGGGCCGGCCACGGCGCGATAGAGACGGACGATCAGCAGGGGGAACAAGGCCGTGCTGAGTATCGTAATTGCAAGATTCCCCAACCCCGCCAGCATTAGGGTAATCCCCAACCCTGCTGCCATGATCGCGAAACTCCCTCCGATGTCTGGGATCAAGACATTGCCTATCAGTCCGACGAGGAACGTGACCAGTCCCGAGAGGAGGGCAACCCCGGCGAGCCACGAGGCAAGCAGGAGTGCGATTTTCCAACCACACGCCACAACTATCCGAGCACTCTCGCGCAGCGCGGGACCAGCGCGATGACCCTCGAACAAAATCAGCGGCATGGCTATAATCCAATTCGAATACTTTTTCAGAACGATGGCCGCCAACATCATCAACAGCAGCGCGGCAATCGCAATCGCCCACCAGAACTCAGGCGGTTTCTCGACCAGGTAGAAATTGACGTCATGCTTTTTAAGGAAGAACAGATAGGCACCGCCCACGCCTGCGAAAAACGGGGCGGAGATGAGCAACAAGCGAACAACAACGTGCCCGGCCAGCTTCACCAGCTCAAAAGCGTACCTTGTTATGTAGCTCAGGGAGTCCAACCAGCTCATTGCGCGGTCTTCGACAGCCCCAAAACCGACCACCATCAGAACGCCCTGCTCGGCAAACAAGATACCCAGAGAAATAGCACCCACGATCAAAAGCGCCATGATTCCGATCGGATGCAGTAAAAACGCGACGATATCCGCATCGCTTAAGGCACCATCATTCGTCTGAAAGAGAAATATCGCTATAAGAAGAGTGACCATCGGTGTCAGAACCACCGCTGCGATGATCTTCGTCAACAGATCGGCAAGCAACAGTTGAGGCCATGTACGTCGAAAATCACTGCGTGCTTCGAGTAGATCGGGCCACCGGATTGTTTTCACTGAGGTTTCTCCTCATAGGGAAATAAAAAGTTGCCGAACAGCCTTCTCATGGCGACAGCTTGTGTTGGAAATAGACAAATATGGTCTGCACAAACATTACTGTCGCTTCAATTGCGCCGCCATAGTTGATGCCCGTGTCTGGCGTGACGTGTGTTTCCTGGTTGGGGATCCGCTGCTCAACGCAACCCGCGACTGCGTAGTCGTTGGCCTCTTGAAACGAAACGCCGTTGGCGAGGTAGAACAGGACAATCATTTCGTCGTTAATCAGCTTTGGAAAGCCGCAGCCATCTTTGACGTACTCAGCTACCGCGTGAAGGAAAGAATATGAATCACCGGCGCGTCGCCGGCCGAGGCCTGGGCGCCGGCCGCGATGGTATGCTCGGCAAATTCGCCGGGCGACCTGGTCTACCACCATGCGGTGGTCTAATGCCTTGCGGAGGTCGGTGTCGCGGCGGCGTGACAACTGCGCCCCCCCCGTAACAGCAAGGTCGATAATAGTATGGGTCGTGCCAGCCCGAACCACCGCGGTAATAGCCGGTGTTGTAATAGCCGGAGCCGCCAGTCGTACAACCGGACAGTATCGTCAACGTCGCCAAGCCGATCGAGATCGTCAGGTAGATTTTCAATCGTCTGTTCATTGTTTGACCTCCTGTGTGCCCGACGCGGCCGGATCCTCTGGAAACACCCAATGGATGAAACCGATCGGCGCACCGATCGGATCGGCGACTATCGCCAGGTCGCCGTTCAGCACTGCCGCATCAGGCGAGATCAACGTCGTTGCGCCGAGGCGAACTGCCGCTGCAGTGGTCTCTGCCACATCGCTGACACGCACATATGCGACCCAGCTTGGATGGTCTCCTGAATTAGGTATCAGTTGCGTCACGCCCGCGCGCGCATACCCTTGCTTCACAATAGCACGTAACCGACCATAT
>JAZBOA010000034.1:0-4346 GCA_036350935.1 Anderseniella sp. | reverse complement strand
TTGCAGTCAGGCGGCCGATGTAATGGCGTCGGACTTCGGCTACCAAAAAATGAGTCAGCTGAGATCGTTTACGAACTCGTCAAACGCGAAATTACGACAAGCGAAGATGCCGACATGGCGCGATGGGTGACGGTCTCTACCGAAAGTGGACCTTTGAAAGCATTGACTTTTTGGGCTGGCCCTAAAGGTGCCGGTATTCACCGTGGACTGCCATTGGAAACCGTGGCGTGGAAATTGGCCCACGCCTGTGGCCACTACGGTTCGAGTGCAGAGTATCTTTATCAAACGGTAGCAAAGCTTGAGGAGCATGGCATCAGAGACCGCAATCTGTGGCAGCTGCAGAAGTTGGTTGCCGCCGAGATTAAAAGCTGGGAGCGAGAAGCCTATTGACCCTGGATCATCTTCCGCCATCTGTGCAGCAGCCTAGCGACTAAAGCTGCCCTTTTGGTCGAAAACCGGCTGCGTGTCTTGTCTGTGAATGGTCTGGAGATCGTCGAGCCAACGTTGCGACGAGCGAAACCAGTACTGGTCCGATGGAACAAGCTGATCACGTTGATGGATCGACCCGACGCGGAGAGCCACGACCTTGGCCCCCTCGCCTGGGGGAGCAGAATAAATTGGCGTCCCGCAGTCAGGGCAGAATGTCAGCTCACGCTTGTTCCCGCTCTCAGCCGTCTTAACATAAGTTTTCAGCGTGCCAGAGAGTAGCGTGAACGTACCTTCTTTGCTCGCCACCACCGTGCGAAAAGCCGTGCCTGATAATGTTTGGCAGTCCTTGCAATGGCAAATAACGACCTTGGTCGGATCGACTTCAGCCTCGTATCGGATTTCGCCGCAATGGCAGCCACCATCGACCTTCATTTGCATTCTCCCGCGGCGCTCGCTTCAGCATCGAGAGCCGCCATATCCACAAGAGTGATGCGCGAGAGGTTCAGTGTCACACGAGACGATCTATCGAAGCTTGTAGATTCACCTCTATTCGATCCCGAAGATCACATTGTAAGAGGCGCTGCCGGTCCCGCGGTTGATTACCTCGATGACATGATCGCCGGACTGCCAAAGTTGCCCCTTGTACTCTTTGTCGGAAGTCATCTGTTCCAGCAGGAACGACTGGTCGGGGTTGAAAATCTGATAGTAGACATCTGGTGCTTCGGCGGCGACGCGGACATAGAGGAACTGGTTCGCTTTTGCGCCCAATATGTACCGGATTGAGCTTCCGGGGGTGAGAGTATCGGAAAGCTCCGCTCCAGAGGCGCCTGCTTCAAACTGAACCCGGTTCGTCGCAGTTGTCGGCTCTCCACCAGATCCTGCCATCGCCCCACCGCTGTCGTCCGCAGACGAGGATACGTTGAGCTCTCCGACGGTCCCATCAGAATAGCCGATACAGCGCCAAACTGTACCGCCTCCGTCACGCAACATTACGAGGGTGCCAGCTTCGGAGAACTCGGAGCTCAATACCTCACCACCCGACTGCGCATCCGGTCCACCAACTTTGCGCAGCTGATCGATGCATCCATCAATGGCCTCCTGCTCAGCGGCCACTGCAAAGTTCACACCTGCCAACATGACCATGGTTGCCGTTGTTGCAATACGCAGGAAGGTCGTCGTAATCATCTGATGCTCCTTGGGTCATGCCGCATCCCACCGGATGCTCAATGTGTCGCGATCGATCTTCCCGAAAACCATATGAACTTCAAGACAGAATTCAGTCGGCAATGAGTTAAAAAACGGATCTTCGCTGCATTGCGCCAGGATGTCCGTAGTGGGTCAAAACCGGAAGGTTTTGGGTCTCTCGGCGATTGTCTGCTGTGCCTCCGGAAGCAGACTCTCCTTCGGCCAGAAAAGGTTTCGCAGAACGCCATGTGCCCGGTACCAATGAGGATGAAGCCAGAAGGTTCACAATGGCCCTGTCCAACAAACAGGAGTTGTTGTCATGGAAGATACGAACCTCATTGCGTTCCTGCCTGCGAGAAAGCGTCCCTAGAACAAGGGAAGGCTGACTGGCCAGAAACCGCCCCTGCAGCCCAAACATGTCTGGGCCATTCGCACTCGACTGCAATTGGCCAACAAGACCCGCGATCTGGCGCTCTTCAACCTGGCGATCGACAGCAAGTTGCGCGGATGTGATGTCGTCCGTCTGCTGGCGGAGGAGATTGCCCCAAATGGCTTGTGCGTTGATCGGGCGACAATCCGGCAACGGAAGACCGGTCGGCCTGTCAGGTTTGAAATCACCGAGCAGACAAGGCAATCGGTGCTGGCCCATTTGAAAGACAGACTTCAGGATCAGAGCCCATACCTGTTTCCCAGTCGGGCCAACCCAGACCGACATCTCTCGACGCGCCAGTATGCGCGGCTGGTGTCAGGCTGGGTGGAAAGCATCGGGTTGGATCCATCTCTATATGGAACGCACTCTCTCAGGCGAACCAAGGCAACCTTGATCTACCGGCAAACCGGCAACCTGCAGGCCGTCCAGTTGCTTCTCGGTCACACCAAGATCGAAAGCACCGTGCGCTATCTCGGTGTTGAAGTGGATGATGCGCTTGCCCTGTCAGAGCAGACGGATGTCTGAAAACGGAGGTGGAGCGGACAGGATCCGCTCCACACCAAACCGGCCGCTTGTGACCCCACTCGGACTTCCTTGACCCAATCCGATTCCCCAAGCCGATGGCTTTGGATCGTCAACCACTGCCTCTGATCGAAAATCGTGATTGGCAAACTCGGCAAGTCATCGCAGTGTAAAAATGTCATGTGCATTCTCTTTGAGAATGATTGTTCAGGAGTAAAATCATGTCGCTGACCAGACGCACGTTCATCCTGATGAGCAGTACTGCGCTGTTCTTACGCCCCGCTGTAGCTGCGGCTTCCGACCAGGCAGACCGCATATGGTCAGGCGGCCCTATCATCACCATGAACGATGGAGCCATGCGGGCTGAGGCGGTCGCAGAGAAGGCTGGCCGGATCATCGCGGTCGGTTCGGTTGACGAAGTGATGAAGCACAAGGGGCCCGAGACCCAGATGATCGATCTGAATGGCCGTACCATGTTGCCTGGCTTCGTCGATGCTCATGGCCATGTCATGATAGGCGGACTTCAGGCCCTCGGGGCCAACATGCTGCCGCCCCCTGATGGGCCGAATACCGATATAGCGGCGATCCAGCAAACGCTCAGGGACTGGGTCGAGGCTAACCGGGAGAACATCAGCAAAGCCAATCTCATTATAGGGTTCGGGTATGACAATGCCCAGCTGGCCGAGCTTCGGCACCCGACGCGAGACGAGCTGGATGCGGTATCTACCGACATACCGGTCCTGATCATTCACCAGTCCGGTCACCTTGCAGTACTGAACTCGAAGGCACTTGAGGTTGCTGGCTACACGGCTGAGACAGCCGACCCGGAAGGCGGCGTCATCCAGCGCCGCGAAGGCAGCAACGAACCAAACGGCGTGCTGGAAGAAGTCGCCTTCTTTGCCACCATGCCAAAGCTACTCGCAAACATCGGCGAAGAAGGGGCGAAAGCCTTTGTCCGTGCAGGCAGCGAGTTGTGGGCGAGGTTCGGATATACGACGGCACAGGAAGGCCGCGCGGCTCCTGCCACTGCCCAGCTCATCAAGAAGGTTGCCGATGAAGGCGGGCTCAAGATTGATGTGGCGGTCTACTCCGACGTGCTGGTCGACCGGGACTACATCAAGGCGAATGTCAGCAGCGACTACGCCAATCGCTTTCGGCTGGCGGGCGCCAAGCTCACGATCGACGGGTCACCGCAAGGGTTCACGGCATGGCGGGACCGGCCTTATTACAACCCCGTCGGTTCCTATCCTCCTGGCTATTCCGGCTATGCCTCAGCAACGAATGACCAGGTGATCAACGCGATCGACTGGGCGTTCAGCAATGGCATCCAGATACTCACCCATGCCAATGGCGAAAAGGCCGGTGACCTGCTGATTGCGTCGATCAAGGCTGCAACTGCCAAACATGGCCGTGCCGACCGGCGGCCGGTGCTGATCCACGGGCAATTCCAGCGCGAGGATCAGGTGGACGCCTATCGCGAACTCGACGTGTTCCCTTCGTTGTTCCCGATGCATACCTTCTATTGGGGGGACTGGCATCGCGACCACACGGTTGGCCCGGAGCTTGCTGACAATATCTCGCCGACAGGGTGGTACACCAAGCGGGGCATGATGTTCTCGACACACCACGACGCCCCTGTTGCTTTTCCGGATTCCATGCGGGTGCTGGATGCCACGGTGACGCGTCGTTCAAGGTCCAATGACATCATCGGACCGGCACATCGAGTGGATGTCATGACCGGATTGAAGGCCATGACCATCTGGCCCGCCTACCAGCATTT
>JAZBOA010000033.1:0-40835 GCA_036350935.1 Anderseniella sp. | reverse complement strand
GTTCATGATCGGCCGGACCTGCACAGACACTGCACGGCCATTGATGCGGCCCTGCCAGACTGGCTGACCGGGCGCCCAGCTGCTTTCGGCCACGGCCTCGGCGCCATCGACCATGCAACGGAACATCCGGCCCTCGCAGCCCTGCATCTCGGCTTCGATCCAGTCGTCGCCGAGCCTGACGACCCGCGCAGCGCCAAACTGCACCGGCCGCCCGCCCATCTGGCCGGAAATCTCGCGCTTGCGCATGTTCAGCACATGGTCGCACACCAGCGCAACGGTAGCCATGTTGGCCCGCGCCGTGCCGCCCAGCTCAGCGCCCTGGAAGCCCTCTGGGAACTCGTCAACGATGAAACTGGTGGCCAGCGCACCGGACTTCCAGCGCGGATGCGCCATGATGGCGGCGACGAACGGAATGTTGTGCTGGATGCCGTCGACATAGAAATCATCGAGCGCCCGCGACATGGCAGATATGGCGGTGGCGCGGTCGCCGGCATGGGTGCACAGCTTGGCGATCATCGGATCGTAGTAGATGGAAATCTCGCCGCCTTCGTAAACGCCGGTGTCGTTGCGCACGGTGATGCCGGTGTCCTCGTCCTTCATTTCCGCCGGCGGGCGGTAACGGGTCAGACGTCCCGTGGATGGCAGGAAATTGCGATACGGGTCCTCGGCATAGACGCGGCTTTCGATGGCCCAGCCATTCAGCTTCACATCCTTCTGCTCGATTGACAGCTTCTCGCCATAGGCCGAGCGGATCATGTGCTCCACCAGGTCGATCCCGGTGATCAGCTCGGTGACCGGGTGCTCCACTTGAAGACGTGTGTTCATCTCCAGGAAATAAAACGATTTATCCTGTCCGGCGACGAATTCCACCGTGCCTGCCGTATCGTAATCGACGGCCTTGGCCAGCGCCACGGCCTGGGCGCCCATGGCGGCGCGGGTTTTCTCGTCCAGAAGCGGTGACGGGGCTTCCTCGATGACTTTCTGGTTGCGGCGCTGGATGGAGCATTCGCGCTCGCCCAGGTGAATGACGTTGCCGTGCTTGTCGCCAAGCACCTGGATCTCGATGTGGCGCGGATTGACGATGAACTTCTCGATGAATACCCGGTCGTCGCCGAACGATGACTTGGCCTCGGACTTGGCCGACTTGAAACCTTCCGCCACCTCGCTGGCCGAATGGGCAATGCGCATGCCCTTGCCGCCGCCGCCGGCTGACGCCTTGATCATGACGGGATAGCCGATTTCATCGGCAATCTTTACCGCTTCCTTGTCGTCCATGATCTCGCCGAGATAGCCCGGCACGGTGCTGACCTTAGCGGCATTGGCAAACTTCTTCGACTCGATCTTGTCGCCCATCGCCTCAATGGCGCGAGGGTTCGGACCGATGAAGGTAATGCCCGCTTTCTTCAATGCATGGGCGAACTTTGCGTTCTCCGACAGAAAGCCATAGCCGGGGTGAACGGCCTCCGCGCCTGATTGCTTGCAGGCGTCGATGATCTTGTCGATCACCAGGTAGCTTTCGGATGCTGCTGGCGGGCCGATATGAACGGCCTCGTCGGCCATTTCGACATGCAGGGCGCGCGCGTCGGCGTCGGAATAGACGGCGACTGTCTTGATGCCCATGCGGCGGGCGGTCTTGATTACGCGGCAGGCGATCTCGCCACGGTTGGCAATCAGAATCTTCTTGAACATGTGAGCCCTGCAAATCCCGCTTTTCTTTATCGTTGGCGGTTGTTCTAGCGGGCAAAGCCAGCGCGGTAAACTAGTCAAAAAGTTTGGCTGACGGGCCAGGCGCCCGCGCCAACAGCCCATGGCGGCAATGCGTCATGCGCATGGGTATGTTGATTTTGCGGCCGCAAAGGCGCAAACACTCAGGAATCAAGTCACCGGCATGCCGGCGCCTGCCTGGGTCAGATTTCATGCAGTTCGAGCGGCAAGGTTACGTCATCGGGGTGTTGATGATGGTCACGGCCATTTTCATGCTGGCGCCGATGATTGCCGACATCATGGCAGGCAACGAAGACTGGCAATCGTTTGCCCGCGCCGGTGGCATCGTCGCGGTGCTGGCGGGGCTGCTTATCCTGGTGACCCGCGGCCAGTGGGCCGAACGCAATCTGTCGTTGCGGGAGGCTTTCGTGATAACCGCGTTGAGCTGGCTGGTGGTGCCGGTGGCGGGCAGCCTGCCGTTCTATTTCATGGCTGACCGTCTGCATTTCATCGATGCCTGGTTCGAGGCCGTGTCCGGCATGACGACGACGGGCTCGACCGTTCTTGGCGGACTTGACCAGCTGCCGCCGGGAATACTGCTCTGGCGGTCCCTCCTGCAATGGATCGGCGGTGTCGGCATAATTCTGATGGCGATGGTGATCCTGCCGTTCTTGCGCGTCGGCGGCATGCAGATTTTCCGTACTGAAAGTTCGGACCGCTCGGAGAAGGTGCTGGCGCGCGAGGCGGCCATCATTCCGCAGATCGCCATTGCATTCATTGTGCTCACGGTGTTGTGCATGGTGGGATACGCGCTGGCCGGCATGAACATGTTCGATGCGGTGAACCACGCCCTGACCACCATCTCAACTGGCGGCTTCTCGACACACGACAACTCGCTTGGGCATTACGACCAGCCCGCAGTGCACTGGGTGGCGGCTGCGGGCATGTTTTGCGGCTCGCTGCCGATCATCCTGTTCATCAAGTCCTGGCAGCGCAACAGCCTCGACATTCTCCGGGATGTGCAGGTTCGCGGTTTCATCAAGATTTGTGCCGTCGCCATAGCTGCTGTCACAGCCTACCTGGCGTTGACCGGCCAGTTTGGCTGGAGCGACGCCCTCCGTGTCGCCGCCGTCAACGTGATGTCAATTATTTCCACCACCGGCTATGCCTTGGGCGACTTCACCACCTGGGGTCCTGGCGCCAACGGCATTTTCCTGATCCTGATGTTCTTCGGCGGCTGTACCGGGTCCACGGCAGGGTCGATCAAGACCTACCGCCTGCAAGCCATGGCGCTGATCACGAAGCGCTATATAGACCAGTTGTTCTCGCCGCGGAGGATCATGAACCTGCGCTATGGCAACAGGACCATCGATGAAGAAATCATCCTCTCGATCCTTGCCTTTCTGACCGCGTTTGCAGGTTCCATCATTGTGGTCACCCTTGCGCTGACGCTCTTCGGACTCGACGTTCTCACGGCGTTTTCGGGCGCGGTGACCGCCATAACCAATGTAGGCCCGGGCCTGGGGAACATTATCGGCCCCGCCGGCAACTTTGCCCCTTTGCCGGACGGCGCAAAGATCGTCATGATCTTCGCCATGATCCTCGGCCGGCTGGAGTTCTTCGCCCTTCTGGTGCTGCTGTCACCCCGTTTCTGGCGCTGACTGCAAGCCGTTTGACAGTCCGGGTCACGCGCCATAGCGTCACGAGATCACTCATTCGAGGCCCCGTCATGTCTGATACCAGCGCCCTCCAGGTCCGCAAGCTTACCGGCAATATCGGCGCGGAGGTTTCCGGCGTGAACCTGCGCGATGCTCCGGATGAGACGTTGGCGGCCTGCTTGCGGGCGCTGCTGGCGCAGCACCAGGTGCTGTTCCTGCGTGGCCAGCATCTCGACATTGCTCAACAGAAGACTCTCACCGCCGCCTTCGGACCGCTGCTGCAACTGCCCTATGTCAAGCCGATGGACGCCGAGCCCGACGTCATCCGCGTCTACAAGGGTGCGGACGAGAAAGGCGGCGTGTTCGGCGGCGACTGGCATTCGGACTTCAGCTTCCTGGAACGGCCGCCCTACGGATCGGTGCTGTGCGCCCACACACTGCCGCCCTACGGCGGAGACACCATCTGGGCCAGCCAGGCAGCCGCCTGGGATCACCTGCCGGAGCCATTGCAACAGTTGCTGCTTGGCCGGGATGCCATCCACGTCGGCAAGCCCTACGGGATCAGATGGGCGCCGCCGAAGCAGGCGCAATCAGGTGCGGGCGTGCAGATGTCGCGCGGCGACCCTACGGCGGATGAAGAGCGCCGCCATCCGGCTGTGCTGGAGAATCCACTGACGGGCCGGCGCATGCTGTTTCTCAATCCGACTTACGTTACACGGCTCGACGGGCTGACCGAGGCCGAGAGCGCGCCCCTGCTCGACCAGATCCAACGCCACGTCATCCGGCCTGAGTTCTGCATCCGGTTTTCGTGGACACCGGGCACCGTCGCCATCTGGGACAATATCGCCACCCAGCACTATGCAGTGAACGATTACCAGGGCTTCGAACGTCTCATGTTCCGTACCACATTCGCCGGTCCCAGCCCCCGCGAACTGGCTGCAAGGCCCGCAGATGGCCGCGCTGGCCTCGCTGCCGAATAACGCTGGCAATCCGGGCGGTTGTGCCCTATGCAGCGGCTCCGTTTTCCACCCCGATGCCGGAGCCTCCTTGCCCAATGACCGTGTCGCCTGAAATCTGCCTGTTCGTCTATGGCACGCTGTTGACAACCGCCAGCCATCCGATGGGCAAGTTGCTGCGTGACAACAGTGATTTGCTGGGCCATGGCTCCATCCGCGCCAGGCTCTACATCATCGACGATCCGGACGAGCCCGGTCAGAACGAGTATCCCGGCGCCGTGCCGTCGCACGACCCGTCGGAGCGGGTGCATGGTGAGGTCTACAGCCTGCTGACGCCGGAGCTGGTGCTGGAGCGGTTCGACGACTACGAGGCGTGCTCTGCGCGCTGGCCGGAACCACACGAGTTCATGCGCCGTAATGTCGAGGTTGCCATGGCGGACGGCGGCAGCTTGCGCGCTGTCACCTACCTCTACACCTGGGACATAACGACGGCCCGCCACATCCCGTCCGGACGCTTCACCCAGGCTGCGCCGGACGTGCGCTGACCGGCCTCACGCGGCAAGGCCTTGACCGCCCCCTGCAAACCCGCCACAAGCGCGTTCCATGTCGCACAAGGTTCCCACAATCGGCCTCGTCTCGCTCGGCTGCCCCAAGGCGCTGGTCGATAGCGAACGCATCCTCACCCAGCTTCGGGCGGAAGGGTACATCTTCTCGCCCGACTATGAAGGCGCGGACGCGGTGATCGTGAATACCTGCGGCTTTCTCGATTCAGCCAAGGCCGAGTCGCTTGCGGCAATCGGCGAGGCGGTGAAGGAGAACGGCCGGGTGATCGTTACCGGCTGCATGGGCAATGACGCCGAGGCGATCCGCGCCGCGCATCCGCAAGTCCTCGCCGTCACCGGCCCACAGCAATACGCAGCGGTGGTGAACGCGGTGCACGAGGCGGTGCCGCCTGCGCACGACCCGAAGTTCGACCTGGTGCCGGAAGCGGGCCTGCACCTGACACCGAAGCACTACGCCTACCTGAAGATTTCCGAGGGCTGCAACAACCGTTGCTCGTTCTGCATCATTCCGTCGCTTCGTGGCGATCTCGTCTCCCGGCCCATGGCGTCGGTGCTGTACGAGGCCGAGCGGCTGGTGAAGGCCGGCGTCAAGGAACTGCTGGTGATCAGCCAGGACACGTCTGCCTACGGCCTCGACATAAAGTACGCCGCCAGCAAGTATCGCGGGCGCGAGGTTGAAGCCCGGTTCATCACCATGGCCCGCGAGCTGGGCCAGCTGGGCGCCTGGGTGCGGCTGCACTATGTGTACCCCTACCCGCACGTGGACGAAGTGATCGGGCTTATGGCCGATGGACTGGTGCTGCCCTACCTCGACATCCCGTTCCAGCATGCCTCGCCCAACGTGTTGAAGAACATGCGCCGGCCCGCCAACCAGGCCAAGGTGCTCGACCGCATCCATGCGTGGCGCAGGGGCTGCCCGGATCTGGCGATCCGCTCCACCTTCATCGTCGGCTTCCCCGGCGAGACGGAAGAAGATTTCGACTATCTGCTGCAATGGGTGCGCGAAGCCCGTATCGAGCGCGCCGGCTGCTTCAAGTATGAGCCGGTCGACGGCGCGAAGGCAAACGAACTGCCGGGTGCCGTGCCCGAAGAAGTCAAGGAAGAACGCTGGCACCGGTTCATGGAGGTGCAGGCCGAGGTATCCGCCGAGATCATGGCCGGCAAGGTTGGCCGCGAGATCGAGGTTCTCGTCGATGCCGTTGATGAGGATGAAGACGGCGTCGAAGCTGTCGGGCGCTCGGTCTGGGATGCGCCCGAGATAGACGGCAACGTGTTCCTGCCCGGCGAAGATGGCCTCAAGCCTGGTGACCTCGTACGCGCCCGGGTGGTAGAAGCTGAAGATTATGACCTGATAGGCGAGCTGGTTTAGGCTCACCTGCATGACTCTCGACGAATACGACCGCTACTGCGCGTCCCTGACGCACGCCACGCACGTGGTGCAATGGGGTGGCGCGCATGTCTGGAAGGTGGCAGGCAAGGTGTTTGCGATCGCCTGGGACACTCCCGGCTGCGAACTTGCGGTAACCTTCAAGGTGTCAGCGATGGCGTGGGAAATCCTGCCACATCAGCCGGGCCTCCGCCCTGCTCCCTACCTCGCCTCAAGGGGCATGAAGTGGGTGCAGCACTATGACAAGCCCGGCCTCGATGACAACGCCTTGCGCGACTACATCGCCGAGTCCCATCGGCAGGTTGCGCTCGGCCTGAGCCAGAAACGGCAGAGAGAACTCGGGATTGGCCTGTTCGCCTGACGGCTATTTGGCCGCCCGGACGACGCGTTCGCGGACCTGCCGCACCAGTGCATCATACTGCTGAAGCTGGGTCGGCGTGAATATCTTGGCCAACTGGTTCCGCTCGTTGCGATTCATGGCCTGCAGTTCGCTCGAAGCCTTCATCAGCTTTGACATCTCCGGCGGCGACTTTTCAGAAATGCCGTACTTGCGGAAGATTTGCCGCCGCTGTGCCCGGGTAGCGGTCGAGATGCGCTTGACCTTGGCCTTCTGGCCACCCGTCATCTCGATCTTGGCAACATAACCAGAGTCATAGATCGACGCTGCCATTGCCGAAACCGGCAACAACACCAGGCTGCCGGCTATCACGGCAACAGCGCCAACGGCACGAAGCAAATTGAAAGACTGCATGGTAAGCCCCCATGATTGCAGGATCGGGTGCCGCCCCTTCCGGCTGACAGCACACCAAACCTGCAAATGACGGTCAACTTAACAGTCAGTACAAGTCACAGATTATGGGAAAAAGCCGCCCCACCGGCCTCAGGCAACGCGTTCGAG
The DNA here is from genome assembly GCA_036350935.1 of Anderseniella sp. Lineage (GTDB taxonomy): Bacteria > Pseudomonadota > Alphaproteobacteria > Rhizobiales > Aestuariivirgaceae > Anderseniella. The sequence continues at coordinate 33,669 of JAZBOA010000033.1, read as the reverse complement.
CAACGGCTTGAGCGCAGGATCGATATCAGGTGATTCGCGCTTGATGAACATCAGCAACGCCTTTTCGGCAGCATGCAGTTCGCCATCACGGTTGATGCGCCCGGCGAGCCAGCCGGCCTCGCCGGCATTCACCTGCTCGGCCATTGCGATGTCCTGCAGCCGTTTCTTGTTGGCTTCAGCCCGTTCGGCCTGATGATCGTGACCAGCCGCGTCAAGGATGCCGCGAAGACCACCCGACAGGATGCGGCCAAAGAAATCGCCGACACTTGCATTGGTATCGTCTAGCCAGGCCTCCCGGCGCAGCGCTTCGGCACGGCTCACCGGCCTGCGGCCGCGCTCCGCCATGAGGTAATTGGCAGTCGCCTTGACGAACAGGTCTGCCCAGGCAGGGTCCTGCGCCTCTGACGTCACGGCGTCGTTGATGTCAAACAACAGTTCGGCCTCGCGCCGCGAGACAGCCAGGCCGTCATCGCCACCGGCGGCATACAGGATGCGGCGAAGCAGTTCCACCTCGCCACGGCCGATCTGGCCGGGTTCAAGGCGTTCACCGGAACGGGTTACGCCAACCCCGGTCATCACCGCCTCGTGCACCTGCTTCAAGGCAAATTCTTCCAGTTTTGCGGGCACCGTCCGCGATGCCTCCATGACCTTGATGAGGAGCTCCAGCTCTGTGGAGGTCTTCACCACGCCGGAATGTGAAACCTTGGCGATCAGCCAGCCGGCCATGTCCTCGGTGACGTAACCCGCCGGTTCGGTCTGGTGCACGCAGTAATCAGTTACCGCTTCGACGAAGAATGAAGGCCACGCCGCGCAGGCGCCATCGGCTGCGTCATTGAGTTCGAACAGCGCGTTCGCCTCGGCGCCATCGATGACGTGGTCATTGCCATACATGGCGCGGCGCAGGGCCAGCACGTCGGCATCGCTTACCTTGCCGCTGGCGGCCATCTTGCGGATATCTGCCACTGAGTTCATCGCGTATCCTCTCCCGAATTTCGCTAAATCCGCAGAGACGATAGGTAACTTGGCTTTAAATTTGCCTAACGGACGAGGCAAATCACCTGATTGCCAATGTGCTGCGGGCAATGCATCTTTGCTTGCATGACCACCACCATTGCCGCTGCCGAGTTCGATGAACGCCGCCAGAAAGCGGGCGCGGCCGCGCGGGATGCCGGCCTCGACGGCCTGATCGTATGCTCCCGTGGCGGCGGCACCCTGGACCGGTTTGCCGACGTGTTCTGGTTGACCGGATTCTACACGCAGTTCCCCTACATTCCCGATGTGGCGGGCAACTGGTCCGGCCGCGCCCATGCCATTGCGCTGGTGATGCCCTCAGGTGCGACGCGCCTTGTAGTGGATGTGCCCACATGGGTGAACGTCGCTCTGCCGGATGAGCACGTCACATTTGCAGATTTTGTCACCGAGGCTTCCGTTGAAGCCATCAGCCATGAATTCGGCCCGCATGCCCGGCTGGGGCTGGTGGGCGCAGACACCATGCCTGCCTCCATGTACCGGGCTGTGACGGCCAAACTGCCAGGCATTGAACTGGTTGACATGCAGGGCACGTTCAACGGCCTCAAGGCGGTCAAGAGCCCAGGCGAGATCGAACTGCTGCGCCGGGCTTCCGAACTTGGCTCACGCTCGATCGACGCCATGATGGCGGCAGCCAAGGCCGGCATGAACCATGGCGAGGCACTGTCGGCTGCGATGAACGTGCTGCTTCCAGCCAGAGCCATCCTCTACAACGCGTTCATTCGTTCCGGCACGGGCGGCCCGGAGCCACGTTTCGTTCGCTCCGCCCTGCCCACCTGGGGTGCATCGGAAACGCTGGAGGACGGCGAGTTCCTGTGCGCCGGGCTGTCCGGTGTACTGGACGGCTACTACTTCGACCTGGCCCGCTGCCGGCCGGTGGGCCGCGTATCGAACGCCATGATCGACGTGTTCGAAAGCACCATAGCCGTTGTAGAAGCAGGTATTGCCGCAGCCCAGCCCGGCGTTACAGGCGAACAGGTGATGCAGGCTGGCAGCGCCAGGCAGGCGGAACTCGGATTTCCAAAATCTGGCAACTTCCAGGGCTTCGGCCATGGCATCGGGCTTGGCTGGGACGACCCGTGGCTGGCGCCGGGCGTCAAGATGGCGCTGGCGCCCGGCATGGTGATCTGTGTCGAGAAGTGGCTGCTGCGCGACGGCTATGCAGGAGACTACGAGGATACCATCCTGATCACACCCGGCGGCAACGAGAAGATCACCGATGCGCAGGTGCGCTGGTGGTGAGACTCACGGCCGGCGCGCCACCATGTCGATCTCCACGAGCGCATTGACCGCCAGCCCGGTGACGCCGACGCAGGTGCGCGCGGGCAGCTTGCCCTCGGCGAAGTAGGCCCGGTACGTGGTGTTCATGGCCGCGTAATCGCGCTCGAACTCGGTCAGGTAAACCCTTGCCTGAACGACATTTTCCAGCTCCAGATCCATCCCACGCAACACGATGATCAGGTTGTCCATGACGCGCCGCGTCTGGGCCTCAACGCCCTCAGGCAGCGGTGCATCCTCGTTGCCGGGTTCGGTCGGCATCTGGCCGGTGATGAACACCCAGCCGTCGATTTCAACAGCATGGTTGAACGGCGCGACCGGGCGCGGCGCGCCGGGGATCATGTGATGGGAAGGAAGGGTCATTCGGCAGCCTCGGCTGGAGGTTGGGCATCCGGGTGCTTCCAGCCCTTCAGCATACCCGCAATGCTGATGTCTTCATCAAGCTGGGGCCAATGAATGCCGGTCACCATCAATTGCATGTGGGAACGCTGGGCTGGAGATGCATGCAGCAATGACGGGTACCACCACAGCGGCGTCATGATCACGCGGCCATCCGCCAGACTCACCCGCAGACCGGTTTCATCGCAAGTCGCCTCCATGGGGCGGTTGGCGTCAATATCACTGTCCAAACTGCTCATCCCATGCACCCAGCAAGAACTGCTCTTCGCGTCGGACCACCGCCAGCAACATGCTCAACTGCCGGGCAGTCATCCCGCGGTTGAATGCGACTTCCGCGCTGGCAATCCAGATCTTGCACTCGCGGCCATCCTTGAACACGTGAACGTGCGGTGGTTCCGAACCATCAGCATGATACCAGAAGAAGCGATATCCCTTCCACCGCAAGATTGTTGGCATAAGCCGAGCCCGTCAAAGCGGAATGTTGTCGTGCTTCTTCCAGGGGTTTTCAACGTGTTTGTTGCGCAGCATGTTCAGGGCGCGGGAGATACGCTTGCGGGTGGTGCCGGGCATGATCACCTCGTCGATATAACCGCGCTCGGCGGCCACGAACGGATTGGCGAAGCGGGTCTCGTAATCCTTGATGCGCTTAGCGATCTTGTCCTTGTCGACCAACTCCGAGCGGTAGAGGATTTCCGCCGCGCCTTTCGGCCCCATGACGGCGATCTCGGCGGTTGGCCATGCATAGTTCACGTCAGCCCGGATGTGCTTCGAGCTCATCACGACATAGGCGCCGCCATAGGCCTTGCGGGTGATGACCGTGACTTTCGGCACCGTCGCCTCGGCATAGGCGAACAGCAGCTTGGCGCCGTGCTTGATGAGGCCGCCATACTCCTGCGCGGTGCCCGGCAGGAAGCCCGGCACATCGACGAACGTCACCAGCGGAATGTTGAAGCAATCGCAGAAGCGCACGAAGCGCGCTGCCTTGCGGCTGGCGTCGGAGTCCAGAACGCCTGCCAGCACCATCGGCTGATTGGCGACAATGCCGACCGTGTGGCCTTCCATACGGGCAAAGCCGGTGATGATGTTCTTCGCATGGGCTTCCTGGATCTCGAAGAAGTCGCCCTCGTCCACCGTCTTGTAGATCAGCTCCTTCATGTCGTACGGCTGGTTCGGGTTGGCCGGGATCAGCGTATCCAGCGAAGTGTCGATGCGCTCGCCATCGTCCTTTGTCGGCACGGTAGGTGCTGCGGTCAGGTTCGATGCCGGCAGGAAGTCGATCAGCCGGCGCATCTGCAACAGCGCCTCGACGTCGTTGTCATAACCCTTGTCGGCCACGGACGACTTGACCGCGTGAATCGACGCGCCGCCCAGCTGCTCTGCCGTCACCGTTTCGTTGGTAACGGTTTTCACCACGTCCGGCCCGGTCACGAACATGTAGCTGGTATCCTTCACCATGAAGATGAAGTCGGTCATGGCGGGAGAATAGACGTCGCCACCTGCGCACGGCCCCATAATGACGGAAATCTGCGGAATGACGCCCGAGGCCAGCACGTTGCGCTGGAACACTTCGCCATAACCGCCCAGCGCCGCAACGCCCTCCTGGATGCGCGCGCCACCGGCATCGAACAGGCCGATGATCGGCGCGCGGTTCTGCAGCGCCATGTCCTGGATCTTGGTGATCTTCCTGGCGTGCGACTCGGACAGCGAACCGCCGAATACCGTAAAGTCCTTGGCGAACACGTAGACCGTGCGGCCGTTCACGGTGCCCCAGCCGGTGACCACGCCGTCGCCGGGGATCTTGCTGTTCTCCATGCCGAAGTCGGTGCAGCGATGTTCGACGAACATGTCGAACTCCTCGAACGAGCCGTCGTCCAGCAGCAGTTCAATGCGTTCGCGCGCCGTCAGCTTGCCGCGCGCATGCTGCGCGTCAATGCGCTTTTCACCGCCGCCGAGGCGCGCAACTTCGCGGCGCTGCTTCAACTGTTCGAGAATTTCCTGCATGAGACCCGCGCTCCCTGCCCTGTCATCGCATAGATACAGGACGTTCTAGCAGCATTGTGCGGCGCGGCAAGTCAGACGTTTGGGTGGCAGGAAGGCTCAGCACATCCCCAGAAACCGGACCGTCGCGTCGAAGTCGGCCTTGCGAAATGCCCGGCGGGCCTGCGCTTCGTCGTCCTCGCCCCACTGTTCGATCTGCCAGTCTTCGTCAACGTGGGCTGTAACCCAGGCAGCCTCCGCATCCAGCGCGCGCGCAGCGAGTTTCATGGCGATGAGCGCCGAACCGGTCAGCGTGGTGAGGTTGTGGATGGCGGTGAGCCGGTAGGGACCTTCGCGCATCAATACAGTGCGCAGCGCCTCCAGGGACGCTGGCGGCTGGTCAGCATGCATCACGCCGGCCACGCAGACCAACCGGCAGCCGTGCGTCTCACGCGCCCACTCCAGCACAGGGTCCCAGTGTGCGGCCTGGCGAGACACCAGCCCTTCCGGCCGGTCGGCCCGGTAGCAGATCAGGTCGGAGCCCGCGAAGTCCACGATCTCGCCGGCGATCCGCGCCTCGTCACCGGACACCCGGTCAATGGCCGTGTTGGCCAGCTTGGTCAGGATCATCGCGGCCGGGTTTATGTGAGTGCCTTGTGCGTCCCATTCACCCGCAACAGCCGCAGCCATGGCCTCGCCCGGCATGACCAGAGGCCGCTTGAGCGGCGTCTTGACCGGCCGGCCATCGAGCTGCACCGCAAAGCCGCCCTCTGCCGGCGCCACCGCCACCTGCTTGTAGAACCGTTTCGGCAGGTTCAGCTGTTCCTGCCGCGTCAGCAGCCGGCGGGCGCGCTCATTCTCGGTCTCATGGCTCATGCCGGCACCCCGAACCATGTCTCAAGAAAGTCTTCCACTTCGTTGTAGTGGTTGACGATGTGGTGGGCACCGGCGCCTTTCAGCAGGTCATCGTGGTGATATCCCCAGGACACGCCCAGCGCGCCCACTGACGCATTGCGGGCCATCTCCATGTCGTAGCTGGTGTCGCCGATCATCACGGTGGCGTCCGCCCGCCCTCCGGTGTCGGCCAGCGCCTGCAGGATCATTGCCGGATGCGGCTTGGAGGGCGCGTCATCCGCCGTCTGGATTGAGTGAAAATAGCCGTGCAGGCCCTCGCGCTCCAGCAATGCGCGCACGCCCCGCTGCGACTTGCCGGTGGCCATGGCCAGTAGCACGTCATCGCGCGCATGCAAGCGGTCCAGAACGTCCCGGCAGCCCTCGTAGAGCGGTTCCTCGTGCAACCGGTCGGTCCGCATTCTCTGAAACGAACCCTTGTACGCTTCTGCCAGCCTGACGTGCATGGCGTGGTCCCGGTGCGGCTCAAGAATGCGGAAAGCCTCGATCAGCGACAGGCCGACAATGCTGAGGGCACGCTCGCGGCCCGGAAACTCGATGCCGACATCGCCATAGGCCTGCTGCATGGAGTGGACGATGCCGTGCTGACTGTCGACCAGCGTACCGTCGCAATCGAAGATGACCACCTTCATGCGCTGTCCTCTTCCTCGCCTGCCTCCGGAATGTCGAACCGGTCTGGGTCAAAGCCACAGGTCTCGAACGACTGGCGCATGTGGCCAGGAATCGGAGCGGATATATCGACCGTGCCACCCTTGGGATGCGGGAACGAGATGCGGCGGGCATGCAGATGCAGCTTCTTCGACATGCCGTCGGGCATTTCAGCCAGGTCGCCATACTTGCCGTCGCCGACGATGGGGTGGCCGATCATCGCCATGTGGGCGCGCAGTTGGTGCTGGCGGCCGGTGACGGGCTTCAACGACACCCAGGCCACGGCGGGCGGCGCCTTGTCGATGACGGCATAGTGCGTAACCGCGCGCTGGGCGCCGTCATCATGCGGGTTGTGGGCCTCGTGCATACGCTCCTCGCCCTTGCCGCCACCCTTGATCAGCGGCTTGTCTACCTTGCCCTGCTCAGGCTTCGGCACACCGTTGATCAGCGCCCAGTAGATCTTGCGGACAGACCGCGTCTGCCAAAGCTTCCCGAGGGCCGTTGCCATCTGGCGGTTTTTTGCGATCACCAGGATACCGGATGTGTCGCGGTCCAGCCGGTGCACAAGGCGCGGCCGGTCGTACATTTCAGCCCCCAGCCCCATCAGCAATCCGTCGACGTGGCGCGTGGTGCGCGAGCCGCCCTGCACCGCCAGCCCTGCCGGCTTGTTGAGGACGTAAAGGTACTTGTCCTCGAACAGGATCATCGAGTCGAAATAGGCCTTGTCCGCAGCGCTCAGCGGCTTCGGCTTGGCCTCCTCGCTGCCTTCCTCCGGCGTATCCGCCTCGAGGTTGAGCGGCGGAACACGGATCATCTGGCCCGTCTCGAGCCGGGCGTTGGACTTCACCCGCGCGCCGTTGACCCGCACCTGGCCGGTGCGCAGCAGCTTCGACAGCTTGCCATGGCCGAGCGTGGGGAAATGCACCTTGAACCAGCGGTCCAGCCGCATGCCCTCCTCGGTGCGCTTGACGTGGATCTGCTGTACGCCGCTCATTGCAGCACCGTCCTTGCGAGCCAGAGCCCGGCGAATATGGCCATCAGCGACAGCACCACGGACCCGCCCGCATAAGCCATGGCGAGACCGTGTTCCTTGCGCTCCCACAGGGCGGCGAAGTCCAGCGAAAAGGCTGAAAACGTAGTGAAGCCGCCCAGCACGCCGGTGGTAAGGAAAATCCGCATCTCCTGGCTGATGGTCCAGGCTTGCGCCATGAGCGCAACCAGCACGCCCATGAGGAACGAACCCACGACATTGACGAACATCGTGCCCCACGGAAACTGCGGACCAAGCAGCTTGAGCGTGGTCACGTTGACGCCGTAGCGCAGGCTTGCGCCAAGGGCGCCGCCAAGGGCTGCATAAAGGACAGAAGTCATGGTGCGCGACATATACGTGCGCAAACGCCTGCCCGCAATGCGTCAATGGCGGCGCGCGCTCAGGCCGCGTTGCTGGACTTCGAGATGCCGCCGATGAAATCCTTCACGAACTTCTCCACGCCGGGCCAATCGGTGAGTTCGAGGTCCTTGCTGGTGTCGGCGTCGATGCCCTTCTGCGCAGCGATCAGCTTCATCGCCCAGCGCTTGAAGAAGTCGTAGCGGGTGAACCGGAACGCACCGGCGGCCAGATGCTCGTACAGCGGCGTGAAGCCGGTCTGCTTGTAGAAGTCGTCAGTTACTTCGCGAAGACCGTCGACATCGTCGTGGTCGGTGCTGGCCGCCGACAGCGACACCGAGATGAACGCGTTCGGGATGGCTTGCAGATCATCCTTGTAGTCGTTCAGGAAGGTGGACATGGCCGCCTGATAGTGACCCACGTGCACCGACGACAAAAGGATCGCTGCATCGTAGGGCGCCATGATGAAGTCCGCCGGAACGGCGACTGCGTTGAGCAGTTCGATCTCGTGCCCCGCATTCTGGCACAGTTCCGCGGCGCGGCGGGCGATCTTGAGCGTCTGTCCCTCTGTGGTGGCGTATATGATTGCGATGCGCATGACAGCGTCCTCCCTGGTCGAAGGTGGAAATGTCCCTGTTTGCGAATTAACCACGGCAGAGCGGCCCGCTGCCTTGCGGCAGATCAAACTGGACGCGGGCGGCACCAGCAATGTAAAAGCCATTCACATGAGCTGGCACAAGGACCGCGGGCGCGGTTATCATCATGGCAACCTGCGCGAGGCGCTGATCAAGGCTGCCCTCGACCTGATCGGGTCGAAGGGCACCGGCGGCTTTACCTTTGCCGAGGCCGCGCGCCATGCCGGCGTCAGCCCGGCCGCACCCTACCGCCATTATGAAAACCGCGAGGCGCTGCTGGCCGACGTGGCCACGCAAGGCTATGCGGCTTTTGGTGAGGCGATGGACAAGGCCCGCGCCGCTCCTGCCGGCAACGAGATCGACCGGCTCAAGGCGATGGGCCGGGCCTATCTGTCTTTCGCACGGGACAATCCTGCCTACTACTCCGCCATGTTCGAATCAGGGCTCAACTTTTCCGACTATGCCGAACTACGAAAGGCAGCTGACGCGACATTCAACGGGTTGCGGACAGCCGTCGAGGCCGTCACTGCCGCCATGCCGGCGGACCGCAAACCGCCTGCGATGATGGTCGCGCTGCACATCTGGGCCATCAGTCACGGCGTGGCCTCACTGTTTGGTCGTGGCGATGGCGCCGCCTTCAAGCAGCCGCTTTCGCCGGAAGAACTGCTTGAATCCCATATGCTTATCTACCTTGACGGATTGGGCGCGCGGGGCTGAGCTCCTGATCCCACCATTGCAAACAAAAAAATTGGCCGGAGCCGCCTTGACTCCAGCAAATGCCGAGGCCAATTATGTGAATGTGAATAACATTAACATTCATCGAAAGGCGAGACATGACTGCACTCGTTGAACGCATGGACACCTACGGCAAGGGCGCATGGATTGCGCTCATGGTGGTGTCTTTCGTGGTCTTCTGGCCACTCGGACTGGCAATTCTCGGATACATGATGTGGAGCGGACGAATGGGATGCTGGAGCAAAGGCAAGGTCGCAGGCCTCAATAGCGGCAAATTTGGCATGGATATGGGTGGCGGCCCGGGCCGCTGGTATCGCGGCGGCGCGACCTTCAAGCCCTCGGGCAACCGGGCCTTCGACGAATACCGCGAGGAAACCCTGCGGCGGCTCGAAGACGAGTACGAGGAGTTCCAGGGCTTCCTCGAAAAGTTGCGCCATGCCCGCGACAAGGCAGAGTTCGACCAGTTCATGGCCGATCGCGCCAAGCGCGCCGACGTGACCGACGTCAAGGACGAAAATGGCAAGGAAAGCGGCAAGCCGGCGGCTTGAACTTTCAGGCGAAAACTGTGTCCCGGACTTGTTCCGGGACCCAGGCTCCGCCCCGGCACGAACGCCGGGGCACATTCGTTCTGAACAACCCAAACACTCGCCCGATTGACTTCCCCTGCACTTCTGCTATCTGAAATTCCGGGCCGGAGCGGCGATGGCGTCGTCCGCATTCTCCCCGGCACCAGGACCCTCAAGGTCCGATTGTAGCGCCCTGTACGCCGGGGTGTTGCGTTCGGGCACGACGGTCGAAACCTCCAATGCCCGGACACCCACATTGGAGACGCCAAATGCTCAAGAAGACCCCGCAGAAAGCTCTGAACGCTATAGCGCGTCCGGATTATTTCCGCTTCCACAACGGCGAGAAGGCGCCCCTGCCCTTCAGCCAGAAGGAATATGACCGCCGCCTGAAGGGCTTGCGCGCCATCATGAGCCGGATGGACATTCCGGCGGTGGTGATGACCTCGATGCACAACATCGCCTACTATTCCGGTTTCCTGTACTGCAGCTTCGGGCGGCCGTATGCCTGCGTCGTCACCCATGACGCCTGCATCACCGTTTCCGCGAACATCGACGCCGGCCAGCCCTGGCGGCGCAGCCACGGCGACAACATCACCTATACCGACTGGCAGCGCGACAACTTCTGGCGCGCCGTGAAGGAAGCGTCCGGCAAGGATTGTGGCCGCGTCGGCATCGAAGCCGACCACCTGACGCTGGCACAACGCGACAAGGCCACCGCCTTCCTCGGCTGCCCGGACTTCGTGGACATTGCCAAGGAAACCATGAAGCAGCGTATGGTGAAGTCGGCCGAGGAGATCAGGCTGATCAAGTCAGGCGCCAATGTCGCCGATATCGGCGGATATGCCATCCGCGACGCCATCAAGGTTGGCGCGAGAGAGATCGACATCGCCATGGCCGGCCGCGACGCGATGGAACTGGCTATTGCCGGGCGTCACCCGGATTCGGAGATGCGAGATACCTGGGTGTGGTTCCAGTCGGGTCTGAATACCGACGGTGCCCACAACCCGGTGACCATGCGCAAGCTGGAAAAGAGCGACATCCTTTCCCTCAATACGTTCCCGATGATTTCCGGCTACTACACCGCGCTGGAACGCACGCTGTTCATCGGCGAGCCGTCAAAGGCTGAACGCCGCCTGTGGGAAGTCAATGTGGCGGCCCACGAGCTTGGCATTTCGCTGATCAAGCCGGGCGCCACCTGTTCCGGCATCACGGCGGAGATCAACCGCTTCTTCGCCGAGGAAAACGTGCTGCAGTACCGCACCTTCGGCTACGGCCACTCGTTCGGCATCCTGTCGCATTACTATGGCCGCGAGGCTGGTCTTGAGCTGCGCGAGGACATCGACACAGTGCTGGAACCCGGCATGGTGGTGTCGATGGAGCCGATGCTGACCGTGCCGGAAGGCAAGCCAGGCGCTGGCGGCTATCGCGAGCACGATATCCTGGTCATCGGCAAGACCGGTGCGGAAAACATCACCGGCTTCCCGTATGGGCCGGAACACAACATCATTGCTGCCTAGCCGGCGTTGCTGGGGGGGACCAGCAAGAATGCCTGCCGCACGCCGTCAAGGTGTTGCGGCAGGCTCCACCAGCCGTTGATACAGGTGCCAGGTGGCGTGCCCCAGCACCGGCAGCACGATCAGCAGGCCAAGGAAGGCCGGGATCATGGCCAGCACGCTCAGCGCCAGCACCACCAGCGCCCAGCCCAGCATGACGACGGGGTTCTTCAACACGGCCTTCACGCTGGTAATGATCGCGGTCACGAAGTCGACCTCACGATCCAGCAGCAACGGGATCGAGACAACCGTAACGGTAAACAGCACCGTGTAGAGAGCCGCGCCCACCACGTGGCCCACAACCAGAAATTCCAGCCCTTCGGTGGTGTGAAGCACGTTCTGCAAAAAGCCTGACAGCGTAGAAAACGACTTCTGGCCGAGGAAAATGGCGACCAGCAGACGGACCTGGTACATCCAAATCCACATGATGAAGAGCGTGACGAAGGCCATGATGGACAGTTCCCTGCCCTTCTGCTCCCACACCTTCGCGAGCACTGACTTCCAGGTCAGCACCTCTCCGCGCTGGATGCCGCGGCTGACCTCGTAAAGGCCCACCGCAATGAACGGTCCAACCAGCGGAAAGCCGATGGCAAGCGGATAGATCATGTAGTGCATGTCCAGCCGGGCGATGAACATCACCAGCAACAGGCCGCCCAACGCATAGAATGCGCCGAAGAACAGCCCGAACATGGGCGCAGCAAGGAAATCCTTCACGCCCGCGCTCAAGGCGGTTTTCACGTCATCGAAAGAAATGGTACGCACAACCGGCATTGCCGGCGGCCGGCCCGCATCTGCACCTGCATCAGTTGTCATGGTTGTTCCCTCCGCCCTCAATCATCGCGGCCGGTTTTCCGGCTCATGCAACAGTTTGATCAAGATATCAAAACGTCAAATGATCTGGATCAACCATCGCGCCCGGCGGTCAGTTCACTTCTGACCCCGTTTGGCGCGCAGTTCCGACCACCATGCCAGCCGCTTGCCGATCTCACGCTCGAAGCCCCGGTCGGGCGGATCGTAGAACTGCGTACGGCCCATCTGGTCCGGAAAATAATTCTGGCCGGAGAAGCTGTCCGGCTGATCCGGGTCGTACTTGTAGCCGGAGCCATATTCCTGCTCCTTCATCATCTTTGTTGGCGCATTCAGGATGATCTTCGGCGGCATGACGGAGCCTGTTTCCTTCGCTGCTCGCATGGCAGCCTTCCAGGCGGTGTAGACGCCGACGCTCTTGGGCGCCGTCGCCAAGTAGACACAGGCCTGCGCCAGCGCCAGTTCGCCTTCCGGCGAGCCGAGGAAATCATAGGTGTCCCTGGCCGCGATGGCCTGCACGATGGCTTGCGGATCAGCCAGGCCGATATCCTCATTGGCCATGCGAACCAGCCGGCGGGCGATGAACAGCGGGTCCTCGCCGGCGACCAGCATGCGTGCCAGCCAGTACAGAGCCGCGTCCGGATCGGAGCCCCGTACCGACTTGTGAAGCGCCGAAATCAGGTTGTAGTGGCCGTCGGCAGACTTGTCGTAGACCGGCACCCGCCGCTGGATGGTTTCGGCCAGTTCAGCGGGTCCGAGCGGCGCGGCATCCGCCTCAACAATCGCGAACAAGTCCTCTACAAGATTGAGGAAATAGCGCCCGTCCCCATCGGCCATGGCGAACAGCTGCTCGCGCGCCTCATCCGTCACGGGCAACGGCCGTTCCTCGGCGGCCTCGGCCCGTTTCAGCAGCCCCGCCATGGCTGCCGCGTCCAGCCGGTTGAGCGTCAGCACCTTGGCGCGCGACAGCACCGCGGCATTCAGCTCGAATGACGGGTTCTCGGTGGTGGCGCCAACCAGCGTGATGGTACCGTCTTCCATCCATGGCAGGAACGAGTCCTGCTGGGCCTTGTTGAAGCGGTGAATCTCGTCGACGAACAGCAGCGTTCCCTGACCATGATCCTTGCGGCGCTGGCGGGCGGCTTCGAACACCTTTTTCAGGTCGGCCACGCCGGAGTGGATGGCGCTGATCTGCTCGAAATGCAGCCCAGCTTCACCCGCCAGCAGCCGGGCGATGGTGGTCTTGCCGGTGCCCGGCGGCCCCCACAGGATCATCGAGGTTATGCGGCCGGATGCAATCATCCGCGAGATGAGGCCGCTTTGCGCCGTCAGATGCTCCTGCCCTACCACCTCGGCGAGGGACTTTGGCCGCAACCGGTCCGCCAGCGGTCGCGGCGCTGATGCCTCAAGCCCGGCGGCTTCGAACAGCGAGCTCATGGGCGTTGCTGATCAGCCTCCGAAACTGCGGCGGATGAGTTGACCCTTGCGCACGATGGCGACGTCCCAGTAGCCGGTGCGTTCACCCAGCGCCGATTCCAGTTCGGCCACCGACTTGGGCTTGTAGTCATTCAGTTCGACGATGATGTCGCCGCGCCGGAAGCCGAATCGGCGGGCGAGCGACTGGCCCTCATCGGAAATAACAACCCCCTCGGCCGAAGTTGGCAGACCCAGTTCCTCGGCCACCGCTGGCGAGATGTTCATGACCTCAAGGCCGGTAAACGGCGAACGCCCGCCGATGGTGCGGGTGTTGCGTGGCGGCACTTCAGGCGCTGCGATCAGCTTGACCTTCGCGCGGTAGGACTTGCGCTTGCGCTGGAATACAAGGTTTGCAGTATCGCCGATTGACAAGGTGGCGAGGCGGAAATTGAACTCCTGGGCATTGGCAAGGCCGCGGCCTTCAAGCTGCAGCAATACGTCGCCACGCTGAACCCCGGCAGCCGCCAACGGGCTGCTCGTGTGCAAGTTGGCAACCAGCGCGCCCTTCGGCCGGTCAAGGCCAAGTGCGGTTGCTATATCGCTGGTGACGTCCTGCAGGTCGGCGCCGGTCCAGGGCCGGACGACGCGGCTGGCCCCCGCCAGCGACTGCTCGATCACCGAGCGCACCATGTTGACAGGAATGGCGAAACCGATGCCGTTGGAGCCGCCGGAACGGGAGAAGATGGCGGTGTTGATGCCGATAAGCCTACCGTTCATGTCCACCAGCGCGCCGCCCGAATTGCCGGGGTTGATGGCGGCATCGGTCTGGATGAAGAACTGGTACGACGACACGCCCACCCGGGTGCGCGCAAGTGCCGAGACAATGCCGCTGGTCACCGTCTGGCCAACGCCGAACGGGTTGCCGATGGCCAGCACCAGGTCACCCACCTCGATGGCGTCGCTGTCGCCCAGCGGCAGCGGCACCAGCGGGTCGCCCTCCGGCTGGATGCGCAGGATGGCAAGGTCGGTACGCTCGTCCTTGAGGATGAGCTCAGCGTCGAACTCACGGTTGTCGTACAGCACGACGCGGATTTCCGTGCCGCCCTGGATGACGTGGTTGTTGGTGACCACGATGCCGGATGAATCAACGATCACGCCAGACCCCAGCGAATTCTGTGCCCGCTGGCGGGGGCGGCCGCCGAACAGCTCATCGCCGAAGAAGCGCCGGAAGAACGGATCAGCGCCAAATGGAGAACCGCCTTGCGAGGTGACGATGCGCCTGGCGTAGACGTTGACCACGCTCGGCGCGGTGCCCTTCACCACAGGCGCGAACGACATGGCTATGTCCGCCCGGGAGGTTGGTACCTGCTGAGCCTGGACCGGCGCTTGAGGCTGCATGGCCAAGACAACCGTCAGCATGGCAGCGAGGCAGAGAGACAGGATCGGAAATCGCATGGCAGGCATGTCCCTGTTTTGTCGGAAGCGTGGCGGCACACTAGCAAGCCACACCCGATTGGCCAACCGGACCGGCCACGTTGTCCGCCATTTAGCGCCGGTCAACCCTGGTGGACAGGATGATGGCGGATTCGGTGTCGGTAACGCCTTCGATCAGCCCGATGTCGTCCAGCAGCTTGTCGACCCGCTCGGTAGACGGCGCCCGCACGATGGCAATCAGGTCATATTTGCCCGATACCGTGTAAAGCGTCTCGACCTGCGGCAGGCGGCTGAGCGCGCGCACCACGTCGTGGGTCTTGCGCGGCTCGATGGACAAGGCCACGTGAGCCTGGATACCGGAGGTTCTGCCCGTCTGGCCAAGCCGTACGCCATAGCCTGCAATGACGCCGGCTGCTTCCAGCCGCTTCAGGCGGTCCTGCACCGTCGTGCGCGACACACCGAGCCGCCGGGCAAGTTCGGTCACCGCCATTCGCGCATCCGTTTGCAGCAGCGCAATCAGCTCCTCATCCTTTTCCGTTACCTGCATCAAGCCCCGTTCCGTCATTTTGACACCTTCTTCGTCATAAAGACGATACTACACCAATATGACGTCAGTTTCACGTCTATTTACCGGCCCTGGCAAAGCGCATAGTGAGTCGAGTTCAAACGTCTTCGCACCAGGAACAATGGCAATGACCTTCGTCAGCACCGCACAACTGCCAACCGCCGGCATCGGCATGCGCCGCGATTTTACCTCGAGCATCGAGGCAGCGGGTCTGCCTGCCCAGGAGCGCCCGGTGTTCTGCGTCAGCCGCCCTGCCCTTGAGTCGCAGGCGAGGCTGTTCATCGACGGCTTTCCGGGCGAGGTTTCCTATGCGGTGAAGGCAAACCCCGGTGACGAGGTCATCTCAGCCCTGCACGGTGCCGGCATCGAGGTGTTCGACGTTGCCTCCACGGTGGAGATGGCCACGGTCAGCCGCCTGTGCGGCAAGGTCGAGTTCCACTACCACAACCCGGTCAAGTCACTCGCCGAGATCGCAACCGCCTGGCACACCTTCGGCTGCCGCCGGTTTGCCGCCGACTGCCGCGAGGAAATCAGCAAGATCGCCCAGGTTGCCGGCCACGCCAGCGGCGCCGAAGTGGCGATCCGCTTCCGCCTGCCCTCGCTCAAGGCGTCCGTGCATGACTTTTCGTCGAAGTTCGGCGTTGGCCCTGCCGATGCGGTGACGCTGGTGCGCTATGCCGTGCTGAACGGCTTCGTGCCTGTGCTGACCTTCCACCCCGGTTCTCAATGCACCGACCCGCAGGCGTGGACCCGCCACATCGAGGCAGCCGCCGCCATTGCGCGCGAGGCCGGCATCAGCCTGACCCGGCTCAACGTGGGCGGCGGGTTCCCGTCCCGCTATGCCTCGAGCCGCGGGCCGCTGATGGCCGAGTTCTTCGAAACCATCCGTTCCGCGGTCGCAACCGCTTTCGACGGCAACCTGCCGGAACTGGAATGCGAACCCGGCCGCGCCCTGTGCGCGCCTGGCGTGTCGCTGCTTACCCGGGTCAAGCTGGTGCGCCGCTCAAACGGCGATCTGTTCCTTAACGACGGCATTTATGGCGGTCTCATGGAGGTCAGCCAGGCGCCGGACCTCATGCCGTTCTACCGGGTCATCCGCGACGGCAAGGTGCTGGAACTGACGGGTGGCCAGGAGTTCACGGTGTTCGGGCCGACCTGCGATCCGCTGGACGTGCTGCCGCACAGGCTGCGCCTTCCTGCAGACATCCGCGAGGATGACGTGATCGAGTTCGCCGGAATCGGCGCCTACGGCATGGCCACGTCCACCCGCTTCAACGGGTATGGCGAGGCGGATCTTGTCGAGGTGAACGAGGCCTGGAACGGCTGAGCTCACCTGGCGCCGGCGGCAAGCAGTATCTTTTCCATCGCGGCAAAGCCGCGCTGGCGGGCGTGAGCCAGTGCGGTCACGCCCTCGCTGTCGGGAATGTTGACGTCCGCACCACCAGCAATCAGGATTTCCAGGATCTGCTGGTGCGACGCGCCGCCGTCACCGAGGATCACGGCTTCGAGCAACGCCGTCCAGCCGAGCCGGTTGACGTGATTGACCGGGCTACCGGTTTCCACCAGTAACCGCACCGCTTCCACATGACCGCGTTCAGCCGCCGGTATCAGCGCTGATCCGCCGTACCTGTTCACCTTCGAATAATCCGGCCCCTTCGGGATCAGCAGCTTGAGGATTGCCACGTCGCCCCGCGCCCCGGCCAGCAGGAAGGGCGAGTCCTTGATGTTGTCCTGGGCGTTGATGTCTGCGCCTGCCTCCACCAGCACACGCGCCATCGCCGCATCGCCTTGTTGCACGGCGATCATCAACGGCGTGCGGCGGCGGTTGTCGCGGGCATTGACGGGCGCGCCTGCCCCGAGAAGGCGTCGTGCCTCATCCTTGTCCCCGCGTCCGGCGGCCTGCAGCAACGCGGCGGTGGCGTCTTCACTGGCCATGGCTGTGGCTGCTCCGGAAACACTGGCGAACAAGATCGACATCAGGATGCTTGTGAAATGCCGGCGCCGCAAGACAGACAGACCGCCTCAACGGTACTTTGCGGCAGTTATGAACTCGCCGAAGCTTTCGCACCATACAACCACGGTATCGTAGTCGTTGATGTCTATGCCTGCGGGCACGTCCACCAGGAAGCCATTGAAGGTCTTCACGTCCCCTATCCGGGCGGCCGATGACTTCACCGCATTGAAACCTGCTTCGTCCTCAACGAAGCCCCTGGTCAGGTAGAGCTTGTAGTCCGGACCCGGGGCAAGCTTGCCCTTGTGGGCAATCTTCATCGAACCGACGCTTACCTCACCCTCGCCCCAGTGCAGGAAGTCGCTGCCTTTCAGGTCGCGGCGGAAGGTCGCCGTAAAGGCCGCCGAACGGGAAACGACAGCAAGCTCGGCCTCATCCGGTGCGGGCGGTGCGACCAGTATCGGCAGCATGTAGATGCCAAGCGCAAATCCGGCAACTCCAAATCCGAGGTGACTCAGCACCAGCAACAGCTTCTTCACCGGCAGGTTCCTCCCTTGTCAACGGCAGCAAAAAAGGCGGCCCAATGTTGAGCCGCCCCCATAAAATCGATCGGTGCGAAGGTCCGCTTATGCGGCTTCGGCTTCATCCTGGTTCTGGGTCGGACCCGAGTCCTGACCGCGAGCGGACGGATCGCGATCAACGAACTCGATGACCGCCATCGGCGCGGAGTCGCCATAGCGGAAGCCGGCCTTGAGCACACGGGTGTAGCCGCCATTACGCTCCTTGTAACGCTCACCCAGCACTGCAAACAGCTTCTTGACCTGATCCTCATCACGGATCTTCGACATTGCCTGGCGGCGCGCGTGCAGATCGCCGCGCTTGGCCAGCGTGATCAGCTTCTCGGCGATCGGACGCAGGTCCTTGGCCTTCGGCAGCGTGGTGACGATCTGCTCGTGCTTGATCAGGGCCGCAGCCATGTTGGCGAACATTGCCTTGCGGTGCGAGGCAGTACGGTTCAGCTTTCTTCCGCTCTTGGCGTGGCGCATTGGCCTTCTCCTTGGATGACAGTCATGGGGCAGCCTCACGGCCGTCCCGGCAGTTGTACTCAGTAGTGGGTTTCGAACTTCTTGGCCAGTTCCTCGATGTTCTCAGGCGGCCAGTTCTCGATTTCCATGCCGAGGTGCAGGCCCATCTGGGCCAGCACTTCCTTGATCTCGTTGAGCGACTTGCGGCCGAAGTTCGGGGTGCGAAGCATCTCGCCCTCGGTCTTCTGGATCAGGTCGCCGATATAGACGATATTGTCGTTCTTCAGGCAGTTGGCCGACCGCACCGACAGTTCGAGTTCGTCGACCTTCTTGAGAAGCGCCGCGTTGAACTCGAGTTCCGGCTTTTCCTCTTCGGAGACAACCTGCGTCGGCTCTTCGAAGTTGATGAACACCTGAAGTTGGTCCTGCAGGATGCGCGCGGCATAGGCGACCGAATCTTCCGGGGTCATGGAACCGTCGGTCTCGACGGTGAGGATCAGCTTGTCATAGTCGAGCACTTGGCCTTCGCGGGTGTTTTCTACCTTGTAGGAAACGCGCTTCACCGGCGAGTAGAGGCTGTCCACCGGTATCAGGCCGATGGGTGCATCTTCCGGACGGTTGCGATCAGCCGGGACATAACCCTTGCCGGTGTTGACCGTGAATTCCATGCGGATCTCGGCACCCTCGTCCAACGTGCAGATCGGCAGAGTCGGGTTGAGGATGGTGATGTCGCCGGTCTCCTCGATGTCGCCGGCGGTGACGACGCCAGGGCCCTGCTTGCGCAGCATCAGGCGCTTGGGGCCTTCGCCCTGCATGCCGACGGCAATTTCCTTGATGTTCAGGATAATGTCGGTCACGTCCTCACGAACGCCCGCAATCGACGAAAACTCGTGCAGCACGCCGTCGATGTGGACGGAGGTGACGGCCGCGCCCTGCAGCGACGACAGCAGCACACGGCGCAGACTGTTGCCCAGCGTCATGCCAAAGCCGCGCTCAAGCGGTTCAGCCACCAGGGTCGCGGAACGGCGGCGGTCACGGCCGGCGCTCACGTCCAGCTTCATGGGCTTGATCAGATCCTGCCAGTTCTTCGTGTTCACTGTATCGACCTCTATGCAGTTATGGGCACCTCAGCCGCGGAAACGGCGGGTGCCCTGAATTGTTTCAATGAGGCGGCAACTGCGACGCAACCGCCTCTCACACCGGTCAGGCTGACCGGTGCACTAGACGCGGCGGCGCTTCGGCGGACGTACGCCATTGTGCGGGATCGGCGTCACGTCGCGGATCGAGGTGACCTGAAGACCGCAAGCCTGCAGGGCGCGCAGGGCCGACTCTCGGCCGGAGCCGGGTCCGCAGACTTCCACTTCGACCGTCTTCATGCCGTGTTCCATGGCAGCCTTGCCGGCCTGTTCGGCGGCAACCTGAGCCGCGTACGGCGTGGACTTGCGCGAGCCCTTGAACTTCATCTTGCCGGCGGACGACCAGGCAATGGCGTTGCCCTGCACGTCGGTGATGGTAATCATCGTATTGTTGAACGAAGAATTCACATGGGCCACGCCAGAGGTGATGTTCTTGCGTTCCTTGCGGCGCATGCGGGTGGTGTCTTTGGCCATCGAAAATGCTTTCCGTGAAATCGAAACTGGTTACTTCTTCTTGCCGGCGATTGCCTTGGCAGGACCCTTGCGGGTGCGGGCATTGGTGTGGGTGCGCTGGCCGCGAACCGGCAAGCCGCGCCGGTGGCGCAGTCCGCGATAGCAACCCAGGTCCATCAGCCGCTTGATGTTCATCGAGGTCTCGCGGCGCAGGTCGCCCTCGACCATGAAGTCGCGGTCGATGGTCTCGCGGATCTGGATAACCTCGGCGTCGGTCAGCTCATTGACCCGGCGCTCAGGCGCGATGTTCACGGCGGCACAGATGTCCTTGGCGAACTTCGGGCCGATGCCGTGAATGTACTGCAGCGCAATCAGAACGCGCTTGTTCGTCGGAATGTTTACGCCAGCTATACGGGCCACGACGTCTTTCTCCTGCAAACGGCCTGCCTGGCACCATCGCCAGCTCTGCGGGCCTTCAAATGAACCTATAGGACGGTTAGATGGTGCCTAACGGCAACAAGGCTCACCCCAAGCAGGCAAAAGTGCCACTTGCGGTCAGCCTCAAAGCAACCGGATTGCGGCAGGTTCTATGCCGGATTCCCCGGCTCGTCAACCATTTACCCGCAACACCGGCAAGGCACCGCCTACCCTTCCAGAACCTCCATGATCTGGCGGGTCACGTCATCCATGTCCGCCATGCCATCCACACTGCGCAAGTTGCCTTTCGCAGCGTAATATTCGATCAGCGGCGCCGTCTGTGCATGGTACACATCGAGCCGTTTCTTGAGAGCTTCCGCATTATCGTCGGCGCGCGGACCGCCTGCGGTTTCCGCGGCGCGCTTCTCAATGCGTCCGAGCAGAATCGCGTCGTCCACTTCCAGCTGGACCACGGCATCGAGCCGCTTGCCCTTCTCCTTCAGCATCATGTCGAGCGCCTCGGCCTGCGCCACATTGCGCGGAAAACCATCCAGAATAAAGCCGCTGGCGCAGTCTTCGTCCTCGATGCGGTCGGAAATGATGCCGACCACAACTTCGTCCGGCACCAGCTCGCCGCGGGCCATGATGTCCTTGGCCTTCACGCCGACGGGCGTTCCGGCAGCAACGGCGGCGCGGAGCATGTCACCGGTGGAGAGCTGCTTCATGCCCTTGGCATCCTCGATGCGCTGGGCCTGGGTTCCCTTGCCGGCGCCCGGAGGGCCGAGCAGAATGATGTTCATCGGCGCGACCCCCTCAGTTTCGTCTTTTTCATCAGCCCCTCGTATTGCTGCGCGAGAAGATGGCTCTGCACCTGCGTCACGGTGTCCATGGTCACCGAAACGATGATCAGCAGCGACGTGCCCCCGAAATAGAACGGTATGGCGGCATAGGAGGTAAGAATCTCCGGCAGCAGACAGACGGCAGCGAGATAGATGGCGCCGACGACGGTAATGCGGGTCAGCACGTAGTCGATGTATTCGGCGGTGCGCTCGCCTGGCCGGATACCGGGAATGAAGCCGCCATACTTCTTGAGGTTGTCGGCGGTGTCCTTCGGGTTGAACATGATCGCGGTATAGAAGAACGCGAAGAAGATGATCAGCCCGATATAGATGGCGAGGAACAGCGGCTGGCCGCGGCCCAGCAGCGCGTTGACCGTGTTGAGCCAGTCCGGACCGGAGCCCTGGCTGAAGTTTGATACGGTAATCGGCAGCAGCAGCAGCGACGAAGCGAAGATCGGCGGAATCACCCCGGCGGTATTCAGCTTCAGCGGCAGGTGAGACGGGTCGACGCTCTGCACCTGGTTGCCCACCTGTCGCTTGGGATACTTGACCAGCAGCCGCCGCTGGGCGCGTTCCATGAACACGATGATGGCGATGGTGACCAGCGCCAGGATGATGATGCCGATGATCAGGAAGGTCGACATCTGGCCGGTGCGGCCCAGTTCGAGAACTGCGGCAATGGCCGATGGCAGTTCGGCGATGATGCCGGCGAAGATGATGAGAGAAATGCCGTTACCGATACCACGAGCGGTGATCTGCTCGCCCAGCCACATCAGGAAAACCGTGCCGCCGGTCAGCGTGATGACGGTGGAAATGCGGAAATACCAGCCCGGATCGATGACGACGTTGCCCTGGCTCTCCAGCCCGATGGCGATGCCGTAGGACTGCAGTGCGGCGAGGAACACCGTACCGTAGCGGGTGTACTGGTTGATCTTCTTGCGGCCCTGCTCGCCCTCTTTCTTGAGCTGCTCAAGATGCGGGCTCACCGTCGTCATCAGCTGAATGATGATCGAGGCCGAGATGTAGGGCATGATGTTGAGGGCGAAGATCGCCATGCGGCCCAGCGCGCCACCGGCCAGCCCGTTGATCCAGCCAAGGATGCCGGTCGAGTTCTGCTGAACGAGACGTGCAAGTTCGGTGGGGTCCACACCCGGCACCGGAATGTAGGTGCCCAGCCGGTAAACGATCAGCGCAGCCAGCGTGAACCAGATGCGCTTCTTCAGATCCTCGGCCTTGGCCAGCGAGGACCAGCTCAGATTGGCGGCGAGTTGTTCAACGGCAGAAGCCATTCCCAGATCCTTGTCGGTTTGATCACGGCGCGGTTGCCGCGATTCCCCCTATATCGGCCCCCTGCCCCGGCTTCGCAACCGTTACGGCCGGAGGGTGGCTCTGCAACCGTTCAATCAGGCACCCTTGCCTTCATCGGCAGCCGGCTTTTCAGCACCGCCAACGATGGTCACCTTGCCGCCGGCCTTCTCGATGGCAGCGACAGCAGACTTGGTGGCATGGTTCACATGCAGATCAAGCTTGGCCTTGAGTTCACCCTGACCGAGCACGCGCACCCCGTCGAGCGCCTTGGACAGCACGCCTGCGGCGATCAGCGCGGCAAGGTCTACCGGCTGCTTGGCGTCAAGCTTGCCGGCATCGACTGCGGCCTGCAGGCGCGACAGGTTGACCTCGTTGAACGACAGCTGGTTCGGCTTGTTGAAGCCGCGCTTCGGCAGACGGCGGTAGATCGGCATCTGGCCACCCTCGAAGCCAAGCTTCGGACCGCCGGAACGGGCGCCATGGCCCTTGTGGCCGCGGCCGGCCGTCTTGCCCTTGCCGGAGCCGATGCCACGGCCAACACGGGTGCGCTCCTTGCGGGCGCCCTGGTTGTCGGAAATGTCGTTGAGCTTCATGGGTCTTGCTTCTCTTGTCTGTACCGGGCAGCGGCCTGATGGCCATGCCAGGAATGATGATCTCAGTCGACGATGCGGACCAGGTGCGAGACCTTGGCGATCATGCCGCGCACGGACGGCGTGTCTTCCAGGGTGCGCTTGCGGTGCATCTTGTTGAGCCCCAGGCCAATGAGCGTGGCGCGCTGGTCGCCCGGACGGCGCAACGGCGAGCCGATCTGCTCAACGGTGATGGTCTTCTTGTTCTCGGCCATGTCAGTCCTCGTTCATAGCTGGCAGGCCCAACCGGCGCCTGCTTGCCCTAGCCTTAATCGGCAGAAATCTCGCCATCCTTGCGGCGGGCAATGATGTCGGACACCTTCTTGCCGCGACGTGCAGCCACCGAACGGGGGCTGGTTTCGCTCTTCAGCGCGTCAAAGGTGGCGCGAACCATGTTGTAGGGGTTCGAGGTGCCGATCGACTTGGCGACCACGTCCTGCATCCCCACGCTTTCAAATACTGCGCGCATCGGACCGCCGGCGATGATGCCGGTGCCTGCCGGCGCCGAGCGCAATACGACGCGGCCGGCACCATGGCGGCCGGTGACGTCGTGATGCAGCGTGCGGCCTTCCCGCAGCGGCACACGGATCATGTCGCGCTTGGCGCTTTCAGTTGCCTTGCGGATGGCTTCGGGCACTTCGCGCGCCTTGCCATGACCGAAACCGACGCGGCCCTTCTGGTCGCCCACGACGACGAGAGCAGCGAAGCCGAAGCGACGGCCGCCCTTCACCACCTTGGCAACGCGGTTGATGTGGACCAGCTTGTCTACGAACTCGCTATCCTGTTCGCGTTCCCGGTCACGTTCGCGGCGTGGTTCTCTAGCCATGAATTTGTACCTGCTTCAATCCGTAAGAGTTAGAACTTGAGACCCGCTTCGCGAGCCGCATCGGCCAGCGACTTGACGCGGCCATGATAGAGATAACCGCCGCGGTCGAAGACGACTTCCTCGACACCGGCCTTCCTTGCACGTTCGGCCACCAGCTTGCCGACAATGGCAGCAGCTGCCGTATCCGCACCGGTCTTGATGTCCTTGCGGACATCCTTTTCCAGCGTCGAGGCGGCAGCCAGCGTCACGCCCCTGGCGTCGTCGATGACCTGCACAGAGATATTCTTGTGCGAGCGCGTGACCGACAGGCGCGGGCGGCCGCTGTTGCGGGCCTTCAGCTCGTTGCGGATGCGCTGCTTGCGGCGCTCGGCGACAGTGAGTTTTCCAGACATTGGACTATAGCCTTCCAGCTTGAACGTCTCGCGTTACTTCTTCTTGCCTTCCTTGCGGAAGATGGTTTCGCCGGCATACTTGATGCCCTTGCCCTTGTACGGCTCCGGCGGACGCCAGCCGCGGATCTCGGCCGCAACCTGGCCGACGCGCTGCTTGTCGATGCCGAAAATCTCGATTTCGGTCGGCTTCGGTGTCTTGATCTCGATGCCCTGCGGGATCGGGTACACCACGTCGTGGCTGTAGCCAAGGTTCAATTGCAGGCCCTGCCCCTGAACCGCGGCGCGATAACCAACGCCGTTGATCTCCAGCTTGCGGGTAAAGCCCTCGGTCACACCGGTGATCAGGTTGGCGATCAGCGTACGGGACATACCCCACGCCGAGCGCGCCGGCTTGGTCTGGTCAACCGGGCTGACGACCACGTGGCCATCTTCCAGTTTCACGTCGACCAGGTCGACGAGCTGCGTCTGCAGTTCGCCTTTCGGGCCCTTCGCCTTGACGGTCTGGCCATCGATGGTCACCGTCACGCCGTTCGGCACCGTAACCGGCTTCTTGCCAATACGAGACATGGTATTCCTTGCCTCCGTTCCTCAAATTCAGGGCGCCGGATAACCCGGAGCCTCATCTCACTACAGCGATACGCTCAATCCACCAGCCTTAGAAGACGGTGCAGAGAACCTCGCCACCAACATTGTGTTCACGAGCGTCGCTGTCCGACATCACGCCCTTGGACGTGGACATGATAGCCACACCAAGACCGTTGTAGATTGTCGGCAGGTCGCCCACTGCCGCGTACACACGGCGCCCAGGCTTGGACACGCGCTTGATCTCGCGGATCACCGGCTCGCCGTCGAAGTACTTCAGCTCAACCTGCAGTTCGGCCTGGCCGTTGCCTTGCTGGGTAACGCTGTAGCCGCGGATGTAACCTTCCGCCTGCAGCACTTCCAGCACGCGCTCACGCAGGCGCGACGACGGGCTCACCACAGTGGACTTGCCGCGCTGCTGCGCATTGCGGATGCGGGTCAGCATATCGCCGATTGGGTCCGTGACATTCATTCTCGTTATCTCCTGAAAACCTTAGCCAAGCCCGGGTTACCAGCTTGACTTGACCATGCCGGGGACGAGCCCCTGGTTGGCCAGTTCACGCAGTGCAATTCTCGACATCGCCAGCTTGCGGTAGTAAGCGCGCGGGCGGCCGGAGATTTCACACCGGTTGCGCACGCGATTGGCGGCGGAATTGCGCGGCAGCTCAGCCAGCTTCAGCCGTGCTGCGAAACGCTCTTCCATGGGAAGCGTCTTGTTGTTGGCGATGGCGCGCAATTCGGCGCGCTTGCTCGCATACTGCTTCACCAGCCGCTTGCGGCGGTTGTTCTTCTCGATTGCACTCTTCTTGGCCATGAGTCTTTCCGTTCCTTAACTCTCAGATCACCGGTCAGGCAGCCTGCTGCTGGCTGGCCCGCTTGCGGAACGGGAAGTTGAACAGCGCGAGCAGTTCACGAGCTTCCTCATCCGTCTTTGCGGTGGTGCAGATGACAATGTCCATGCCCCACATGCGGTCGATCTTGTCGTAGTCGATTTCCGGGAACACGATGTGTTCCTTCAGACCGGTGGCATAGTTGCCGCGGCCGTCGAAGCTCTGGTCCGGTACACCGCGGAAGTCACGCACGCGCGGCAGGGCGATGTTGATATAGCGGTCCAGGAATTCATACATCCGCGTCTTGCGCAGCGTCACCTTGGCGCCGATATCCATGCCTTCGCGCAGCTTGAACGTGGCGATCGACTTGCGGGCCTTGGTGATCGCGGGGCGTTGACCGGCAATCTTCGCCAGATCATCAGAAGCAATCTTGACCAGCTTGGAGTCACCCACGGCCTCGCCGACGCCCATGTTGAGCACGATCTTCTCGAGCCGCGGCACCTGCATGGGATTGGTGTAGCCGAACTTTTCGATCAGCGCCGGACGCACAACGTCTTCGTAGTGCGTCTTCAGACGCGGCACATACACATCAGCCATCGATCACCTCCCCGGAGCGCCGTGCGACCCGGACCTTCTTGCCATCGTCGAGCAGCTTGTAGCCGACGCGGGTTGCCTTGCCATCCTTCGGGTCGATATGAGCCAGGTTCGACACGTGGATCGGCATTTCCTTGGACACGATGCCGCCTTCCTGGCCAGCAGTCTGCTTCTGGTGGCGGCGGGCAAGGTTGAGTCCGCTGACGACGGCACGGTTCTCCTTGGGCATGACGGCGACCACGTCACCAGACTTGCCCTTGTCCTTGCCGGTCAGAACGACAACCCGGTCGCCCTTCTTGATTTTCAGCTTCACAGCCATCACAGCACCTCCGGTGCAAGCGAAATGATCTTCATGTGGTTGCGGCCACGCAGTTCGCGCGGAACGGGGCCAAAGATACGGGTACCGATCGGCTCGCCCTGGTTGTTGATCAGGACAGCGGCGTTGCGGTCGAAACGGATCGCTGAACCGTCCATGCGCTGGATGTCCTTGGCGGTACGAACCACGACGGCCTTCATCACCGCGCCCTTCTTCACGCGGCCACGCGGAATGGCGTCCTTGATCGACACGACGATGATGTCGCCCACGCGGGCATACTTGCGCTTGGAACCGCCCAGCACCTTGATGCACTGAACGCGGCGGGCGCCGGAATTGTCGGCGACGTCAAGATTTGTTTCTACCTGGATCATGGCTTTGTCCGTTCTTCTTCCAACCCGTACGCCCCCTCACCTGTTCTGCGGTGGCGGCGGCGCGGCAGCGATTCCTGATGCTTGTCAGACCTTGTCGACAAACATCCAGGTCTTGTTCTTCGACAGCGGGCGGCACTCTTCGATCCGCACCACGTCTCCGGCCTTGGCCGCATTGTTCTCGTCGTGTGCGTGGTACTTCTTGGTACGGCGCACGGTTTTCTTCATCACCGGGTGCGTAAAGCGGCGTTCGACCAGAACCACAATGGTCTTGTCGTTCTTGTCGCTTACCACAACACCTTGAAGTACACGCTTGGGCATCTCTTCAACTCTCCAAATCAGTTCGCGGCGGCGGCTTTGGCGCGAGCGCTCTGAGCCGTCTTGATGCGGGCAATGTCACGGCGGACCTGGCGGACCCGCGCGGTGTTGTCGATCTGACCGGCTGCCTTCTGGAAGCGCAGGTTGAACTGCTCCTTCTTCAGCTTGAGCAGCTCGTCCTTGAGCTGGTCGTCGGTCAACTGTGTCACTTCACTGGCCTTCATCGCCTTACGTCCTCAATAAACCCTGTCTTGCCTGCTTACTCGCCGAGGCGCGCCACGAAGCGCGTCTTGATCGGCAGCTTGGCAGCAGCAAGCCGGAATGCTTCCTGCGCCACGTCGCGCGGCACGCCATCAACTTCAAACATGATGCGGCCGGGATGCACCCGGGCGCACCAGTATTCAACCGAACCCTTGCCCTTGCCCATGCGGACTTCCGTCGGCTTCTTGGAAACCGGCAGGTCCGGGAAAATGCGGATCCACACCCGGCCGGCACGCTTCATGTGGCGCGTCATGGCACGGCGGGCCGCCTCGATCTGGCGCGCGGTGACGCGTGCCGGTTCCTGGGCCTTGAGGCCGAAGGTGCCGAAGTTCAGCTCGTAGCCGCCCTTGGCGTTGCCGCTGATGCGGCCCTTGTGCGCCTTGCGGAACTTTGTGCGTTTTGGCTGCAACATTGTTCTATTCCTGCTTGTTCCGTTCTCTAGTCACCAGCTTCGGCCATTCGCGCCGGTCAGGCGCGGGCGCCATCGCGGTCACGGTCGCGGCGCGGGCGCGGGCCCCCGCCTTCCTGCATTTCCTGGATGCGCTTGTCCTGGGCCATCGGATCATGCTCGAGGATCTCACCCTTGAAGATCCACACCTTGATGCCGTTGGTGCCATATGCCGTGTGGGCGGTGGCGGTGCCATAGTCCACGTCGGCGCGCAGCGTGTGAAGTGGCACGCGGCCTTCGCGATACCACTCGGTACGGGCGATTTCAGCACCACCCAGACGTCCCGAGCAGGTGATGCGGATGCCCTCGGCGCCCATGCGCATGGCCGACTGCACGGCGCGCTTCATGGCGCGGCGGAAGGCGATGCGGCGCTCCAGCTGCTGGGCGATGTTGTCGGCCACCAGGTTGGCGTCGATCTCGGGCTTGCGCACCTCCACGATGTTCAGGTGCACTTCCGAGTTGGTCATCTTCGACACGGCGCGGCGCAGGTTTTCAATGTCGGCGCCCTTCTTGCCGATCACCACGCCCGGACGGGCGGAGTAGATCGTCACGCGGCACTTCTTGTGCGGGCGCTCGATGATGATGCGGCTGATACCGGCCTGCTTGAGGTTCTCGCGCAGGTATTCGCGAATGCGGAAATCCTCGTGCAACAGCTTGCCGTACTCGGCGCCGTCGGCGAACCAGCGGCTGTCCCAGGTGCGGTTGACGCCGAGGCGGAAACCGAT
The DNA here is from genome assembly GCA_036350935.1 of Anderseniella sp. GTDB lineage: Bacteria > Pseudomonadota > Alphaproteobacteria > Rhizobiales > Aestuariivirgaceae > Anderseniella. The sequence goes on along the minus strand of JAZBOA010000033.1, from coordinate 4,910 downwards.
CGGATTGACTTTCTGACCCATCAGGCGGCCTCCTCGACCTGGCGAACGACAATGGTGATTTCGCTGAAGAACTTCTCGATCCGGCCAACGCGGCCACGGGCCCGCGGCGTCCAGCGCTTCATCACCAGGTTCTTGCCCACATAAGCCTCGGCGACCACCAGTTCGTTGATGTCGAGGTCGTGGTTGTTCTCTGCGTTGGCGATGGCCGACTCAAGCGTCTTCTTCACGTCAACCGCGATGCGGCGGCGCGAAAACGTCAGGTCAGCCAGTGCCCTCTCAACCCTCTTGCCGCGAATGATCGAGGCAACTTCGTTGAGCTTGCGCGGGGAGACGCGGAGATTGCGCGTGATGGCGCGGGCCTCGTTGTCTGCCAGGGCGCGTTGTCTGGACGCTTTACCCATTGGTCCTTACCTCTTCGACTTCTTGTCGGCCTGGTGGCCGTAATAGGTGCGGGTCGGAGCGAACTCGCCCAGCTTGTGCCCAACCATGTCCTCGGACACCAGCACGGGAACGTGCTTGTTGCCGTTGTGAACCGCAAACGTCAGACCGACGAACTGCGGCAGGATGGTCGAGCGGCGGCTCCACGTCTTGATGGCCTGGTTACGGCCACTCTCGCGCGCAGTCTCCGCCTTCTTCAGCAGATACCCGTCAACAAACGGGCCCTTATGCAGTGAACGAGCCATTCAACCGAATTCCTTACTTCTTGCGCAGGTGGCGCGAGCGGACAATGAACTTGTCCGACGACTTGTTGGTACGGGTCTTCTTCCCCTTGGTGGGCTTGCCCCACGGGGTAACCGGGTGACGGCCGCCCGAGGTGCGGCCTTCGCCGCCGCCGTGCGGGTGATCGATCGGGTTCATGGCGACACCGCGGACAACCGGGCGCTTGCCGCGCCAGCGGGAGCGGCCTGCCTTGCCATCGTTGGTGTTCATGTGGTCCTGGTTGGACACCGCACCAACGGTGGCGCGGCAGTCGGACGACACCATGCGGGTTTCACCGGACTTCAACCGCAGCAGCGCCATCGACCGGTCACGGCCGACGAGCTGGGCGTAGGCGCCTGCGGAACGGGCAATCTGACCACCCTTGCCCGGCTTCATCTCGACGTTGTGGATGATGGTGCCGACCGGCATGTTGGCCAGCGGCATGCAGTTGCCCGGCTTCACGTCGACGCCTGCAGTCCCGGTAACCACGCTGTCACCTGCATTCAGGCGCTGCGGCGCGAGAATATAGGACAGGTCGCCGTTGTCGTACTTGATCAGGGCGATGAACGCGGTCCGGTTCGGATCGTATTCGATGCGCTCGACCGTGGCCGTGCCTTCACGCGTACGCTTGAAGTCGACCATGCGGTAGGTCCGCTTGTGACCGCCGCCACGGCTGTACGAGGTCTGGCGGCCATGGTTGTTGCGGCCGCCGCTCTTCGTCAGGCCTTCGGTCAGCGTCTTGACCGGCTTGCCCTTCCACAGGCCCGAGCGGTCAACGATAACCAGTTGACGCTGACCCGGCGTGTTGGGCTTGAAGGTTTTAAGTGCCATCGTTCTTGGTCCCGATCACTCAGTTCACTCAGAGGCTCGCCGTCACGTCGATGGACTGGCCATCTTCAAGCGTGACAATCGCCTTCTTTACATCGCTCTGCTGGCCGCGGATGCCACGGAAGCGCTTGGTCTTGCCCTTGCGGACAATGGTGTTGACCGCCTTGACCTTGACCGAGAAGAGCTCCTCGACAGCCTTCTTGATCTCGGGCTTGGACGCGCCAAGCGCCACATTGAACACCACCTGGTTGGCTTCGCTCAGCAGCGTGGCCTTTTCGGTGATGGCGGGCGAGCGGATGATGTCGTAGTTCTTTTCCATGCTCATTTGAACCGCGCCTCCAGCGCTTCGACAGCAGCCTTGGTCAGCACCAGCTTCTGGCGGCGCAGAATGTCATAGACGTTGATGCCCTGAACCGGCAGCACGTCGACATTGATCAGGTTGCTGGCAGCCTTGGCGAAGTTCTCGTTTACCTGGGCGCCATCGATGACCAGCACGTTGCTCAGGCCCAGCTTCTCGAATGCACCGGCCAGGTCCTTGGTCTTCGGCGTCTTGGCTTCAGTGCTGTCGAGTACGATCAGCTCGTTTGCCTTGACCTTGGAAGACAGCGCATGGCGCAGCGCCAGGGCGCGAACCTTCTTGGGCAGGTCGATGGCGTGGCTGCGCACAACCGGACCATGAGCCTTGCCGCCGCCGACAAAGATGCCGGAACGCTTGGAACCGTGACGGGCGCCGCCGCCACCCTTCTGGCGGCCGAACTTGGCGCCGGTCCGGGAGATTTCCGAGCGGCCCTTGGTCTTGTGGGTGCCGGCGCGGCGCTTGGCAAGCTGCCAGGTCACCATGCGGTGCAGGATGTCGGCGCGCGGCTCGAGTCCGAAGATCTCGTCCGACAGGTCGACCGTACCCGCCTTCTTGGCGTCGAGGGTTTGAACGTCGGTCTTCATTATTCGTTGCCTCCTTCGCCACCGGCATTGTCACCGGCGTCGGCAGCCTTGGACGCTTCAAGCGCCTTGCGCTGTTCTTCTGCATGTTCGGCAGCGATACGCTCGGCTTCAGCGGCCGCTTCGGCAGCTGCCTGCGCCTCGGCCTCGGCAGCCAGCTTTGCAGCCTCGGCAGCAGCGGACCGCAGTGCGGCCGGCAGAATGGCGTTCTCGGACATCGGCTTCTTGACTGCATCGCGCAGCATGACCCAGCCGCCCTTGGCGCCGGGAACCGCGCCCTTCACCATGATCAGGCCACGGTCGGTATCGGTCTTGACGACCTGCAGGTTCTGCACGGTGACGCGCTCGTTGCCCAGCTGACCGGCCATCTTCTTGCCCTTGAACACCTTGCCGGGATCCTGGCACTGACCGGTCGAACCATGCGAGCGGTGGCTGACGGACACACCATGCGAGGCGCGCAGACCACCGAAATTGTGCCGCTTCATGGCACCCGCAAAGCCCTTGCCGATGGAGGTGCCGGCGACGTCCACGAACTGGCCGGCGTGGAAGTGATCGGCAATGATCTCCTCCCCGACCGCCACAAGGTTATCCGGGCTCACGCGGAACTCGACAACCTTGCGCTTGGGCTCGACCTTGGCAATGGCAAACTGGCCGCGGTCCGCCTTGGTCAGCCGCTTGGCTTTCGCCAGGCCAACGCCAACCTGCAGCGCCGTGTAACCGTTCTTTTCAACGGTCTTGTGGCCGACCACCTGACAGTTGTCGAGCTTCAGCACGGTGACCGGAATATGTTCACCTGCGTCGGTGAAAATCCGGGTCATGCCCAGCTTCTGTACAATCACTCCTGAACGCATCAGTTCAGACTCCCGTTCAATCCGCTCTGGTCTCAGAGCTTGATCTCAACATCCACACCGGCCGCCAGGTCCAGCTTCATAAGCGCATCGACCGTCTGCGGAGTCGGATCCACGATATCGAGGATCCGCCGGTGCGTGCGCATTTCAAACTGCTCACGGCTCTTCTTGTCGACATGCGGCGAGCGGTTCACCGTGAAGCGCTCAATGCGGGTCGGCAGCGGCACCGGGCCGCGGACCTGCGCGCCGGTGCGCTTGGCCGTGTTCACAATCTCGCGGGCCGAACCATCAAGGACGCGATGGTCGAAGGCTTCGAGCCGGATGCGAATGTTCTGTTTTTGCATCTACCTGGATCCGTAAGTTGAAGTGCTCCCGGGCAATTCCGGAAGCACCCCGTTTCATTCCGCCTTACTCGATGATGGAGGAGACGACGCCGGCGCCGACGGTGCGGCCCCCTTCGCGGATGGCGAAGCGCAGCTTCTCTTCCATCGCGATCGGCGTGATCAGCTCAACCTCGAACGACACGTTGTCGCCAGGCATAACCATTTCCGTGCCTTCCGGCAGCGTCACAACACCCGTCACGTCCGTCGTGCGGAAGTAGAACTGCGGACGGTAGTTCGCAAAGAACGGCGTGTGACGGCCACCTTCTTCCTTCGTCAGGATGTAGGCTTCGGCCTTGAACTTCTTATGCGGCTTCACCGTACCCGGCTTGCACAGCACCTGGCCGCGCTCGACGCCTTCACGGTCAACACCACGCAGCAGCGCGCCGATGTTGTCGCCAGCCTGGCCCTGGTCCAGAAGCTTGCGGAACATCTCAACGCCGGTGCAGGTCGTCTTCACCGTCGGACGGATGCCGACAATCTCGATTTCCTCGCCAACCTTCACAACGCCACGCTCGACACGGCCGGTCACAACAGTGCCGCGGCCAGAAATCGAGAACACGTCCTCAATCGGCATCAGGAACGGCTGGTCAATCGGACGCTCCGGCGTCGGAATGTACTCGTCAACCGCCTTCATCAGCTCGCGGATCGAGTTCTCGCCAATCTCCGGGTCACGGCCTTCCATCGCCGCAAGCGCCGAACCCTTGATGATCGGAATGTCATCGCCGGGGAAGTCGTACGACGAAAGCAGCTCGCGAACTTCCATCTCAACCAGCTCAAGCAGCTCGGCGTCGTCAACCTGGTCGACCTTGTTCATGTACACAACCAGCGCAGGCACGCCAACCTGGCGGGCCAGCAGGATGTGCTCGCGGGTCTGCGGCATCGGGCCGTCTGCCGCGTTCACCACCAGAATGCCGCCGTCCATCTGCGCCGCGCCGGTGATCATGTTCTTCACATAGTCAGCGTGGCCAGGGCAGTCGACGTGCGCATAGTGACGCGCATCCGTCTCATACTCGACGTGTGCCGTCGAAATGGTGATGCCGCGCGCCTTCTCTTCCGGCGCACCGTCAATCTGGTCATACGCACGGAACTCACCAAAATACTTGGTGATCGCCGCCGTCAGCGTCGTCTTGCCATGGTCAACGTGACCAATCGTGCCGACGTTCACGTGCGGCTTCGTGCGTGCAAACTTTTCCTTGGCCATCTTTCTAGTCTC
>JAZBOA010000032.1:0-29562 GCA_036350935.1 Anderseniella sp. | reverse complement strand
CGTCGCTACGAAATCCACCTGCGACACGCCAATCCCCCTGGCAAAGCCAATCACCGGCACGTCGGGCCACCGCCGCCTCAACTCTGAACGCATTCGTGCAATTGGGTCGAAGCAGAACCTAGTCAAAAGATCCCCACTGAGATCACCCGCCCAAGTGTCAAAAATCTGAACCACCTCAGCCCCGGCCCTGATCTGCCAATCCAGGTACTCTACCGAACTCTCGACGAGCATCTCTATCAGGTCATCAAGCCACTGCTCTCCGCTGAAAGCAGCAAGCCTGCTGTTTGCCCGTTCTGCAGAAGTACCTCCTTCGATCATATAGGTTGCGACTGTCCACGGAGCGCCACAGAAGCCAATCAACGTCTTGTCCTGAGCCAGACCTGCATTGATCAGAGACACCGACTCATAAACCGGCCCCAGAGTTTCGTTCAACCTTACGATATCCGCGGTCAGCCGAGCGACATCCTCACTGCTGCGAATCTTCCCGAGAACAGGCCCCTCATTCTCCCTGAATGCCAGCCCACACCCCATCGCCTGGGGAATAAGCAGGATATCTGCAAACAGGATCGCAGCATCCAGATCATACCGCCGCAAAGGCTGCAGCGTAACTTCACACGCCAGACCAGGCGTATAACACAAATCCAGAAACCCGCCCGCCTGCTCACGAACCTGCCGGTATTCTGGCAGATACCTTCCCGCCTGCCTCATCAGCCATATCGGACGCTTCTCGGGCATGTGCCCGTGCAATGTATCAAGGAGTGGTTTGCTCACAATTCCCCGCTCAATCCCTATATATAAAACTCTTTATGATGTTGATGCTGAACCGTTGATGAAAGCAATACCATTTTGTCAACAAAAATGGACACATAACGTTGTCTATGCACAATTTCCACAGCCCACCAACAAGAAATCTGTTACGACCTAAACGCTTGATATAAAACTCTAAATTAAAACTCTTCAGGAATTGTTACAGACAAATCCACATCCAATAAAACCACGGTGCCTGACATTTTGCAGATACCAACAACGCCCATTTTGTGTCCACAGTGACGGCGACATCAAGAGGTTCGGTACAGCCAGCGAACAACAATTTTGACGAACCACGCGCGGCCAACTTTTCCACAAACCACAAACAGGCTATGCAGGACCGATGAGGACAACCGCCAAACAGTATTTTCATATGCACCTGGTCTCCGACGCCACGGGGGAGACCCTCAATACTGTTGCACGAGCTGCAACGGCCTATTACGCCGGATATCAACCTATTGAGCATATCTATACACTCGTGCGCACATCCAAACAGCTCGACAGGGTCATATCAGAAGTCGAAAAGCAGCCCGGCATCGTCCTGTTCACCATTGCAGACGACGCATTGAAGTTAGAAATTGAACGCCGCTGCGATGCAATGGGAACCCCCTGCATATCGATTCTTGACCCAGTGATTGCCAGTCTCGCCACCTACCTCAACGCGAAATCCAAGCCCCACATCGGAGGTCAGCATGTTCTCAATGCCGAGTACTTCAAGCGCATAGACGCCTTGAACTACACCATGGCACATGATGACGGCCAACAGGTCGCTGACCTTAATGCAGCCGATGTAGTCCTTCTGGGAATCAGCCGTTCATCCAAAACACCAACCAGTATCTACCTGGCCAACCGCGGCATCAAAACCGCCAACATACCACTCGTGCCAGGCATTCAACCACCCCCGGTACTTTTCAAACTGAGCAACCCGTTGGTCGTCGGACTTGTGGCAAGTGCTGAACGTATCTCGCAAATCCGGCGCCACCGTCTGCTGACCTTGAACGAAGGCCGCGACACGTCCTATACCGACCGGAACGCCATCACCCAGGAAATCCTCGACATGAGAAAACTTTGTACCGCCAACAGTTGGCCTGTGGTCGATGTCACCCGCCGTTCAATAGAGGAAACTGCCGCGGCAATCATGAACCTGCTCGCCCAACGACCGGCACTTGCGCGTGTCTGACCGCCGCCAAGTCATCCTCGCGTCCGCCAGCATGACGCGGCAGGCCATGCTGGCGAACGCCGGCATCCCCTTTGTTGCAAAACCGGCTTACATAGATGAAGCAGCTATAAAAAATAGTTGTCTGTCTCAGGGGGATTCACCCGAAAAAATCGCCCTTCAACTGGCCAGAGAGAAAGCCCGGGTTGTATCGGCTGATCATCCATCTTCACTGGTAATTGGTTCTGACCAGATTCTCGCGATCGATGGTGAGCTGCTGAGCAAGACCGCGGACCGGCCGGATGCGCTTTCCAAACTGCGTAAACTGCAAGGCAGAACGCATCAACTTCATTCAGCAGTCGCTTGCTTCCTCGACGGCGAACTGACTTTTGAACTGGTTGACACCGCTGAACTCACCATGAAACCCATGAGTGACCAGGAACTCCTGGACTATCTGGATGATGCTGGACCCGAGATCCATAAGGCTGTTGGATGCTACCAGATAGAAAGCAAGGGCATCAGATTGTTCAAATCCATAAGAGGCAGTCACTTCACCATCATGGGCATGCCATTGTTGCCGCTGCTCGGCTATCTTGACGCCTCACTCAGTGACACAACGGACCCCTGACATGAGGCACGCTTGCGTGGTTGGTCACAACATCGCCCATTCAAGATCACCCTTGATCCATGGCTACTGGATCCGGCAACATCGCCTGGATGCTGATTACACGATCCGTGATCTGGACGCTGCCCAGTTACCGTCGTTGATTGACGAACTGCGCCAGCGCCAGCTCGAGGGTTTCAATGTTACTGTACCGCACAAGCAGACCATAATACCGTTGCTGGATCGCATCGATGAAGCTGCTCGTCAGACAGGAAGCGTCAACACGGTATACAACGACCAGGGAATTATTTCAGGAACCTCTACCGATGGAGAAGGATTCCTGACCCACCTTTTGACGGCTCACCCATCGTTTAGCCCCAGCCGATGCCATGTCGTTATCCTCGGCGCAGGCGGTGCTGCGCGAAGCATTATTGGTGCAATGATTTCAGCGGGCGTCTCTGCAATTACTGTCGCAAACCGCAACCGCGCCCGCGCAGAGGAAGTTGCGTCACTTGCGCCGGCCTTGACGACAGTGGTTTCAACCGATGATTTGGAGCTAGCCGCGCAAACGGCGGACATCGTTATAAATACCACATCTCTGGGCACCGGAGGCAAGGGCGAGTTTCCTTTTCCGATGCAGATCACCTCTCCAAGTTGCATCTTTGCCGACATCGTCTATGTGCCATTGACGACGCCCTTCCTGGCTCGTGCAGAGGCACTTTCCCGGCCAACACTGGATGGGTTGGGCATGTTGCTTCACCAGGCGGTACGCGGATTTGAACTGTGGTTCGGCATACGTCCTGAAGTGACGCCTGAACTTCGCCGGTTGGTCGAACAGGACATTCTTGCCAGTGGCTGACAAGCGACCATTGCGAATAGCTCTTACCGGTTCGATTGCCATGGGCAAATCGACGGTATCGCAAATGATCCGGGATGAGGGTGTTCCCGTATTTGATGCCGACGCCACAGTGCATGAATTGTACACGAAAGGGGGCCGTGCCGTCCCCATGATCGCCAACCACTTTCCCGATGCCATCGTTGACGATGCAGTCGAGCGGACAAGATTGTCCGCGCTTGTGCTGAATGATCACGACGCGATCCGGTTGCTTGAAAACATAGTCCACCCACTAGTTCATGACGAACAACGCCGGTTCCTGGAGGCAGCAGAACGGACCGGTGCGGCTTTGGTGGTGTTTGACATCCCGCTGCTTTACGAAGGGGACAGAGCAAACGAATTCGACGCGGTGATTGTGGTCTCGGCCCCTGCAGCGGTCCAGCGCGAACGTGCACTTGCCCGGCCCGGCATGAGCAGGGAAAAGTTCGAGGCCATTCTCGCCCGCCAGGTACCCGATCAGGAAAAGCGCCGAAGGGCGGATTTCGTGGTATCCACCGGCGTCAGCCTGGAAGATACACGTGTTGCAGTGAAGAAGGTTATGAGCGAACTTCGCCGGCGGGCCGAACAACAGGCAGGCAACTCATGATTCGAGAAATAGTGCTCGATACTGAAACGACAGGACTCGATCCGGCAACCGGAGACAGGATTGTCGAGATCGGCGCGGTGGAGCTGGTCAACCATATCCCTACCGGTAACTTCTACCATCAGTACATCAACCCTGAACGGGATATGCCGCAGGAGGCTTTCAACGTTCACGGCTTGTCTGAAGAGTTCCTGTCTACCTACCCTGTTTTCGCGGCGGTTGCCGACCCGTTTCTGGAGTTCATCGGCGACGGCGTCCTGGTAATTCATAATGCCCAGTTCGACATGAAATTCATCAATGCCGAGCTGTCATGGATCAACCGTCCGATACTGCCAATAGAACGGGTCATCGACAGTCTTTCGCTGGCGCGCAAACGCCACCCCATGGGTCCCAACAGTCTGGATGCCCTGTGCCGCCGTTATGGAATCGACAATTCGAAACGCGACAAGCACGGCGCGTTACTCGATTCGGAATTGCTGGCTGACGTCTATATGGAACTGATCGGCGGACGCCAGACGGCGTTCAGCCTGACAGAAGTCCGCGAAACCCGGACTGTCCATCAGGTGAGGGCGGCCACACGTGCCCGCAGCAGACCAGACCCGTTGCCTTGCCGGCTGAGCGAGCAGGAAATTCAATCACATACCGAGATGATCTCCCGCCTGGGAGAAAAGGCCTTGTGGCGGGCAACACGGTCCTGATCGACGTCTCAGTTCTTGACCTGGTTCGCACCGGTCGCCGCGCGTTGCTGGTACATGGCGGCGAAATCAATCGGGTCGAGCATCAATGGCGGGAAGCCGCCGTTGCGGGATACCTCCGAGAGAATCTGGCGGGCAAACGGGAACAGCATCCGGGGACACTCGACCAGCACCACCGGATGCAGTGCGTCCTGCGGGATGTTCTCCAGCCGGAAAATGCCTGCATAGAGAAGTTCTGCAGCGAAAACGATACCTGACTTCCCTTGAGCCTTGGCGTTCAGATGCAACTCAACTTCGAAGTCGGTCTGTGACATCGGCTTTGCATTGACGTTGACCGCAATGTTGATTTCCGGCTGACCTTCCTGGCCGGCAAGTGACTGCGGCGCATTGGGATTCTCGAATGATAAGTCCTTGATGTACTGGCCAAGGATCTTCATCGACGGAGGACCAGCACGTTCTGTTGCTGCACCGCTGCCTGCCTCACCCTCAGCCGGTTCGGTCTTCGAAGCTGTCTTCTTCGCCGCTTTTGCCATTTGTGCAGAATCCTCGTCTTGAGCGCTTGTGTAAACTTAGATGCCGGCGTGGCTAGCATGGTGCCGGAAAAGGTTCAAGTTCGCCTTTCGGGGTCATTGCGGCCGGACATGTCGTCGTCTTTGCCGCGCTTGGTGGCTTCATCCCGGATTTCTACGGCTTTACCTTCAATAATTGTGGTTTGAGTATCGTATCTGGACTTTCTCTCCGTCCAGCTGGTTTCCTGCGCGCTTGTTGTCACCATATGTGGTTCAATGAGTTTCCAGATCCTGCCGGTCATGAACGACCGCACCGGCGGGATCAGCAAGGAAAAACCCAGCGCATCGGTTGCAAATCCGGGTGTCAGCAGCAACAGCCCGGCCGCCAGTACGCAGGCGCCCTGGATCAGGGCATCGACAGGCGCTTCTCCCTGTTGAACCGATTGCCGGATCTTCGACAGCACTTGCAACCCCTGGCTGCGGACCACGATCGCGCCGGTGATTGCAGTGAGCAGAATGAGCGCAATAGTCGCCGGTATGCCAATGAGCGAACCAACCTGCAGGAAAAGCGTTATCTCCAGTACCGGGACAACGACAAAGGCGATGAACAGAAAATACCGCATGTGCCTAGAAGATAAATTGCTCCATTAGGGGTTGAATGCCTTGCTGCCATTGCCGAGCCCCAGCATCAATGCCTATATAAACCGAATGCACCATGGAAACACCCGGCTCAGTCGCGCCGGCACCGTTAAAGACAAGGGTTGGTCCCGTCGATGAACCAGGTTTTCGATCCATTCAACATCATTATTCTGGCCGTGGCTGTGATCATATTCTTCCGGCTGCGTAGCGTGCTTGGCACCAGGACCGGAAACGAGAAACAGTTTGACCCCTTCGCCGGTCAGGACAAGACGTCAGAAGAATCCAAAACAGCCCGATCCAACGACAATGTGGTGCCTCTGCCGGGGCGCAACAAGGCATCGCAGCCGCCTGTAGCAATGCAGGACGACGACGAGGAAGAGCGCAAGCCTGTCTGGGAGGGTTTTGCCAAGAAGGGTTCGGAAGTCGCCAAGGGCATTGATGTGCTTCATGAAGAAGATCCTTCCTTCAATCCGCGTGAGTTCCTTGCCGGCGCCAGGATGGCCTATGAGATGATCGTTACGGCGTTTGCGGAGAGCAACAAGCAGGATCTCAAGCCTCTCCTGTCGCGGGAAGTCTACGAAGGATTCGTGTCTGCGATAGACGAACGCAAGAAGGAAGGTCACGTCCTCGAGTCCCGGTTTGTCGGCATCAACAAGGCCGATATCGTGCGTGTCGAGGTCGTTGCTGGCCGCAGTGCCCAGGTTAGCGTTAAGTTCGTCAGCGATCTGATTACGGCCACGCTCGACAGCGAGGGCCGTGTTATCGATGGTGATCCTACCGAAATCCAGGAAATCACCGATGTGTGGACCTTTGAGCGGCCACTCAAGTCTCGCGATCCGAACTGGAAGCTGGTCGCGACGGAAGCGGACTGAACAGCATCATGAGCCTGTTGATTGCGCGCAGTCTCGCCATTGCAACTGTCTGCGCGGCAGGCCTTCTGTGGTGGGCAACCATTCTCGCAGACGGGGCACATGCACGCATGAAGTTGCAGGCTACGAGCTTCAGCAATATTGCAGGCTGGCATGACGATGATCATGCGGCTGCCCTGGACGTTTTCGTCACAGCCTGCAGCGAACTGACAACCACAGGCACAGGCTTCAACAGACCAGCGCGCCTTTCGGGCCGTCAGCAGGATTGGCTGCAGGTTTGCCGGCTTGCAAACTCTGTCCCCGGTAGCGGACGAGATGCGGCCCGCATTTTCTTTGAAACGAATTTCGTGCCCGTTCGGCTTGGACCCCCCGATGGTCACTTTACCGGGTATTTCGAGCCGGAGGTGGCTGGTGATGTCAAACAGTCAGCGGAGTTTCCGGTACCCGTCCTTGCCCGGCCCGGCGATCTTGTTGCCCTGGACAAGGCATCCGCCGGCAGGCTTGGCCTTGCTTATGGCCGGTTAGTCAATGGCAAGGCGCAACCCTACTTCACGCGGCAGGAGATCGAGCAGGGTGCGCTCGCCGGACGCGGTCTTGAGCTTGCCTGGCTGAAGTCCTGGGCCGATCTGTTTTTCATGCAGGTGCAAGGCTCTGGCCGGGTGCGCCTGCCGGACGGATCTGCCATCCGGCTTGCCTATGCCGCCAAGTCGGGACTGCCCTACACTTCCATAGGCAAGGTCCTGATCGACCGGGGCGAGATGACCCGCGAGGGGATGTCCATGCAGGCGCTGCGGGCCTGGCTGGACGCCAACCCCGATCAGGCCCGCCAGCTGCTGTGGCAGAACAGGTCCTATGTCTTCTTCCGGAAGCTGGAAGGCGTTGATCCGTCGCTCGGTCCGGTGGGCGCCCAGAAGCTGCCGCTGACGCCGTTCCGGTCACTGGCCGCAGATCGCAGTTTCTGGTCGCTCGGCGTGCCGGTTTGGGTATCCACCCGCATCCATCAAGGCGGCACGCTCAAGCCATTCAACCGGCTCATGGTTGTCCAGGATACGGGTTCGGCCATTCGCGGATACCAGCGGGGAGACATTTTCTTCGGCACTGGCGATGAAGCAGGTGCGGGTGCGGGAAAGCTTGACCAGACCGGTGAGATGATCGCGATTCTGCCTGTTGCACTTGCCCGGCAGCTTACAGGACGCGGCAAGCCGTGAAAAAGCGCAGTGCAGAACCGCCACGCAAAGCGCGCCTGCTTCGCCAGGATGAGCTTGCCGTGTGGCAGCAGATAACAGAGACGGTGTCGCCGCTGCACCCGCAAAAACCCTCGCGGCTGGAAGACCACCTGGCAGCAAGTGCCAGCGGGAACGATCCGGCTACGATGTTGCCCGCCAGCACAGACAGCCGGACTGCTGCAATGGCGATACAGGCCGTCAAGGCGGTGCCGCGTCGTCCGCCTTCTATCGCTGGCCTCAATCGCAGGGAAACCCAGAAGTTTTCGCGCGGCAATGTCGAGATCGATGGTCGAATTGATCTGCACGGCATGAGCGTGGCAAGGGCTCGCCCGGCGCTTCTGCACTTCATCGAGGCCTCCCGTGACCTGGGCCGCCGCACGGTCCTCGTCATCACGGGCAAGGGTGCCTCGCCATTCACCCGGCACACGCTCCATTCAGCCGATTACTATCATGCGCCAGAGCGCCAGGGCATACTGCGCGCCGAACTGTCACAATGGCTGCACGAGCGCGAATTCGCCCGTCATGTGATCGGCTTCCAGCCTGCACATCCTCGCCACGGTGGCGGTGGTGCGTTCTACTTGCGCCTGCGCCGCAAGGAGGCCCACACATGACGCCTTTCGGGCTCAAGATACGCGAACTGCGCAAGCACCACCGGGTCAGCATGAAGGATATGGCCGCCGCCATCGGGGTAACGCCAGCCTATCTTTCAGCACTCGAACACGGTCACCGCGGCCTGCCCAGCTGGTACCTGGTGCAGCGTATTATCGCCTACTTCAACGTTATCTGGGACGAGGCGGAGGAAATTACCCGGCTGGCACGCATTTCACACCCGCGTGTCGTGGTTGATACATCGGGTCTTTCGCCAAAAGCGACCGAACTGGCCAACAGGCTTGCCGAGCGCATCTCCGGCATGGACGAGGCGGAACTCGACCGGTATCTGGCACTGCTTGGCGCCCGCAAGACGGAAGCTACAGAATGAATTTCGACAGGTCGGTGTTGCGCGCAAGGTCACCGATGTTCTCTTCCACAAACTGGCGGTCGAGCACGACCGTTTGACCGGCCCTGTCGGTAGCGTTGAAGCTGGCGTCTTCAAGCACCCGTTCCATGATGGTGTGAAGCCGGCGCGCGCCTATGTTTTCAACGGATGCATTCACTTCCGCGGCAATGTTGGCCAAGGCATCGATGCCATCCTCGGTAACTTCAAGCGTGAGGTTCTCGGTGGCCAGCAATGCCACGTACTGCTTTACCAGGCTGGCCTGCGGTTCGATCAGGATGCGCTTGAAGTCATCCCGTGTCAGCGCCTTCAGTTCTACCCGGATGGGCAGCCGGCCCTGCAATTCCGGCAGCAAGTCGGATGGCTTTGCAACATGGAATGCGCCGGATGCAATGAACAGGATATGGTCGGTCTTCACGGCACCGTATTTGGTCGACACCGTGGTGCCTTCGATAAGCGGCAACAGGTCGCGCTGTACACCTTCCCGGCTGACGTCGGCCCCTTGCCGTTCCGCACGCGCTGTTACCTTGTCGATTTCATCGAGGAAGACGATGCCGTTGTTCTCCACGCTGGCAATTGCTTCGGCGACGATCTGCTCCTGGTCGATCAGCTTGTCGGACTCCTCCGGAATCAGCAGGCTGTGGCTTTCACTGACGGTCATCCGGCGCGTCTTGGTCCGCTGGCCGAACGCCTTGCCCAGCATGTCCGACAGGTTGATCATGCCGACCGAGGATCCCGGCATGCCTGGAATGTCCATGGTTGGCATTCCGCCGCCAGTATCGACCACCTCGATCTCGATTTCCTTGTCGTCGAGTTCGCCGCTGCGAAGCTTCGTACGGAACGAGTCGCGCGTGGTCCTCGATGCACCCGCACCCACCAGCGCATCAAGCACCCGGTTCTCTGCATTGGCCTGCGCTTGCGCCTTCACCTGATCGCGGCGAGCCTCGCGGGCAAGCCCGATACCGATTTCCACCAGGTCCCGGATAATCTGTTCGACGTCGCGCCCCACATAGCCTACCTCGGTGAACTTGGTGGCTTCCACCTTGATGAACGGAGCATTGGCGAGCTTTGCAAGCCGCCGGGCGATCTCGGTCTTGCCCACTCCGGTCGGACCGATCATCAGGATGTTTTTCGGCATCACTTCGTCGCGCAATTCGGGATCCAGTTGCTTTCGCCGCCAGCGGTTGCGCAGCGCAATGGCCACCATGCGCTTGGCATCCTTCTGGCCAACGATGTGGCGGTCCAGTTCCGAAACAATCTCGCGCGGGGAAAAGTCGGTCATTGAATGGCTCTCGTTGTACTATCGTCCGGCTACTCGGCGTCCAGCATCTCAAGGGTTACATTGTCGTTGGTATAGACGCAGATTTCAGCGGCAATCTTCATGGCCTTGCGGGCAATGGCTTCGGCATCAAGATCGGAATCGGCCAGCGCACGGGCCGCAGCGAGGGCGTAATTGCCGCCCGAGCCGATGGCAATGATGCCGTTTTCGGGTTCCAGCACATCGCCGTTGCCCGTCAGGACGAGGCTGGTAGACCGGTCCGCCACGATCATCATCGCTTCCAGCCGGCGCAGATAGCGGTCGGTGCGCCAGTCCTTGGCCAGTTCTACGCAGGCCCGGGTGAGCTGGGCCGGATACTGTTCAAGCTTGGCTTCGAGCCGTTCGAACAGCGTCATGGCATCGGCGGTTGCCCCGGCAAAGCCGGCAATCACGTCGCCTTTGCCCAATGGACGCACCTTGCGTGCGTTGCCCTTGATGACGGTATTCGACAGGCTGACCTGCCCGTCGCCGGCCACCACGACGGTCTTGCCCTTGCGCACGGTGACGATCGTGGTGCCGTGCCATATAAGCTCGCTCTTGTTTCCGGTCATTCATCCTCCGGTTTCAAAGTTGCGCCAAGTCAATTGGTGTCTGCGGCTGGAGATTAAAAGACCCCATGGTTAATCAAGCAGGGGATCGGGCCTTGCACCAGCGACGAGGCCTGCTAAAAGTCACCCTTCACCGGGCGTGAATGGATGGAACCCAGCAGCATGAGAAAAGCTGTCGTCACTCGCAAGACCAATGAGACCGACATATCGGTTGAAGTGAAACTGGACGGAACGGGCGCGAGAAGTATCTCGACCGGTGTTGGTTTCTTCGACCATATGCTGGATCAGCTGGCGCGTCACTCGCTGATCGACATGAAGATCAAGACGGCGGGCGACCTCCATATCGACATGCATCACACCACTGAAGACACCGGCATTGCACTTGGCCAGGCAGTTTCCAGCGCGCTGGGCGACCGAAAGGGCATACGCCGCTATGGCCATTGTTATCTGCCCATGGACGAAGCATTGACGCGCGCGGCGATCGACGTGTCAGGGCGGCCATTCCTCGTGTGGCGGACCGAGTTCAGCGCACCGAAGATCGGCGACATGGATACCGAGCTGTTCCGTGAGTTTTTCCAGGCATTCGCGATGAATGCCGGTATCACCCTGCATGTCGAAACCCTTTACGGCGTGAACAACCACCATATTGCCGAGAGCTGCTTCAAGGCGGTGGCCCGGGCCCTGCGGGATTGTATCGAGATCGATACGCGCATGCCCGATGCGATACCGTCCACCAAGGGGACGCTGAGCGGCAAGGAATGAAGCCATGCTGATCTATACTGCGCACCGCAAGACCGAGTTCCTGCGCGATGACGGCACAGGAAACGGGTTCATATTCGTCAAGGACGGATTCAGCTGGCCTGCATTTCTTGTCCCGTTCTTCTGGCTGATCTGGCACAGGATGTGGTGGGCGCTGGCGGGCTACGTTTTCGCCGTCGCAGCTTTGGCTGGCACCGGATATGCCGCCGGGTTTTCCGATGGCCTCGGCACATGGCTTGGCTTGCTGGTCAACCTCTATATGGGGCTTGAAGGTAACAATCTCCGCCGCAAGGTCTTGTCACGCCGTGGCTACCAGGAGGTCGCTGATATTGCGGCCAATGATGGCGAAGAGGCTGCCTGGCGCCTGTTCGCTGATCGCGCTCAAGGCGAGGTCAGCTGAGCGCGCCATGCAAGTTGCAATCATTGACTATGGGTCCGGCAATCTTCGCTCTGCGCAGAAGTCGTTCGAGCGCGCCGCCCGCACCGCAGGCCTGTCTGCCCGTATCGATCTTGTCTCCCGGCCCGAACAGCTTGCCTCGGCAGACCGTGTGGTGTTGCCCGGCGTTGGCGCCTATCGCGATTGCCATGACGGCCTTGCCGCCATTGATGGCATGTGGGAGGCGCTCGAAGAACATTGCCGGGCAAAGGCCAGGCCGTTCCTCGGCATTTGTGTCGGGATGCAGTTGATGGCGGCGCGGGGTCTGGAGCATGGGGAAACAGCGGGCTTTGGCTGGATCGAGGGCGAGGTCGTCCGCATCGAAGTTGGAGCCTCGAACCTGAAGATCCCGCACATGGGCTGGAACACGCTGGACGTAGTGCGGCCGCATCCGCTGCTTGCTGGCATCGACACTGGGCCGGGCGGCCAGCACGCCTATTTCGTGCACTCCTATCACTTGAAGGCTGCGAGGCCGGAGGACGTGGTGGCAACTGCCTCCTATGGCGAGGCGATCACGGCACTGGTTGCGCGCGGCAACTTGGCTGGCACCCAGTTTCACCCGGAGAAGAGTCAGGCGTTGGGGCTTGCGCTGATCTCCAATTTTCTCAACTGGGCGCCCTGAAGGACTTTTCGGCGATGATCCTGTTTCCGGCAATCGACCTGAAGGACGGCCAGTGCGTGCGCCTCAAGCTGGGCGACATGAACGAGGCGACCGTGTTCTCCCACAACCCGGCCGCCCAAGCGCTCGCCTTTGAGGAACAGGGCTTTGAATACCTCCATCTTGTTGACCTCAATGGCGCGTTCGCCGGCAAGCCGGTCAACGGCGGGGCCGTGGAAGCGATTCTGGAGGCCGTATCCCTGCCTGTCCAGCTGGGCGGCGGCATCCGGGATATCACCGGCATCGAAAGCTGGCTCGGCAAGGGTATTGCGCGGGTCATTCTCGGGACGCTGGCTGTCCGTGACCCTGGTATCGTACGGGAGGCTTGCCAGTTGTTTCCAGGCCGCATTGCAGTCGGCATCGACGCCAAGGGCGGCAAGGTTGCCGTGGAGGGCTGGGCTGAAAGCTCGACGCTTGGAGTGAAGGAACTGGCGTCACGGTTCGAGGATGCTGGCGTGGCGGCCATCATCTACACCGACATTGACCGTGATGGCATACTGGCCGGACTGAACATCGACTCGACGCTTGACCTAGCCAGCGCCACGTCCATTCCGGTGATCGCCAGTGGCGGGCTGGCATCGATGACAGACATCGAGCGGCTGGCCCAGCCTGATTGCCGGATCCTTGAAGGGGCCATCTCGGGCCGCGCACTCTACGATGGCAGAATCGATCCAGCCGCCGCACTCGCCATGCTCAAGGAAGCCTCCAATGCTTAAGGCCCGCATCATTCCCTGCCTCGATGTGAAGGACGGCCGGGTGGTCAAGGGAGTCAACTTTGTTGATCTGCGCGATGCCGGCGACCCTGTACAGATTGCGAAGGCCTATGATGAAGCCGGCGCTGACGAGCTTTGCTTCCTGGACATCACTGCCAGTCACGAGAACCGGGGCATCATCCTCGATGTGGTTCGCCAGACGGCGGAACAGTGCTTCATGCCCCTGACCGTCGGCGGTGGCGTTCGTACGCTTGAAGACATCCGCAAGCTGCTGCTGGCGGGAGCGGACAAGGTTTCCATCAACACTGCCGCCGTCAAAGACCCGGGTTTCGTTCGTGAGGCCGCCACCAAGTTCGGCTCCCAGTGCATCGTGGTTGCGGTGGACGCCAAGCGTGTCAGCAGTGAGGGAGAGCCGCTGCGATGGGAAATCTTCACCCATGGCGGCAGGGAGCCCACCGGCATCGACGCCATAGAGTTCGCCTGCAAGGTGGTGGGACTCGGCGCTGGCGAGATCCTGCTGACTTCGATGGACCGCGACGGCACGGGCGATGGTTTCGACATTGAACTCACCCGGGCCATTTCTGACGCAGTCGATGTTCCGGTGATCGCGTCAGGCGGCGTAGGCAACTTGCAGCATCTCGTCGACGGTATCCAGAAGGCGGGAGCAAGCGCTGTTCTGGCCGCTTCGATTTTTCACTTCGGAACCCATACCATTTCCGAAGCCAAGCATTTCATGGCACAACAAGGCGTACCGGTCAGGCTCACCTGACCGGAAGTTGCCAGGGTATGGGCATGTCCGACACAAAGACCACTGATGTTCTCTTGCGCCTTGAGGCGATCATTGCCGACCGCGCAACTCAGGCCGACGAAGGCAAGTCCTATACGGCGAAGCTGCTGGCTGCCGGTACCGCCAAGTGCGCGAAGAAATTTGGCGAAGAGGCAATCGAGCTGATCCTTGCTGCAGCCGAGGGTGACCGGATCCACCTTACGGCTGAAGCCGCCGATGTGCTTTACCACCTGCTTGTTGTGCTCAGGGATGGCGGTGTTCGGCTGGACGACGTGATGGCCGAACTTGCTGGCCGCTTTGACCAGAGCGGTCTGGAAGAAAAGGCCTCACGAAATGCCGGTTGAACTGCGAACTGCCATGGACCAGACAACAGCACAACTGTCACCTTACCGTGTTTTTACCCGTTCGGAGTGGGCGAAACTGCGCGCTGACACGCCGCTGACGCTGTCTGCGGAAGAGGTCGAGGAATTGCGTGGCGTCAATGACCGCATCAACCTCGATGAGGTGATCGCCATTTACTTGCCGCTGTCGCGGTTGCTCAATCTCTATGTTGCCGCCAGCCAGGACCTCTTCAAGGTGACCCAAAAATTTCTTGGCGGGAACAATCACAAGGTCCCCTACATAATCGGCATTGCCGGCAGCGTGGCAGGCGGCAAGAGCACCACGGCGCGCATCCTGCGTGGACTGCTGGCCCGTTGGCCCAACCACCCGAAGGTGGCGCTGTTGCCGACCGATGGCTTCCTGCTGCCCAACGCAGTGCTTGAGCGCGAAGGCCTGATGAACCGCAAGGGCTTTCCGGAGAGTTATGATTTGCCGGTGCTGCTCAAGTTCCTTTCGGACATCAAGGCTGGCAAGCGCGATGTAGAGGCGCCGGTCTACTCACACCTGACCTATGACATCGAGCCGGGCAAGCGGATCACCGTCGACCAGCCCGACATCCTGATTGTCGAGGGGCTGAACGTCCTTCAGACCGGCAGGCCCCCGCGTGATGGGAAGGCCATACCCTACGTGTCCGACTATTTCGATTTCTCGATCTTCATCGATGCGGACGAGAACGACTTGCGGACCTGGTATGTGAACCGGTTCTTCTCGTTCCGCGAGACGGCGTTCGCTGATCCCAAGTCATACTTCCATCGTTACTCGAAACTCAGTGACGTGGAAGCCCGGGAGACGGCCACCCGGATCTGGGAAACTGTCAACATGGTGAACCTGCGCGAGAACGTGCTGCCAACCCGGCAGCGCGCCGACCTGATCTTGCGCAAGAGCACCGATCACCTCATCAGCACGGTCTACCTGCGCAAGATCTAGATCAGGGTGGAAAGTTTCGCCACCGGCCGGGCGCCCATGTGCGAAATGATTTCGGCCGCTGCCACGTGCCCGATATGCGCGCATTCGGCAAGCGGTTTGCCACGGGCCAGGCCAAACATGAAACCTGCGGCATAAAGATCGCCTGCCCCCGTCGTATCCACCCCCTTGTCGATGGCGACAGCCTCCACCGCAATGGCATCATTGCCGTTGACGATGACGCTGCCCTTCTCGGACCGGGTGACCGCCGCGATGTGACAGTCTGCCTTCACCTGCCGGACGGCTTCGTCGAAGTCGCTGGTCTGGTACAGAGACAACAGCTCTGCTTCATTGGCGAACAGCACATCGACACCGTCGCGGATCAGCGACAGGAAGCTGTCGCGGTGCCGGTCCACACAGAACGAATCGGACAGCGTCAACGCCACCTTGCGCCCGTTCCGGGTTGCAAGCCCGGCGGCTTTGCGGAAGGCGTCCTTGGCTTCGGGCCGGTCCCAGAGGTAGCCCTCCAGATAGGTGATGCCGGCATTGGCGATCTGCTCTTCCACGATGTCGTCCGGACCGAGCAGGGCGCTCGCACCGAGGTAAGTTGACATGGTGCGCTGGCCATCCGGTGTGACCACGACCATGCATCGCGCCGTCTGCGGTCCCCCGGCCAGCGCCTGCGTATCGTAGCTCACGCCCGCAGCCCGGATGTCGTGGATGAAAACGGCACCCAGCAGGTCATCGGCCACCTTGCCGACATAACGCGCGGCACCACCCAGCGAGGTGAGTCCGGCAATCGTGTTGGCGGCGGACCCGCCGGAAATCTCCATGGCCGGTCCAAGCTTGTCATACAATGACAGCGCTCCTGCCTCATCGACAAGCTGCATCGATCCTTTCAACAGGCCATTGGCAGACAGGAAGCTGTCGTCATGACGGGCCATGACGTCAACAATGGCGTTGCCGATGCCGATGACATCGTGTTCCGGTTCGGGCATGGGATATCCTGTAAACTGGTGGGTGAGTCTGACAGGTGAATACACAACCATGTTGAGGCTATGCAAGCCAACCTTGTAACCAGCCCCACACGACCCCAATTGCCGGTGGTCACCAATTCGTATGGGACACGCACATGATTTCTTCTGCCTTTCGCGCTGCCAATGACGTCCTGTCTCCGGCAGTCCGGCCGGTGCTCTGGAAAGCCCTGGGACTGACAGTGCTGCTGTTCACCGGTTTGCTGGTTGCAGTCTGGGTCGGCGCCACCGCCTTGCTGGTGTTGCCGTGGCCATGGCTGGACGAGGTAATTGCCACCGTGGCAAGCCTTGGCATCTTCGTCGGCTTCTTTTTCCTGATGGCGCCGGTGACGGCCATATTCGCCGGTCTGTTCCTCGATACCGTGGCGGATATTGTCGAGCGCAAGCATTATCCGTCAGATCATGTTGGCCGTCCGCCCAGCGCTTTATCATCAGTACTCATGGGCGTGCAGTTCGGCCTGCTCGTGCTGCTGGTCAATATTCTCGTGCTGCCCGTGGTGTTTCTCGGGATAGGCGCAGTGATCATGGTGGTAGTGAACGCCTACCTGCTCAGCCGTGAATTCTTCACCATGGCGGCAGTCCGGCACATGCCAGTGCGCGATGCGATGGCCTTCCGCAAGGCAAATGCGAGCCGCATCTGGGCGGCGGGTTTGATACCTGCAGGCCTTGCGCTGATTCCGTTCGTCAACATCCTGGTGCCGCTGTTTTCCACGTCCTACTTCGTCCACATCTTCAAGCGGATCAGCCGCGACGAGGGTCTTCGGTCCGCGTCCTAGGCCGGCATGATCTTGGCCGGATACAAACACAAATCGCTGATCAGACAGCGCCCGCACTCGGGCTTGCGAGCCTTGCAGACATATCGCCCATGCAGGATAAGCCAGTGGTGTGCGTGCAGCAGGTATTGCTCAGGTATAGCCTTCAACAGCCCCTGTTCGACCGCCAGCGGGGTTTTGCCCGGTGCCAGCCCTGCACGGTTGGCAACGCGGAACAGGTGAGTGTCTACCGCTATGGTGGGTTGACCGAAGCAGATGTTCAGGACGACGTTGGCGGTCTTGCGCCCGACGCCGGGCAACGCTTCGAGTTCATCGCGCGTTGAAGGCACATGACTGCCGTGTTTTTCGATCAGCGCTCTGGATAGCATGATGACGTTTTTCGCCTTGTTGCGGAACAGGCCGATGGTCTTTATGAAGTCGCGCACTTGGTCTTCGCCCAGCGCCACCATCTTCTCCGGTGTGTCGGCTGCCCTGAACAGGGCGCGCGTGGCCTTGTTCACGCCCTCGTCAGTGGCTTGTGCCGAGAGCACGACGGCCACCAGAAAGGTGAAGGTATTGACTGATTCAAGCTCGCCCTCGGGGTGGGGATTGGCGTCGTGGAAGCGCCGGAACACCTCTTCGATTTCGTCGGGCTTGAGCTTCTTGCGCCGGGCCATGGTTCAGTGCTCTCCTGTATGCGCCA
Source organism: Anderseniella sp. (assembly GCA_036350935.1). Lineage (GTDB taxonomy): Bacteria > Pseudomonadota > Alphaproteobacteria > Rhizobiales > Aestuariivirgaceae > Anderseniella. The sequence goes on along the minus strand of JAZBOA010000032.1, from coordinate 11,593 downwards.
GTTCGACATCTGTACAACACATCAAGAGCCTCTGGTTTCCCGGCCGTGAAGTCTGAACCGACAATAATCCACTTGTATCCGCACCGGTCGCTCAGCCGCCGGGGTTTTGTAGTGCTGATGGTCTGCATTGCGCTGGTGAGCTTCATCGCCGGTGTTGGCTTTCTGATGCTCGGTGCCTGGCCTGTGTTCGGTTTCTTTGGCCTCGACGTGTTGCTGATCTGGTGGGCGTTGGAGCGCAACTTCCGCGATGGCAAGGCGCGGGAGACCATCACCATCCAGGATGGCGAGATAGTGTTGGCGCGCCACAAGCCCGGCAAGCCGGATGCCAGCCAGAGCTTCGTTTTGCAGTGGACAAGGGTCGAGCTCGAGAACGATGCTGAGCGCGACCTGATCGGCCGTTTGTTCCTGGTCTCGCGCGGGGTCCGGACGGAAATCGGCAGCTTCTTGTCACCGGATGATCGCAAGTCGCTGTCCAGTGCGCTCAACGGTCTCTTGCTCAGCCCGAAAATCTGACAACCCCGCAAAGGCAGGCCAACCGTAAAACGGGTGGCAAGCCACATCGGGGACTTCTAGTCTGGGTTCCAATCAGGCCTTTGACAGAGGATCAAACAATGCTCCAGGCATCCGTTGCCAATGACTATGATGTGGTCCGCCGCACCATCGAGTTTCTCTCCGGCCACTGGCAGCAGCAGCCGTCGCTGGACGAGATCGCCTTCAACGTGGGGGCCAGCCCCGACATGGTTCAGCGCAGCTTCAGCCGGTGGGCCGGGATTACGCCCAAGTCGTTCATGCAAGCCATCACGCTGGACCGGGCGCGTGAACTGTTAAAGGATTCAGCCACTGTGCTCGACGCATCCTACGAAGTTGGCTTGTCCGGTCCCGGCCGATTGCACGACCTGTTCGTTACGCACGAGGGAATGCCGCCGGGTGTATACCGTGCTCGCGGCGAGGGCCTGACCATAACCTGGGGTTTTCATCCTTCACCGTTCGGCATTGCTGTCGTGCTTGTGACGGCGCATGGACTGGCCGGTCTTGCCTTCGCCGACGAGGATGATCCGGTGGCAGCCTTTGAAGACATGCGGCGGCGCTGGCCCAGGGCAGACTACGTGCGCGACGATGCGGCCATTGCCCCGACGGCTCGCCGCATCTTTGACCAGACCCGGTGGAAGCCAGATCAGCCGCTTCGCATCACACTGATCGGCACCGACTTCGAGGTGCGTACTTGGGAGACGCTGCTGCGTATCCCGATGGGCCGGGCAACCACCTACTCTGACGTGGCGCGCCATATCGGCAAGCCAAAGGCAGTGCGTGCGGTGGGATCTGCTGTCGGCCGCAATCCGATTTCGTTCGTGGTGCCGTGCCACCGGGTGCTGGGCAAGTCAGGCGATCTGTGCGGGTATCACTGGGGATTGACCCGCAAGAAGGCGATCCTCGGCTGGGAAGCCGGGACAACAGGAAGCGTCTGAAGTGTCACCTCGGCAAAGGCTGGGCGGCAATTGATCTAGTGTTCCAGCACCTTGACCGATGCCACCGTGCTGTTGGGGTTGAGCTTGTAGATGATCGGCACCCCCGTGGCGATTTCCCGCTTCAGGATTTCTTCGGGCGTCAGGCCCTCGATTGCCATCACCAATGAACGCAGCGAATTGCCGTGTGCCGCTACGACAACCGACTTGCCATCCAGCACATGCGGCTGGATCGCCTTCATGTAGTAGGGCAGGGAGCGGGCCAGCGTGTCGCGCAGACTTTCGCCGCCGGGCGGGGCAACATCGTAGGAGCGCCGCCAGATATGCACTTGCTCTTCGCCCCACTTTGCCCGTGCATCATCCTTGTTCAGCCCGGTGAGATCGCCATAGTCGCGCTCGTTCAGGGCCTGATCCCGGGTCACCGGCAGGTCCGCCTGGCTGAGCTCTCCCAGAATGATGTCAAGCGTCTTCTGGGCTCGCGACAGATCGCTGGTGAACGCCATGTCGAACCTCAGCCCTTCGGCCTTCAGGTTGCGCCCGGCCGTATGAGCCTCTTCTACCCCCTTGTCCGTCAGGCCGGGGTTCTCCCAGCCCGTGAACAGGTTCTTGAGGTTCCAGTCGCTTTGTCCATGCCGGACGAGCACGAGAGTTCCGCTCATTCGCGTTCAAGCCCTTCGTTTTGATTGATCAGCATCAGGCGCTGATGCCTAGCACATCGGCCATCGAATAAAGACCCGGCTTTTTGTCGAATGCCCACAGTGCGGCCTTGATGGCGCCATTGGCAAAAATCTCGCGGGATTCGGCATGATGCGAGACTGTAATCCGTTCGGACGGACCGGCGAAGATCACGCTGTGATCACCGACCACGCTGCCGCCGCGCAATGTCGCAAAACCGATGTCGCCTTCCGGCCGTGCGCCCGTATGGCCATCGCGCGTCCGCACCGACCTCTTGCCGAGGTCGATGCCGCGTCCGTCTGCTGCAGCCTGCCCCAACAGCAAGGCGGTGCCGGATGGCGCATCGACCTTGTGCCGGTGATGCATTTCCAGCACCTCGATATCAAAACTTTCATCGAGGGCTGCTGCACCCTGTTTTACTAGCGAGGCCAGCAGGTTGACGCCAAGGCTCATGTTGCCGGACTTGACGATCCTCGCATGGCGCGAGGCCGCCTGAATGGCTTCTTCATCGGTTTCGCTGAAGCCCGTCGTACCGACAACATGCACGATGCGGGCCTGGGCGGTTATCTCGCTCAACCGGACGCTGGCGGAGGGTATGGTAAAGTCGATGAGCCCGTCAGCCTTGGCCAATACGGTCAACGGGTCATCACTGATGGTGACGCCGATTTCGCCAATGCCGGCCACGACACCCTGGTCCTTGCCCACATTCGGAGAGCCGGAAGGTTCAAGTCCGCCTGCCACCTCGCAAGCCCCATGCGCATGCACGAGCCGCGTGAGCGTCTGGCCCATGCGGCCGCCGGCGCCTGCAATGACAAGTTTCAACATCTTGGGGCTCCCCGATCGCACCTGCTTGCTTGGTGTTCTGATACCAGCCCCGGATGCCCATGGCTAGATCGTGGACAACGCGGGTACTCGGGCGTCATTCATATGGGGCAGGCCGGACAGCGCTTGCCAACAGGTTTGGCTGATCTGGTAGAAAAAGCCTAGACGCCCTCGACAATGACGATATCCACGTCACCAGCACCCTCGCGCTTGGCGCGAGCGGCCTGATAGCCGGGCGAGTTCCAGCAATTCACCGCATCTTCGAAGCTCGGAAACTCGATAACAACATTGCGCGGTTTGCCGGCCCCTTCCATCTGCTGGTGACGGCCGCCACGGGCAAGAAACCGGCCGCCATGCGCTGCGATTACGTCTGGGGCTGCCTCAGCGTAGAGCTTGTACTGGTCGGGATCGCTGACTTTGCCGTGCGCGATCCAGTATCCCTTGGCCATGGCGAATCTCCCGCTGGAAGCAAAAATTTATAGCATCAGGTGCCGAAGTTATCCCAGAATGAACGGGCCTTGGCGAAAAATCCGGCGGACTGGGGTGAATTGTCCTTGGCTTCTGCCTCGAACTCCTTCAGCAGCTCCTTTTGTTTACGGGTCAGGTTGACCGGCGTTTCCACGCTGACCTGGATATACATGTCGCCATGCTGCTGCGAACGCAGGACCGGCATACCTTTGCCCTTGAGCCGGAACTGCTTGCCGCCCTGCGTGCCTTCGGGGATCGTTACGCGTGCCTTCTTGCCGTCGATGGTCGGAACTTCGATCTCGCCGCCAAGTGCAGCCGCCGTCATCGAGATTGGCACCCGGGAAAACAGGTCGGCGCCATCACGCTGGAAGAACTCGTGCGGCTTGATTGAAAGGAAGATGTAGAGGTCGCCCGACGGGCCACCGCGCACGCCGGACTCTCCCTCGTTGGCCAGCCGGATCCGCGTGCCATCTTCCACACCAGCAGGAATGTTTACGGAAAGCGTACGCTCCTTCTTCACGCGGCCCTGCCCGCTGCAGTTCTCGCAAGGGTCGGAAATGACGGTACCTCGGCCCTGGCAACTCGGGCACGTGCGTTCGACGGTGAAGAAGCCGGAAGAAGAGCGGACCGCGCCGACGCCATTGCAGGTGCCGCAGGTCTTCGGGCTGGTGCCCGGCTTGGCGCCACTGCCGGAACAGGCCTCGCAAGTCACGGATGTTGGCACCCGGATTTGCGCTGACTTGCCAGTGTAGGCCTCGGTCAGGGAAATCTCCATGTCGTATCGCAGGTCGGAGCCTCGGGCCTGTCCGCTGCTGCGGCCCGGTCCACCACGGCGGCCGCCCATGAACTCGCCGAACAGATCTTCGAATATGTCCGACATGGATGAGGAGAATTCCGGACCAAAGCCGGCACCGCCGGGTCCGCCGCCACCAAATGGTCCACGTCCATCCTCGAAGGCGGCATGCCCGAAACGGTCATAGGCAGCCCGTTTCTGGGGATCCTTGAGAGCCTCGTAGGCCTCGTTGACTTCCTTGAACTTTTGTTCGGCCGTATTGTCTCCTGGATTGGCATCCGGGTGATACTTCTTGGCCATTTTGCGGAAGGCGCTTTTCAGTTCCTTCTCATCGGCGCCCCTGGGGACGCCAAGTACTTCGTAGTAGTCACGCTTCGCCATGTCGGGTCGGTCCAGTCTATCGCGGCAATTCCGGCTGATGTGCCGGATTGGAGTTGCGCGCTACAGTGCAACTTGCATGACCGCTCCGGGGCGAGGCAAGCCCCGCCCCGGACGCGACCTTGATATGTTACGACGCTTTCTTGTTATCGTCGTCCTGGACTTCCTCGAAATCGGCGTCAACGACATCATCGTCGGCGGTGCGCGAAGACTTGCTGCCTTCACCATCGCTGCCGTCCTCTGCCTGCTGGCTCTGATACATGGCTTCGCCAAGTTTCATCGCAACCTGAGCCAGCGCATTGGTCTTTGCTTCCACATCAGCAGTATCTTCGCCTTCCAGGGCCGTCTTCAGCTCTGCGATCGCAGCAGTGACAGCCGACTTGTCAGCTTCCGAAACCTTGTCGCCGAACTCCGCGAGTGATTTCTCGGTGGAGTGGATCAGCGCTTCGGCATGGTTCTTGGCTTCAACAAGCTGCTTGCGCATCTTGTCTTCCTCGGCATGAGCCTCGGCATCCTTGACCATGTTGTTGATCTCGTCGTCGGACAGGCCGCCAGAGGCCTGGATGCGGATCTGCTGCTCCTTTGCCGTGGCCTTGTCCTTCGCAGAGACGTTGACGATACCGTTGGCGTCGATGTCGAACGTTACCTCGATCTGCGGAACGCCGCGCGGTGCCGTCGGAATTCCCATGAGGTCGAACTGGCCGAGCATCTTGTTGTGCGCTGCCATTTCGCGCTCACCCTGGAATACCCGGATGGTGACGGCGGTCTGGTTGTCGTCAGCGGTCGAGAACACCTGGCTCTTCTTGGTCGGGATCGTCGTGTTGCGGTCGATCAGCCTGGTGAACACGCCGCCCAGGGTCTCGATGCCGAGCGACAGCGGAGTCACGTCGAGCAGCAGAACGTCCTTGACCTCACCCTGCAGCACGCCGGCCTGGATGGCGGCGCCGATGGCGACCACTTCATCCGGGTTCACACCCTTATGCGGCTCCTTGCCGAAGAACGACTTCACGGTCTCGATGACCTTGGGCATGCGGGTCATGCCACCGACGAGAACGACTTCATCGATGTCTGCCGCCGACAGGCCGGCATCCTTGAGCGCCGCCTTGCACGGGGCAACGGTGCGCTGGATCAGGTCATCGACCAGCGATTCCAGCTTGGCGCGGCTCAGCTTCAGGGTCAGGTGCTTGGGACCTGACTGATCGGCGGTAATGAACGGCAGGTTGACTTCCGTCTGGGTCGAGGACGACAGCTCGATCTTGGCCTTTTCAGCGGCCTCCTTGAGACGCTGAAGGGCCAGCTTGTCGTTGCGCAGATCGATGCTGTTTTCCTTTTTGAATTCGTCGGCGAGATAGTCAACGATGCGCATGTCGAAGTCTTCGCCGCCAAGGAACGTGTCGCCATTGGTCGACTTCACTTCAAACACGCCGTCACCGATCTCGAGGATCGATACGTCGAACGTGCCGCCGCCAAGGTCGTACACGGCAATCGTGCCGGCCTCCTTCTTGTCGAGGCCATAGGCCAGGGCAGCAGCGGTCGGCTCGTTGATGATGCGCAGCACTTCAAGGCCGGCAATCTTGCCGGCGTCCTTGGTGGCCTGGCGCTGACTGTCGTTGAAGTAGGCAGGAACTGTGATGACGGCCTGCGTGACCGGCTCGCCGAGGTGGCGCTCGGCGGTCTCCTTCATTTTCTGCAGGGTCATGGCAGAAATCTGCGAGGGCGCATACTTCTTGCCGCTGGACTCGACCCAGGCATCGCCGTTGTCGGCCTTCACGATGTTGTAGGGGACGAGCTTCTTGTCCTTCTCGACCATCGGGTCATCATAGCGGCGTCCGATCAGGCGCTTGATGGCGAAGAACGTGTTCTCGGGATTGGTGACGCCCTGACGCTTGGCCGGCTGGCCAACGAGCGTTTCACCGTCGCCGGTGAATGCAACGATTGACGGCGTGGTGCGTGCGCCTTCTGCATTTTCAACGACCTTGGGGCTTCCCCCTTCCATGACCGCCACGCACGAGTTTGTGGTGCCGAGGTCAATACCGATAACCTTACCCATTTAGCCCTCCATTAGCGGCCCGCTGTTCATGCCCTTGTTGCTCAAGGCTCATGATTTACCGGATACTCCGGTGGCAGACCCCGGTTGCTCTACTCAGACTTGCGAGACAAGCATTCGCAATGAATCGGCTTCTGCCTCGCGTTCGAGCGCTATATAGGAGCCAGTGCACGCGCCATCAAGGGAGCTTGGTTATCAACATGCAGATTGCCGGCGTGACTTTTCTCCCGTGCTACTTCGATGCTGGTGCACAGGCAAGCCTGGTAGAGGTCCTTCGTGGGGCGGTCACCGAGGCTCCGCTGTTCCAGCCGGTCATGCCGCGCACAGCCAAGCCGTTCTCCGTCCGGATGACCAATCTTGGACAACTCGGCTGGGTCAGTGACCGGCAGGGCTACCGGTATCAGCCACTTCACCCCGTCACCGGCAGGCCCTGGCCCGCCATGCCTGAGGTCCTGCTCGACTTGTGGCGGGCGGTTGCGGGCTATCCATATCCGCCGCAGGCCTGCCTGGTGAATTTCTATGATGCGTCGGCGCGCATGGGCCTCCACCAGGACCGGGACGAAGAGGATTTCGACGCGCCGGTCGTTTCCGTTTCATTGGGCGACACCGCAGTGTTTCGCGTGGGCGGGCTGGAGCGCAAGTCGCCAACGGCTTCGTCAAGGCTGCACTCAGGCGATGTTGTAGTGATGGGTGGTGAGGCGCGGCTACGCTTTCACGGCATCGACCGGATTCTGCCCGGAACGTCCACCCTGTTGAGGGAAGGCGGCCGCATCAACCTCACCCTCCGGCGTGTAACGCGTCCATGAGCGGCGCGGCGACGCTGGCTCAGGGTTTGCTTCCGGCCTGATCCTTGGCCACGCCCACCAAGGCCGGGCGGAGCAGCCGTTCGCCAATCTTGTAACCGGTTTGAACTACCTGGACGACAGTGCCATTGGGTTTGCCGGATCCGGGAACTTCAAACATTGCCTGATGGAAGTTCGGATCGAACTTCTCATCCTGTGGATTGACTTCGTGGATTCCGTGCTTCTGGAACGAGTTCAGCAATTCGCGCCGGGTCAGCTCGATTCCGGCAACAAGATTGCGGGTTGATTCATCAGCCTTTTCCAGAGCCTCGGCGCTCATCATTTCCAGCGCCTTGGAAAGGCTGTCGCTGACCGACAACAGGTCACGGGCAAAGTTGGTGGCCGCATAGAGCGTGGCTTCAGCCTTCTCTCGTTCCGCCCGCTTGCGCAGGTTTTCGGTTTCCGCCATTGCCCGCAATATGCGGTCTTTCAGAACCGCGTTCTCCTCGCGCAACTCTTGCAGTGGGTCACTTTCGGTTTCGGCTTCTGGCTTGCTGGAGGGGCTCGCTGCCTCGCCTGCCTCAGCAGATGCGTTCGCCGCCTGCTGGAGCTCTTCCACCGCTTCGGCGTGGTGGTTTTCAGTGTCGCGCTTGTTTTCGGTCATCAGTCCCGCATCCGCTATTGGCTAACAATAATGATTGGTGCCCCGGATATCATCGTTTCGTGCCGAAATATCAAGAGATCAGGCGGCCGATGGCCTGCGCCGTGTAGTCCACCATGGGTACGATGCGCGAATAGTTGAGCCGCGTTGGCCCCACCACTCCAAGTACCCCAACGACATTGTTCTTCGCATCGCTGTAAGGCGCCACGACAAGCGAGGAGCCCGACAGCGAGAACAGTTTGGTTTCAGCGCCGATGAAAATGCGCACACCTTCACCGGTCTCGGCAAGGCCCAACAGGTTCATGACATCTTTCTGGTTTTCCAGATCATCGAACAGCTTGCGAATGCGTACGATGTCATCGGCATGGGCGTTGTCGTCGATCAGGTTGGACCGGCCACGAACGATGAGCGATCGCTTCCCCTCCCCGTCATCGTCAGTCCAGGCGGCAAGGCCAGCCTCGATCACCCGGGTGGCAAGCGAATCCAGTTCGCGTGTCATTTCGTCAACCTGGCTGCCAAGGCGCTCGCGCAGTTCAGCGAGTGTCAGACCCTGGCACCGGCTGTTAAGGAAATTGCTGACTTCTGTCAGCGTTGACGGCGGCAGTCCGCGTGGAATCTCGAACGTCCGGTTCTCGACGCTGCCATCCTCGCTGACCATGACAACCAGCGCCTTGGACGGATTGATGCTGACGAACTCTATGTGCCGGAGCCGGACATTGACCTTGGATGTCAGCACCAGCCCCGCACAACTCGACAGGCCTGACAGCAGGTTTGTGGCATCGGCAAGGATGTCGTCGGTGGTCTTGTCGCGGTTGAGGCCGGCGATCTGCGCATCGATCTGCGCGCGCTCTTCCGGCAGCAGGCGGCCTACTTCCATCAATGCATCGACAAAGAAGCGCAAACCGGTTTCGGTTGGAAGGCGGCCTGCACTGGTGTGCGGTGCATAGATCAGCCCGGCCTGCTCCAGGTCCGACATGATGTTGCGGATCGAGGCTGGAGACAGCCCGATGGGCAGGTTACGCGAAATGGTGCGCGAGCCGACCGGTCCGCCGGTTTCCAGGAATGTCTCGACAAGCCGGCGAAAAATGTCGCGCGAACGCTTGTCCAGTACGGACAGTTCGGTAAGGCGATCATCAATCGCTTTCATGGGTCCTCATGGAATGGTTGGACAAAGGGAATCTAGGTGCGGCCATTGGCACCGTCAATTGTCTCGCACGCTGATTGCGCTTATCTGCCATGGCAGCTACACCACGCTCCTTATCGGCGATTGATGTTGGAATCGGAGCTTGACCACACATGAGACCTTCAGGACGCAAACCGGATGAGATGCGCCAGGTTACCCTGGAGCGCAACGTATCGATGCATGCCGAGGGCTCTTGCCTGGTGAAGTTCGGCAATACTCACGTGCTGTGCACGGCCAGCCTTGAAGACCGGGTGCCGCCATGGCTGCGTGGTGGCGGCAAGGGCTGGGTCACGGCTGAGTACGGCATGCTGCCGCGCTCGACGGGTTCGCGCATGCGGCGTGAGGCAGCCGCCGGCAAGCAGTCTGGCCGCACGCTTGAAATCCAGCGGCTAATTGGCCGTTCTCTCCGCGCTGTTGTCGATATGGAGAAGCTCGGAGAACGCCAGATTACGGTGGATTGTGATGTCATTCAGGCAGACGGTGGCACCCGGACTGCATCGATCACTGGCGCCTGGGTAGCCCTGCATGACTGCATTGCGAAGCTGCTGGCAGACGGCTCACTTGCGGAAACGCCACTTGTTGACCACGTAGCGGCCCTGTCTTGCGGCATCTACGAAGGGGTTGCCGTAGCCGATCTCGATTATGATGAAGACTCGGCCGCCGAGACGGACGCCAACTTCGTCATGACCGGATCCGGCGGACTTGTTGAAGTCCAGGGGACAGCCGAGGGCGTGCCGTTCAGCCAGGCGCAACTGCTGGAACTCCTGTCTCTTGCCTCTGCCGGTATTGGACAGTTGGTCGGCCTTCAGAAGTCAGCCGTCAGCTCATGACGATTGTACTGCCGGAAAACAAGCTGGTTGTCGCAAGCCACAATCCTGGCAAGGTGCGCGAGATTGGCGACCTTCTGCGCCCGCTGGGCATAGAGGCGATCTCGGCCGGAACGCTCGGGCTGCCTGAGCCGGACGAGACCGAGGACACGTTTGAAGGCAATGCGCGGCTGAAGGCGGAAGCCGCCACTGAAGCTTCCGGCCTTGCCGCACTCTCGGATGACTCAGGTCTTTGCGTGGACGCGCTGGGCGGCGCGCCCGGAATCTACTCCGCCCGTTGGGCCGGAGCCGACAAGGATTTCACCAGGGCCATGCAGAAAGTCGAGCATGAACTGCGCGACCGGTATGCCCTGTCGCCGGAACAGCGCAAGGCGCATTTCGTCTGCGCCCTTTGTCTTGCCGTGCCGGGAAAGGCATCACGGGTCTATCGGGGCGAAGTGCATGGTACGCTTGTATGGCCGCCGCGCGGCAACAAGGGTTTCGGCTACGATCCGGTCTTCCTGCCTGAAGGCCATGACATTACATTTGGCGAGATGGAGTCCGAAGCCAAGCATGCCATGTCGCATCGCGCCCGTGCCTTCGAGCAACTGGTCGCCGCCTTGAAAGGACCGGCCAACTAGGCCGTCACCATGCAAACCCGAGACGACGCATTCGGTGTCTACGTGCACTGGCCGTTCTGCAAGGCCAAGTGCCCCTATTGCGACTTCAATTCACATGTTCGCCACCACGGCATAGATGCCGCCGGGTTTGCCGATGGGCTCGTGCGCGAACTTGAATGGTTTGCTGCACACACGCCCGGTCGCCAGGTCAGCAGCATCTTCTTCGGTGGCGGCACGCCATCGCTGATGCCGCCTGCGGCCGTTGCAGCCGTCATCGGCAAGGTCGCTGACCTGTGGCCCTGTGCGGTGGATATCGAGATCACCCTTGAAGCAAACCCGACCAGCGTGGAGGCATCGAATTTTCGCGGCTACCGTGCTGCCGGTGTCAACCGGGTGTCGGTTGGGGTGCAGGCGCTGAGCGATTTCGACCTCAAGGCGCTTGGACGCCAGCACTCGGTGGAAGAGGCGCTGGCGGCCTTTGCTCTCGCCCGCAAGGTCTTCCCGCGCACCTCGTTCGACCTGATTTACGCTAGGTCCGGTCAAACCCCGCAAGCGTGGCGTGAAGAGTTGCGGCGTGCTCTTGCCGAACAGGACGGGCATATGTCGCTCTACCAGCTGACCATCGAGCCGGGCACCGCCTTTCATGACCTCCATTCCGCAGGTTCACTGGTCGTGCCGGATGAGGACACGGGTGCGGTTCTGTACGAGATCACGCAGGAGATGACTGCTGCCGCAGGCCTTCCGGCTTACGAAGTTTCCAATCATGCCGCCGCCGGCAATGAATGCCGCCACAACCTGCTCTACTGGCGGTATGGCGAGTACGCCGGGGTTGGACCGGGCGCCCATGGCCGCCTTGTCGACGCAAGCGGGGCCCGCCGGGCCATTGTCACCGAGT
>JAZBOA010000031.1:0-5328 GCA_036350935.1 Anderseniella sp. | reverse complement strand
CCGGCTGTCGTACGCCGGCATAAAGGTTCTGTCTGCGCCCAGCATGGTGGCGAGAGGCAAGCCTGCTGCAATGGCTGTGGCATCCCATATGGCCATGTCGAACGCTGACAGCGCCATCCTCACGGCGCCGGTTATGCCGAACAGCTTGAAACGTGTGGTCAACAGATCACCAAGGCCATGAGGCGTGGAGCACTGGCCGCGCACCACTTCCTCAGCCTCTGCAAGGCAGGCCGCGATTGCCCGTGCGCCTGCATCGGTATAGCCGAATACATACGACCGGCCGACCGGCCCTTCTTCCGTCTGCACGTCGACCAGCACCAGCGGCACAATCTTCAAGGTTCGCACGCTGGTTCCCAGCGTGAAGTTCAGTGGTACGCGATAGGCGCGGGTTGTGATTTGCCTGGCGGTGAGCCGACCCGTCTGAAGGTGTTGGGGAGTAGCCATAATCTGGGATCCGGGCTTGTTATTACCATTGCACCTGCGGCGACTGAAACCATGCCGCTGAACCTACTGCGGCGGCGCATGACGTCAATCGATCAATAATATGGGTGGCCAAGTTGCAGCTGTGAGCGTAAGGATCAACGGCATCCCTCAGCACTCACGGCAGTTACTCGCAAACCTGTGCCTTCATGGCTTTGCGGCCTTGACCCATTGCAGGATTTGCTGCTGTGACATTGCCCCGGGGTGTCTGGCAACTTCTCGTCCGCCTGCAAACAGGATCAGTGTCGGGATGCTCCGTATGCCCAACTGCGCAGCCACAGTTTGCTGCTCGTCTGAGTTCAGCTTGATCAAGCGGACCCGAGGTTCAAGTTCGCGGGCGGCAGCTTCGAATGCAGGCGCCATCATCTTGCACGGGCCACACCAGGGTGCCCAGACATCGACCAGAACCGGAACGGTGCTGCGTTTGACCTGCTTCTCGAAAATGGCTTGGGGGACGTCCTTGGGATGACCGTCGAACAGGCTGGATCTGCACTTGCCGCACTTTGCCTGCAAGGCAGAACGGTCGCCGGGCACCCGGTTCACGCCTCCGCAGCTGGTGCAGACGATCAGGTTCTCAGACATCATCAACTCCTGGCGACAGAGGGGCCCAATTGCCTTTTTGGAAGACAGACCAATATCGCGCAGCCTTGACATCCAGTGCGTTGCGATCGATCAAATTGGGAACCCAGCTCATATCTTCATGGCGAGCGGTTCTGAAACTTGACCGGCTCAATGCCCAAAGCAGTTCGAGTTGACCATCGCGGTTGAACAGCTTCACTGCTTGAATGCAACCAGACAGGCGTAATTCTGAGCGGGGGTGGGGTTTTCGGTGTTCGGCTCAAGATGAGCGAGGGATCTGGGCTCTTCAAACCCTGCCGCGCGCAAGAGTTCAAGGTGACGCCCGATCTCGAAACGCCCAGGCTCATAATCCCACGAAGTTCCATCGGGCTTGATGAAGTCACCGTTCGCCAGCAGTCCGCCCACGGGCAAGATCTCATGGCATCGGGCATACACATTTGCGATCGGTTCCTGTGCCCCGAGATCATGCAGTGCCCAGGTCGAGATGATCGCATCGGGTTTGCGGCTGAGCCTGTCTGGCCAATCTTGCGCCATCAGATCGGCGTTGGTGAATACCACCCGGGAGCTCAGATCCCCGATCGTCTTCCTGGCGACATCGATGAATGCATCCGAAAAGTCGAGAGCCTCGTAACTCACCAGCTTGTTGCACTCCAGGATATGGCGCGCCATGTAGCCGGGACCGGTTCCGAGTTCGAGGACATGCGCATCGGGTTTGCAGAGCTGTTCGATTTGTCCAAGGATCAGATCGAACAGTTGCAGCCGTGGCTGCGTCGGCACGAAGCGATTGGCCCAGCCTTGTACGAACTCAGGATCATGGAATTCGTGCTCTGCCCCGACGTATCCGCTCATGTCGAGCTCTCCTGTAGATGCCTCCATAACAAGCCATGAGAAGCAGGCGTGCCAGGTCGCGCTAAACCCCGCCACGCTTGAGATACATCACAACTGCATGGGGTATCCGTAAGTGGCGAGGCAGTTCCAAGTAAAGGCACTACAGCAAGACGCGTCTAAATGACGGAACGGTTGCTTGACGCCAGTCCAGCGGCCGATAAGCTAATTTCTTATGATCGTTTCCTAAACCGGGGTTGTCCAAATTGTGAGCTATCCAGGGAGGAATTCATGAGCGATAGGTACATCGAACAATTGTACAAGAAGGTCACCAGCGGAGTGTTGGATCGCAGACAGTTCATAACGAGTGCCGTGGCAGCGGGCGCCACTTTGACCAGCGCGATTTCTCTGGCCGACGATGCACTCGCGGCGACTCCCAAAAAGGGTGGGCGGCTACGCCAGGCCATCGGCCATGGTTCAACGACTGACTCGTTGGACCCTGCGACCTTCGAGAATGGTTTCATGCAGAACGTGGCGTTTTCTTATGGAAACTATCTGACCGAAGTCGACAACGAAGGCAAGCTGGTCCCCGAACTCGCAGAGAGCTGGGAAGCCTCTGCAGATGCCAAGACCTGGATGTTCAAGTTGCGAAAAGGGGTGGAGTTCCATAACGGAAAGACGATGACCGCCGATGATGTGCTGAGTTCGCTCACCTATCACCGGGGCGATGCAACAAAGTCGGCAGCGAAGGTAATGCTCGAGCCGATCACTTCGATGAAGAAGGACGGCAACGACACAATTGTCTTCGAACTCAGTTCGGGCAACGCTGACTTCCCCTTCGTCTTGTCAAGCTACCAGTTGCTTATCGTTCCTGATGTAGATGGAAAACCAGATTGGGCAAGCGGTGTCGGCACAGGGGGATATCTGCTGAAGGAGTTCGAGCCTGGCGTTCGTGCATTGCTTGCCAGAAACCCTAACTACTTCAAGTCGGACAGGGCTCATTTCGACGAGGTAGAAACCCTCTCCATACCTGATTACACGGCTCGTCAGACCGCATTGACAACAGGGTCTGTGGACGTCATCGACCGGGTGCAACCCACTACTGTGGCGTTGCTCGCGAGAGCAGCCGGGGTGAAGATTCTCGAAGCGGCGGGTACTCAGCACTACACGTTTCCGATGATTGTGACGGCCGCACCATTTGACAATGCTGATCTCAGGATGGCGATAAAGCTGATGATCGACCGTGAGGAACTTGTCGAGAAAGTCCTCGCGGGTCATGGAGTGGTTGGCAATGACCACCCGATATCGACTGCCAATCGCTACCATGCCTCGGAACTGCCTCAACGAACACAGGATCTCGACAAGGCTCGGTCCTTGTTGAAGAAGGCAGGTCTCGAGAACACAAAGGTCCAACTGCACGCTGCCGACGCGGCGTTTGCGGGCGCAGTGGATGCAGCCGTTCTGATTGCTGACGCTGCCGGCAAGGCCGGCTTGCAGGTTGAAGTGGTCCGTGAGCCAAATGATGGTTACTGGGCGAATGTCTGGAAGAACAAGCCATGGTGCGCCTGCTACTGGGGCGGCCGTCCTACCGAAGATCTGATGTTCTCGGTTGCCTACGCCAAGGATGCAAAGTCCAACGATACCGACTGGCGCACCAACGAGCGTTTCAACGATCTACTCGTTGCTGCCAGGGCCGAGCTTGACGACGCCAAACGCCGGGCAATGTACGTGGAGATGCAGACCATTGTTTCCGATGAAGGTGGCGCGCTCATTCCGATGTTTGCAAATCACATAATGGCCGCTTCGGACAAGCTTGCTCAACCTGACAAGATCGCCGGCAACTGGGAGCTTGATGGAAACAAGTCGGCAGAGCGGTGGTGGTTTGCATGAATGAGCATGTCGAACCTGCTCAATACAATTCACTGAAGCGGGCCGAGCCATCTCTGCCCGCTCGCTGGTATTACGACGACGAGCATTACAGGCAAGAACTGACCAGGCTTTGGTACCGGAATTGGGTATATGTGTGCCGCTCATCTGCGCTTACAGAACCCATGAGCTTCAGGACCCTTCGGATTGGTGACCAGAGCGTCATCGTTGTACGTGATGGCGAAAGCAATCTGCAAGCCTATCACAACACGTGTCCGCATCGGGGGTCGCAACTATGCGAAGCGACTTCTGGACGGCTCGGTTCGAAGCTTTTGGTGTGTCCCTATCACCAGTGGTCATTCGCGGCCGATGATGGAAGGTTGGTTCGAGTGTCCTCGTTTGCAGAGCCGGAAGGCTTCTGCAAATCTGATCATGGTTTGTACAAAGTAGCGTTGGCCGAATGGCGTGGTTCAGTGTTTGTTAATCTGAACCCTGAAGCAATCTGGGGTTCTGAGGCTGCCTTTCAGCGGCCACCAGACATATTCGAAAGATTTCCCCTGGAAGCCATGGTGGTGGGAGAAACTTGGCGGAAGGAAATTTCCTGCAACTGGAAGTCATTTTGGGAGAATTTCAATGAGTGTCTGCATTGCCCCAACGTGCACCCCGAGTTGTCTGATCTTGTACCGCTTTACTCCCGCCGGATCATTGATCCCAAGGATGTTCCGGACTGGACACAGTTCGAGGGATCTGATGATCCGCGATACAGAGGTGGATTACGTCCCGGAGCGGAAACTTGGTCATCAGATAGCAGTGCGCAGGAGCATTTGATATCAACCCTGACCGAGGATGGATTTGCTCGCGGTCAGGCATATGCATCAACGTGGCCTTCCATGTTTATTGGCGGATATGCAGATCACGTCCGGATTGTCAGGTTGCTTCCTTTGGGGCCCGAGCGGATAGAATTGCAGGCCGAGTGGTTGTTTGAACCGGAGACGCTGGCTGACAGTAGATATGACAAATCGAATGTAGTGGAGTTTGCAAAACTCGTGATGGAACAGGATGGCAGAGCCTGCGAGGTCAACCAGAAGGGGCTCCACGCATTGCCATTCAAACAGGGCGTTCTAATGCCGGAGGAATACCTGCTAAAGAGATTTCATGACTGGGTACGCAACGGCTTGACCCTTGAATGAGGTCATGGAGACAAAGGCTCATGAGCCAAGAGTGAGTCGCCAGGGTTTTTGGAAGCAGCAGCATTTTGGTGTCTGTCTCAAGCTGAAGTGGCGAGACTGTACTAGGCGTAGCATTCCCTGCTCGCAGATATTATTCCCTGATATCGGCTATAAATTCCCTGTTCGGCCGAAAAATTTCCCTGTTACCGATTTTAGAGAATTATCCAGCTAAGCAACTGAAATAGCGGGGTTTAATCTGGTCAGTTTCGCTCTGAAATGGCCGAAAATAGGAAAATTCCCTGTAAATTCCCGAGGAACAGGGTATTGGCCAACGGAGACGGGTTCGCACTGGACTGCGCACGCCGCCACTGCCCTGCCTAGCCTTGCCGGTTCAGCATCCGCTCCCGGT
>JAZBOA010000030.1:0-2089 GCA_036350935.1 Anderseniella sp. | reverse complement strand
GAACTGGGACGAGGTCTGGATGCTGTCCTGATATTCTGCTCAGGGCGATACCGCCCATCCAGGCCAATTTGACACCCGATAAAAGCGATCTATTTTTACCTGTATCAAATACCTTATTATCAGTGCATGTGAAGTTCCATGGATGCCAACCATCATTCCAGACCCTTGCGTCTGCTTGTCATTGAAGACAACCTCGATATCGCCGAGAATATCGGCGATTATTTTCAAGCCCGGGGTGGAATCCTGGACTTTGCCATGGATGGCATCGGCGGTTTGCACCTCGCCCTCACCCACCCCTACGATGTGATCATCCTGGACATCATGCTGCCGGGCATGGATGGTCTGACCCTCTGCCGCAAGCTGAGAAAAGAGGCCTTCAAGGCGCCCCCCGTGCTCATGCTCACGGCCCGTGATACCCTGAACGACAAATTAGAGGGATTTGCGTCCGGGGCCGACGATTATTTGGTCAAGCCCTTTGCCCTGCGGGAGCTTGCCGCCAGGATTGAGGCCCTGTTGAAGCGGGGTCGGCCCGTCGACAGACCCATCCTCCGCGTCGCCGATCTCGAAATGGATCTCGGTCGCATGGAAGCCCGGCGGGCCGGTCGGCTGATCAAGCTCAATCGGGTTTGCATGCAAATTCTGACCATCCTGATGAAGGCCTATCCCAATGTTACCTCGCGCGATGAGCTCGAGACTGCATTGTGGGGTGAAATGCCGCCCGGCAGCGATGCCCTGCGCAGTCACATCTATGCGCTGCGGCGCGCCATTGACAAACCCTTCACTTATCCGCTCCTGCAGACGATGCATGGTATCGGGTATCGATTGGCCGCCCCCGATGAAAATTCGCAATAGTCTGCGCGCACGTCTCATATGCGCATTCGGTCTCTTCGGCGCCGTCTTGGGCTCGGTTTTCGCCGTGATCGTCTATGTTTCGCTTGACATGATCGACGACCACCTGATCGACGACCGGCTTACCCAGGAGGTGGTGCAACTAATGACCCATTTCCGGGAAACGCCCGATCACCCGCTTCCGGAAAGGCCACACATCCAATCTTTCATAGGAACCGATGCCATGCCGGACACTTTCCGGCAGGTATTGGGCGTTCTTCCGGAAGGATTTCATGAGCGTTACATCAACAACGAAGAATACCATGTCGCGGTCAGGGTTGTGCCCGAACTGGTGGAGCCGGTCTATGTGCTCTATGCCGTTGCAACACTGGAATTCATGGAAAAACGCAAATTCGTCATCGCCGCCGTATTGTCGGCTGTCGTGCTCCTGGTCATCGCACTGGGGCTGTGGCTTGGCCTGATGATGGCGCGACGGGTGATCGCGCCGGTTGCGCACCTGGCGGAGCGGGTGAGGGGGGTGAGCCCGGAAGGCTTCCCCACCGATCTTCCGGAGGATTTGTATGATGATGAAGTGGGCGTGCTGGCCGTCGCTTTGACGGAATCCATGAAGCGGGTGAATGCCTTCGTGGAACGTGAAAAGCACTTTGTCCGGGATGCCAGCCATGAACTGCGCACACCGGTAACCGTCATCCGCGGCGCGGTGGAAATCCTGGAGAGCAATCCGGCAGCATCAGATGCCTCCATCCAGCGACCCTTGGCGAGAATCCATCGTGCCGTGTCCGACATGGAGAACGATATAGAAAGTCTGCTGTGGCTTGCCCGCCAAGAAGCTCTCAACGACACGACCGAACACTGCCGGCCGGCAACCATTATCAGGGAGACGATCGAGCAGCACCGGCAGCTATTCCGCGAAAAGCCGATTGTGGTCGAATACGTCGCTGACGCGGATCCGGAAATTCAAGCGTCGCCGACGATTTTCAGAATCATTTTAACCAACCTGGTTCAAAACGCATTCCGCTACACGGTGGAAGGTACGATTGCCGTCAGGATCTGCGCCGGCAGCGTGACCATCTCCGATACCGGCGTGGGCATCGATGGTTGCGAACTGTCGTCGATCACCGATCCTCATACGCGTGGATGCGCGAGCTGCGGATTCGGACTTGGCCTGGCCATTGTCAAACGGCTTTGCGCCCGGCTAGGCTGGCACTTCACGATTGACAGCGCGCTTGGCGAAGGAACG
>JAZBOA010000029.1:0-4739 GCA_036350935.1 Anderseniella sp. | reverse complement strand
GTAGTAGCCAAGCGCCACCTCCAGCGCCCGGCCCACAGCGACGCCCCAGACGAAGAAGCCCCATGACACCGTCACCATGAACGTCGACAGGCACATGACGGCAATCAGCTTCGGACTGCGGATGACGCGGCCAAGATCCTGCGTCCGGCCCATCCCCAGCATGACCGTTCCCGCCACCGGGATCGACCAGAAGGCGCGGTGCGAGATCACCTCAAGCGCGTTCACATGCTTCAGGAAATAGAAGAACAGGGCATAGAACCCCCAGATGGTGTAGGCGCTGACCGCATAGGCAATACCGGTGGTGTCGCGCGGGGACGCATCTGTGGTGGAGGCAAGTGTCATGACGGCCCGGACTATCGCGCCGGAACCTGCCGTTTGGCAATCCGCGGGCTTGCATGGACACCTCGCCAGCCTTGCATGGCTGGCTGGGCGACACCTCGCCAGCCTTGCATGGCTGGTTTAGCCGCGTTCGCGCAAGGTCCACATGGCTGCGATGCCGAGAGCGGGACCGATGGCGAGTGCTGCAAGAACTGGCTGCCAGCCCAGACAAGCGGCAATGACAGGGGCCGCCTGCACCGTGGCGAAGGTGAGCAGGAAGCCCAGCGCAGTCTGGAAGGTCATCAGGCTGCCGGCCAGATGCGGCGGAGCGGCATCGGCGACGAGGGCGGAGAACTGCGCCGAGTCCGGGATCACCGCGATGCCCCAGACGACGAACAGCACAGCGGTGAGCCCCCGTGGCCCGCCAAAGCTTGCCGCCGTGGCGAGGCCGGCCAGCAGCGAGGCGGCAAGCGCGATGATGGCGACGTTCGCCTTGCCGATGCGCCCGGCCACCCAGCCGGCCCACACCGCACTCGCCGCGCCAAGGCCGATTGCGGCAAACGCCGTCCAGGTGGCGAGGCGGGTGGCCTCTGCAGCATCCATCTGAAAGGCAAACGAGGCGGCAGCGGCAGCCGGCATCCATGCCCACAGCACGTACAGTTCCCACATGTGGCCGAGATAACCGCCATAGGCGAGCCTTATGCGCCGGTCGGTCCAGGCAAGCGCAATGGCGCGCATCGAGAAGGCCGGCGCCCTGGCATGATGGGGCCCCAGGCCCGCAGCCAGCACCAAGAAACCACCCGCGAATGCGGCAGCCGACGTGGTGTACACGGCCATGCGCCATTCCGTTCCACCAAGGCCAGTAACGAGGTGCGGCAACGACGAACCCAGCGTCAGCGCGCCGACCAGTATGCCGACCAGCAGGCCGCGGTCCTTCAGGCCCCAGCCGGTGGCGATCTTCATGCCAACAGGGTAGACACCGGCCATCAACGCCCCGGTGATGACCCGCATGGCGATGGCCGCGTTACCACCGGGTTCCAGCACGGGAAGCGCCGCATTGGCCAGCGCGGCGAGGACGGCGCTCAGTGCGAACACCCGGCGCGGGTCAAAGCGGTCGGCGACGCCAAGTGCAGCCGAGGCAAGTGCGCCGGCAACAAAGCCGATCTGCACGCCGCTGGACAGCAAGGCCTGCCGCGAAGGCGCGACATCCACCTCGGCCAGCATGCCTGGCATGGTGGCGGACGAGATGAACCACAAGCTGAGCACCAGCACCTCGGCAACGACCAGCAGCGCCATGGCGCGCAGCTTGGCCGAGGATGATCCGGTTTCAGTCATGCCAGGCTCCTGACGCGCCGCCACTGTGGAAGGCGCCGGGGCAGCGTCAATGATGGGGCTTGAGGATGGCCAGGATGGCCGCACTGCCCGCGTCTGCTTCCAGTATCAGACCCTGCTCGCCACTTGCAATCAGCGTATCACGCGGCCCCAGGGTTTCGCGGCTGTTGCCCGCTGCCGCCCGCCATTTGCCGGTGACGGCATGAACGACGCCGATGGCGCCGCCATCAAGCTGCAGGCTAGCCACCTCACCGCCGCGTTGAATGGTTGCCTGGTGCGTCCAGCGGCCCCGCCGCGTCATCACGTTGAAGTCGCGCGAGGGCGCGCCGTCGAGCCGGCTGACGGGGGTCAGCGCACCGTCAAAACTGAAAGGCGCCAGCTGGGTCATCCGTTGCCGGGTGCCGTCATCGAACTCGAGCACGAACGGGTCCCCTCCCACCAGCGTTATGGTGCGGTCGATGCCGGCAAATGCCGAGAACGGTCCTTCCCGGCTGATCTCCGCCAGCGACAGCCGGATCTCGAAGTCGTCATGCGTGGCGCCTTCGGGGAACAGCCAGACGTCCTCGGTGATGCCACCGCCATTCTTCCAGGCTTTCCGGTCATAGGTTCCGTTGCGCAGCACGTTCAGCGGCATGTCAGGGTCTCGCGCCTTCCCGCAGCAGCTTCCAGGTGACCGAGTCGATGAGCGCTTCGAACGAGGCATCTACGATGTTCGGCGATACGCCGATGGTGAACCAGCGCTCGCCCCTGCCATCGCGGCTTTCGATCAGCACGCGGGTGGTGGCGCCGGTGCCGCCATTGAGGATGCGCACCTTGTAGTCGACCAGTTCAAGGTCCTCGATCACCGACTGGAACTTGCCGAGGTCCTTGCGCAGCGCATTGTCGAGGGCGTTGACCGGGCCGTTGCCCTCGCCCACCGACATGATGCGCTCACCGCCGACGACCAGCTTGACCACCGCTTCGGCCATAGACACCTCCTCGCCAAGCGCATTGTGGCGGCGCTCGACCGATACGCGGAACGAGTCAACGTCGAAGAACTCGGGCACCTCACCCAGCATCCGCCGGGCCATCAGCTCGAACGAGGCAGGCGCTGCGTCATAGGCGAAGCCTTGCGCTTCGCGCCGCTTGACCTCGGCCAGCAGGCTGTCGATGCGCGGATCCTTCGGATCGAAGCCGATGCCGGCACGCTTCATCTCCGACAGCAGGTTGGACTTGCCCGCCTGCTCGGACACCAGCACCCGGCGCTGGTTCCCGACCGTTTCGGGCGGGATGTGCTCGTAGGTTTCCGGCTCCTTGAGGATGGCGGAGGCATGGATGCCGGCCTTGGTGGCAAAGGCGCTGGCGCCGACGTACGGCGCCTGCCGGTCGGGCGCCCGGTTCAGCAACTCGTCGAAGGCGCGCGATACCTGGGTCAGTTTCTCCAGCCTGTCCGGCGTGATGCCGGTTTCCACCAGTTCCGAGAACGCCGGCTTCAGCACCAGCGTCGGGATGAGCGAGACGAGGTTGGCGTTGCCGCAGCGCTCACCGATGCCGTTTAGCGTCCCCTGCACCTGGCGCACGCCGGCGCGCACCGCGGCAAGCGAATTGGCCACCGCCTGACCGGTATCATTGTGGGCATGAATGCCGAGGCTGGCGCCTGGCGCGTGGGCGGTGATGGCGGTGACGATCTCCTCCACTTCGTGAGGAAGCGTGCCGCCATTGGTGTCGCACAGGATCACCCAGCGCGCACCTGACTGGTGGGCGGTGCGGGCGCAGGCCAGCGCATAATCCGGGTTGGCCTTGTAGCCGTCGAAGAAGTGTTCGCAGTCGACCATCGCTTCCTTGCCCGCCGCGATGGCTGCCGCAACGCTGTCGGCGATGCAGGCGAGGTTTTCGTCGTTAGTGGTCTTGAGCGCCACTCGTACGTGGTAGTCCCACGACTTGGCGACGAAGCAGATTGCGTCCGACCTTGCCTGCAGCAGGTCCTTGAGGCCCGGGTCATTGGAGACCGAACGCCCTGCTCGCCGCGTCATGCCGAAGGCGGCGAAGCGGGCCTTCATCTTGCGCGGCTCGGCAAACAGGGCAGTATCGGTTCCGTTGGCGCCCGGGTATCCGCCCTCGATGTAGTCAAGGCCGAGTTCGTCGAGCAGCCGGATGATGGTCAGCTTGTCTTCGAGCGAGAAGTCGATGCCCGGCGTCTGCCCGCCATCGCGCAGCGTGGTGTCATAGAGGTAGAGGCGGTCGCGGCCAACCATCACAGCACGCCCTTCCAGCGCAGCGCGAGGTAGACGCCGACCGCCAGCACGATCAGCTTCAGCGCGATGTAGCCGATCCAGTGCTTCGGAAATGGCAGGCTGTCATGCCAGGATTTCTTGGGTGCAGGTGTGTTCATCGCTTCAGCTCCCACGTTGTGATGCGCTCGCCGGTTTCTGAATCCTTTGAATCCCTTAGCTGGATTCCCTGGGCCGTCAGTTCATCGCGAATGCGGTCGGCTTCGGCGAAATCCTTCGCCTTGAAGGCTTCAAGACGTCTGGCGATGGCGGCATCGATCTCGCGGGTGAACGCGACATCCTGATTGCCCATGCCTCTATGTTCGAAATTGTTGAGTTCTTCAAAACCCAATAGACGAAGTGCGTTCGAGTAGTGTGCAATCAACTGATGCTGCCTAGGGTCATGCGAATTGCCTGCAACGGTGATTTCCCTATGCAGCGCGAAAAGCCTAGCGATAGCAGACGGGGTGTTCATGTCGTCAAGCATCGACTCCATGAACTGGCTGTCCATTACTCGTGGACCGTAGGTCGGATCTTCCTTGGGTTGATACCACTCTTGCAGCTTGAGAAGGTTGCGTCTTGACTCCTGCAATCCTCGTTCCGTCCAGTCGATCGGCTGACGGTAATGGGTGCGCAGCATGTTGAAGCGCAGCACCTCGCCCGGCCACTTCTGCAGCAGCTCGTTGATGGTGATGAAGTTGCCCTCGGACTTCGACATCTTCCGGCCTTCCACCTGGAGGAAGCCGTTGTGCATCCACACGTTGGCCATGACCTTGTGGCCGAAGGCGCAGCGCGACTGGGCGATCTCGTTCTCGTGGTGCGGGAACTGAAGGTCGATGC
>JAZBOA010000028.1:0-2286 GCA_036350935.1 Anderseniella sp. | reverse complement strand
AGACGATGCCAGGCGTTGCGACAAAAAGAACTGCATAGCCTGAGATGAGTAGACTTGATGCAGCTCAGTGATGATCGCTTCAATAGATAAAAATTCAGCAGGGGTTGAGTGTCTCACCGGTACTGCCGATGTCACACGGCCAAGCAGTGAGATTGAGCTATGCATTGGCGAGATGATGTGCCGACTCTTTGAGAGCTGACGGATCACCAGCCAAATGGCGACAAGAGACTCAGAATCGACAGATTGATGGGCTGAAAGCAGCTCAGACTCAGTTGTCACGTTGTCCGGGAATTCCTGTTTCAGACAAATTGCTTGAGGGCTATTGCTGGCCAGAAAGATCCTGGCTAGAGGTTCATTATCAAGAATCTTGGAGATAACTGATTTATAGCCAGCAAGAGGGAAGTATCTCCCGTGCCTTCCGCCATGCTGAAGCGGCTTTTGTTCCACGTCTCCAAGACGTGCATGAATTGAGTAGTCATACACTGGCATTTGACGTACTATCTCTTGGATTCGGTCATTCTCGGTCAGTTGCCCAAACTCGGTGCGAAGATCTTGGATATGCCGCAAAAAACTATCAGACTCCACTTTTTGCAACTGGGTGGGCTTTACAACGCCCGGCGGTATGGTTCTGAAGGCAATGGTGAAATCTTTGAATAGCAGGTCGAGCCCGCACTCATGCGCTCGCCCTAAATGAGGCATCCGATCTGGCCAGACAAGCACGAGATCTTTCTTCAGCTTACGAGCAACTGAGGCATGATAGAGAAAGTTGCAGAACATCATGCCAAAGCCATCGGCTCGTCCCGCAATTAACGTAGAGGAAGACTCGTGTTGCAGGTTGGGCGGGGCGCTGGAAGAAAAAAGTCTGCCGAGGGATGGTCGCATGAACTATCTGCTAGATAATCAATCGGTAGAAGCAAACTCAACGATCTTGCAGGGTGCACATTCCATGCATAGAGATCGTTGTCGATCAATCAACCAACAGCTCCCGAAACCGCTCTGGCGAGTAGTGGTGTCTGACAGCTGAAGATGCTCTTTGCGCGAGAAGATGCAACTCTGGCAGCTGCGCAAGCGCCCTCCCCAGAGCATGGAACACAGCCTCGGGGGTTTCCTCGGCGATGGCCACACCGGCACCAGTGAGCTCCACCACCTCTTCGCACCAGGTGCCGCTCATGAACACCAGAGGAATGCCGTGGAGCGCAGCCTCGATCGCCACGCGCGACACACGGTTGTGGTAGCTGGAGCGCCGGTAAGGCAGCACGATCAGATCGCTGCGGGCCAGCAGTGCGGCATAGGCCGGGCGATCGAGGGAGTGGTTGATCAGCTGATAGCGCCCATCGGCCAGCAGGCTCGGATCCGGCGTCGCTTCGCTGCCATCGGGAAGGGCAAAGGGCTCAGGCCACTGGCTGATCACCCGCAGATCCCGCGGCCGCTCCTCGGCAAACAGCTGCCGGCAGGCCTCCTGGAGCAGATCATTGCCCTTCTCGTAGCGGGCAAAGCCCGGGCAGGTGATCGTGACAGGTGTGCTGCCGGGGGCTGAGATGCGGGGCGAGGGAGTCGCCGGATCTGCGGGAACGGAGACCGGATGGGGGAACAGACGCACCGGCAGCTGGCTGAAGGTCTCCAGTTCGGCCTGCATGGCGCGCGTCTCGGCGGCGAGCACCACGCGGCCGGAGCGCACGGCAGGCGCCAGACGCCGGAAACACCAGCGGGCCAGACGTGTGGAGGCGGTGGGCGGGAAGGCCACGGGCAGGCCCGGACCCTGATAGACGCCGAAGCCCTGAACAAAGAGCAGCAGATAGCGGCGATGGCCGCGGTGCAACGGACGGCGACAGAGCCATGAGAACGCCAGCAGGTGCTGCAGACGCATCGTGAGCGCACACACCCAGCTGACGTCCGGATGCCGGCGAAGCCAGAGGGAGACTTCACGGCGGTAGCGCAGGGCATGGCGGAGGCCACCGAGGCCGCCCTGGCGGCTGGGTTCGGTCCAGCAGTTGCGGGAGAACCAGGGGGTTGCCTGAAGCTCAGCGAGCAGGACGGGATCCGCCTGGCGGTGTGCCAGCACGTCTACATGTTGACCAGCCTGGCGGAAAGCTGTAGCGATGTCGCCGATGTAGACAGGCCAGTGGCCGGCGCCGGACTGGAGGGCTTCCTCTGGGAAAACAAGTTTCAATGGGATAAGGCGATCATACTAATCTGGGATATTGCCCCTCGGAACGATGAGGAGGCCCAGCTAATTGATGGCAGCCTGAGTTCCATCTAGAAATCAAGAAATCGATCCGTCCACTT
>JAZBOA010000027.1:0-2109 GCA_036350935.1 Anderseniella sp. | reverse complement strand
GGCGCTCGAGGAACTCTGCCGCACCTATTGGTACCCCCTTTACGCCCATGTCCGACGTCGAGGTCATCAGGTCGAGGACGCGCAGGACCTGACTCCAGAACTCCTGACATACCCGGTGTTGAAATGTCCGCTTTTGTTCGTCATGACCGCTCCTAGATCGCGTAGACCAGGCGCAACGTTGAGCCTGGAAAGACCGCTTTTCTTCGGTTGAGTTCCTCACACAGTGCGGCGACGGCGCGCGTGCGGTGAGGGGAGCTTTGCGCCGCAAGCATCACTCGCAGTTCCCGCTTGGTCACTTTCAGATTCGCCGCGCTGGCCAGGGCCGCTTGGATGAGCGTCCTGCCTTCATCATCTGCTCGCCGATAATGTGGCTCGACCAATCGCAGCAGATCGCTTTCAGCTTGGTAGGCCAGCATTTTGATGAGGTTGGTCAGGTGCTTACGTTCCGGCGCCAGTTTGACGACCGGTTTGTCGATTGCGTCCCGCACCGGAACTCGCCGCGGCACCGCAGCGCGACGTTTCTCCAACTGCGAGATTCGCTTCCAGGCGGTCCAGATCTTCTTGCTCAGTTTGCCGTAAGCAATTTTGAACCCGCGCATCGTTCGATGCTTGCTTTCCAGATTGCTCAGCGCCTCCAATCCGTATTCGCTTTGCAGTCGATCGACCCGCGCCCAGGCCTGGCGCAGTTGGGCATCCAGCGCCTTCCAGACCGGGTTGGGTACCTCGCGCGTCGGGTCGTCTGGAACAGCGGCATACTCGGCCAGTGCATCCAGGGCGTATTCCTCCCTGAGGTATTTGAAAAAGTTTTCCTGTCGCCACCGATCGAACATGCGATAGGCCACTTGGGCCGCGCTTAGGTCACGCCGTGAGGTCAGGATCGCCGTCTGATGTCCGTTTTCCATCCGGCGGGTAACCTGTCGCAAACGCAGCTTGCCTTTGAGCAGCCGGACTTCCTGATCGGCCAGAACATAGGAAACCTTGCGTCCACCACAGCGGGCGGTATGCGGACGAAACCGTGCACGCGGGATTCGGGGATAAGGACCCTTGCGATAGGTCAGCAGATCAAATCCGGCCGCAATGATCTGTTGAAAGAGTTTCGGACTGAAACCGCCACGGTCGAACACAACGGTCAGGCGGCGCTTGCCAACCAGTCCGCGGACTTGATCAAGGATGCCGGGCAGCATCTTGACCAGACCGGCGTTGGCCTCGGCGGTCACCACGAACAGAGGATCGCCCGAGCTGTCATTGACCCAATAATCCGAGGTGGCCGGCGCCGAAATGCGCATGCGTGCCACATGCGCTTTGGGCAGCGCATGCTGGCCGTGATAGACCCGCACGTGACCATCGACGTAAAGAAAGCCCATGGCCTTGCCACGCAACGCCACCCGCTGCTTGGCCAGAGCATCGCCAAACTGGGCGGCGCGTCCGCTGGCGGCCAGGCTGGCCAGTTTGCGCCGCAGTGTCTTGACCTCCGGGGCGCGGTCCAGCCCCAGCACACGCCCCAGACTTTGAGGTGAATACTCCTTGAGATTCTCCGGACGTTTGATGCGCCACAATGCCATCAGCAACAACGTGAGCAAACTGGTGCGCAATCCGTAGAAGCCCGGGCCGAGACTGCCGTAGATTGTCCGCGCGCAATCGAACACACCACTGGCGATCAGAACCGGAAGCGCCAGCAGAACGCCAGCTCGCGGAACTGCGCCCGCCGATCCGAACAACGGAGGCGCGTCCTCCAGCAGTCCAAGTCGAGCCAGCAGTCGGTCGGCAGAACGATCACTCGGATCGGCGTCCTGGCTGCATGGCGCTGGCGGAACGACAACGTCAAAAGCGGACAGTTTTGGGTTCGAATCGGCTTTCGCATCGAAGGGCAGCATTTCCGTCTGCTCGTGGTGTTCTTTCCAGCCCATCCGGATGAGCACTTTGCGAACGGCCGTCTCACTGATCCCAAGCCGCCGCGCGATTTCGCAATTGGAATGCCCTTGAGTTTTGAGCCGGTGCACCGTTTGTCGCCGGGAATAAACGCATCGTGCGCGTCCCGCAGGATAGCCGCGTGGTTGGCCAAGCGCAGCCAGTCCGCCCTCTTCATATCGACGCTGATCGCGACGCAGT
>JAZBOA010000026.1:0-5202 GCA_036350935.1 Anderseniella sp. | reverse complement strand
GCCGCACACCACAATTCGGCCATTCGGGTCGGCGTCGAAGAGCCGGTCGATCAACATGCGGACTTCGAGCGCCTGGCCGTTGCGTTTAAGCGCCGCAATATAGAAGCCTTCCGCCCATGCCGATGCCGATGCCCAGCTGAAAGAGCCCTGCTTCTGTCCCGGAACCGGGGCTGCCAGCGGTGCCCGCAGATGCAGATTGATCACCTGCAGTGGCGCAGAACCAGGCGGCGTGATCACGCAATGCAGTACAGGCCTGTCCCATGTCTGCGGGCTTGGCTCGACCATCGCAGGGTCTGATGTCAGCAAGGCGTGAGAGGGAGCCGGCACCAGCTCATGCCAGAGCTGCGCCGTCTCAGCGATCGGCCAGCGCGACAGCGTGACGAGGTTGTGCTTTTCGCTGAGGTGATTGTCTGCAGGATGAACCGAGTGGGCGGAAAAATACCCCGCATATTGCGTGTTTTCGATCAGCCGGTTGAGCGAAAGCAGTGCCCGATCTGGCTCTCCCGCCGACTTCTGGGCGTTGATTTCCTGCAGGCAGAGAATGTCGGCATCCAGGCGTTCAAGTTCCGGCCGAAGCACAGCCAAGCGCGTCTCGATGCACGTGCCTGTGCGTCTTGCCAGGCCAAAACTTTCAAGATTGAATGTCGCAATTCGCATGGTTCGGCCTGACGGTCGCGCGCTCTGTTTGCACCAGCGAGATTGTGCCACAAGCTGGCATCGCGGATGAACCTCGATCTATGGCGTACCCAAGGGGTGCGGTTTGTCGGCCAGCCATTGCTGCAGCTTTGTCCAACGCCGACGGCCCGAGACATTGTTGACGGCAATGGCCACGGCCTTGGCCTGGCCGACCAGAACCACCAGCTGCTTGCCACGGGTGATGCCGGTGTAGAGCAGGTTGCGCTGCAACAAGGTATAGTGCTGGGTCATCACCGGGATCACCACCGCCGGGTATTCTGAGCCTTGTGACTTGTGGATCGTGGCGGCGTAGGCGGGCACCAGGCTGTCCAACTCGCCGAAGCCGTAGGTGATGATACGCCCGTCGAACCGGGCCGTCAGTTCACCGCTGTCCACATCGACAGTTTCGACATAGCCGACATCGCCATTGTAGACCTCCCTGTCGTAGTCGTTCTCGATCTGCATGACCTTGTCGCCCGGCGCGAAGGTCCAGCCGAACCGCTCGACCTTCTTCTCTCCTGCCGGGTTCAGCGCGGCCTGCAATTCGATGTTGAGTGAGCGTGCGCCGACGCCGCCGCGGTTCATCGGGCACAACACCTGCACGTCACGGACAGGATCCAGGCCAAAGCGGTTGGGGATGCGGGTTTTAACCAGGTCAACGATCAACGCCACCGCCGCTTCCGGATCAGTCGCACTGACGAAGTAGAAATCGCTTTCGCCGTCTGGCCGGCCAAGCTCCGGCATCTGGCCGGCATTGATGCGATGCGCGGCGGTGATGATCCGGCTTTCGGCCGCCTGCCGGAACACTTCCGTCAACCGCACCACGGCGACAGCCTGCGAGCCGATGATGTCAGCCAGCACCTGGCCGGGACCCACCGAGGGCAACTGGTCGATGTCACCGACGATCAGCAGGGCAGCGCTATCGGGCAGCGCCTTCAACAGGGCATGCATCAGCGGCACGTCCACCATCGAGGTCTCGTCGATGACGAGGAGGTCGCAGTCCAGTGGGTTGTCGCGGTTTCGTTTAAAGCCGCCAGCCTTGGGGTCGACCTCGAGCAGCCGATGAATGGTCCGCGCCTCAAACCCTGTTGCCTCACTCATCCGCTTGGCCGCCCGACCGGTGGGGGCACACAGCAGCAGGTTGACGCGCTTTGCCGTCAGGATGCGCAAGATCGAATTGACGATGGTGGTCTTGCCCACCCCCGGTCCACCGGTGATGACCAGCACCTTGGCGCTGAGCGCCAGTCGAATGGCCTGCTTCTGGCTCAATGCAAGGCTGAGACCGGTCTTCTGCTCGATCCAGGGCAGGGCCTTTTCAGGATCGATTGAGGCCCACGGCAACCTGCCCTGGCTGAGGCTCCTGAGGCGCTCGGCGATGCCCTGTTCCGACCTGTACAGGCCGCTCAGGAACACACAACGCGTTTCGGCCATGGTGTCTGCAATGACAGTTGCCTCGGCAAGCTCCAGGTCTAGTGCCGTCTGCACGAGGCCGCTTGGCACCTCCAGCAGTTCCACCGCCAACGGCAGCAACTGTTCGACCGGCAGGCCACAGTGGCCTTCATTCATGGCTTCGGAGAGCGCATAGGAGATGCCGGCGCGTACCCGCACCATGGCGGACTTGTCGATGCCAAGCTTCATGGCGATGGCATCGGCGGTGCGGAAGCCGATGCCGCGGATGTCCCGGGCCAGCCGGTAGGGATTGTCTGTCATCACCTCGATGGCATCTGAGCCGTAGGTCTTGTAGATACGCACGGCGCGCGCTGTGCCCACGCCATGGCTGTGCAGGAACACCATGATCTCGCGGACCGCCTTGTGCTCGGCCCAGGCGGCCATGATCCGCCGGGCCCGCACCGCGCCAATGCCGTCCACCTCCCGCAACCGCTCAGGTTGTGCTTCGATGATGGTGAAAACCTGTTCGCCGAAGGCCTTCACCATTTTCCTTGCATAGACAGGCCCGATCCCGCGGATCATCCCGGAGGAGAGATATTTCTCGATGCCCTCGCTGGTGGTGGGCGGTGTCGTCTTGAGGAAGCGGGCCTTGAACTGCACCCCGTGGGTGCGGTCATTGAACCATTCGCCGGTTGCGGTGATCCACTCGCCTGCCGAGATGGTGGCGCAATGGCCCACCACTGTGATCAGGTCACGAAGCCCGCGCGCCTTGACGCGCAGCACGCAGAAGCCGTTCTCGGCGTTATGGAAGGTGACACGTTCGACAAGGCCGGCCAGTACGTCTGCGGGTGCCGACCGAGGCTGTGCTGTGTGTATTCGCGTCATCGGTTTCCGGTCCGCCAGACCCGCGGCATCTCGTAAGACCTTGCCCATCTTCCGCGATCAGTCAGGCAGGCCCGATGTTCTCCATTCATATCATTCGCCCTGTGACGTCCACAACGCAACATGGTCAGCTCGCACTCTCCGTCATAAAGGCGGATGACGGGTCCGTCGTAGGTCGGAAAGATGGCGGGCTGGATTGGGAGGTTTGCAGCAGAACTGCCCACCCGGTCGACCTTGAACAGGCGGCGCATGGCGTCCAGCGACGTCGTCTGACTATGAAGGTTGCACATGGGCACACTCTCCACATCCAGCCCTTATTCGACAATGGCAGGTTGACTGACGAGAAGGGTTGTAGTGGTCTGTTCGTCTGGCATGAGAAAGTCACACTCGGGCGCTGAGATGCCGACAGAACACCACCAGACAGAGGAAGCCGAGCATGCACAAAACCAAAGCAATCAGATCAGTTGCTGCGCTTGTTCTTGGACTGACCATCGCGGGCATGGCCACCATGCCCGGTCAGGCACATCCAACCGCCAAGATCGAGATCGACATCACGCAGGGTGGTTTTGTCATCGGCGGTACCAGTGGTCATGGTTACGTTCGCTACCACAGGCGCAATTACCCGATCACCATCAGCGGTATGCGGTTCGGCGCCATCATTGGCGCGACCAACGCCCAACTGGCTGGACGCATCACCAACCTGTCCAGTCTTGACGACGTCGAAGGTACCTATGTCAGTATTGGCGCCTCTGCGTCACTGGGGAGCGGAAAGAACTACCAGCAGTTCAAGAACGAGCGTGGCGTCCATCTTGAACTCTACGGCTTCCAGGACGGCGTCGAGATGTCTCTGGACCTTGGCGGGATGACAATCCGCTTGGCGAACTGAAGAGAAGCGGGCAGCACGTGAGGCTTGTAGGCCCGCGTCATGCCAGCCATCTGCACTGGGTGCTCGGGCTTCGTCGGATCGTGACGACGGCGCAGCGATCAGTTCGTCTGTGTCGGTGCTCAGGGCTTTCCGCGGGGTAGGCACTGACGCCGTCTCCTGTCTGAATTTCGTGATCTGCCCCCGGTTCACTGCCCGGCGTGGCCTTTACATTCATCATTCCTGGTTGAGCGTTGCCAGGGCCGCGGCCGCTAGGTCATATATTATCCGGCCGATTGACCTGCCCTTGAACACGGAGCTGGCGAACTGCATTTTGCACGTCTGTTCAATCCGGCTCATCGACACGAGAGTTGTGAACGACCATGGCTGACGCTGAGTATCGCCTGCATTACTGGCCTGAAATCCAGGGCCGCGGTGAGTTCATGCGCCTTGTCCTCGAAGATGCGGGAGCTTCCTTTGTAGATGTTTCGAGGCTTCCCGAATCCGACGGTGGCGGCCCGCGGGCGCTCGTCGAACTGTTTGAGGCCGATGATATCGGAGCACCGGCATTTGCGACGCCCATCCTGCAGCACGGCGATTTGTAGGTCAGCCAGACTGCAGTCATCTGCAGTTACCTGGGGCGAGCGTCATGGACTTGCGCCGCAAGGTGATGGCTAGATTCGCAAACCAAGTGCGACACCGGGTATATCCGGGATCGCCATGGGAACACATTATGATCACTTCACACTTGAAGACCGCTGCCAGCTGTTCAGCCTGATGGAGTTGTACCGATTGATACTCGAAGTCCTTGCTTGGCGTTGACGCAAGGGGGCCGGTTGGCTCAAGATGCGAAGGGTTGTCCGTGACCGAAACATAGTCCTGACCACGTTCCAGACGGGGATGAAAGGGCGGTTAAAGCATGCGAAAACCGATTCCAATCCTTCCGCTGTTGGCGCTGCTGGTTGTGAGCTTGCTGTTGTCGCCATCCTTTGCGCTGGCTGACGAGCCAGAAGTCTCCGATATTGGTGACCGGTGGCTTCAGGAAAACGGTGGCGCCGGCGCCTCGGATACATCTTCCTACTGGCCGGACACCTGGCTGCTCGACAAGGCATTCGGGCAAGACCAGTCGTCCACCATGCAGGTCATCCTTGGCAAGATTGCCGAAGCCTATGACGGTCAGGAAAGAGGGACAAGTGGCGCCGACAGATGTCCCAACGCAGCAAAAGTTAAGCTCGATCTGTATGCGGCTGACTCGGCCCGCATGTTTGCCCGACCTGCATTTGCAAAGTTTCTATTCAAGGCCGGCATTGATATTTTCGGGTTGCCAAAGAAAGCCGGCAGCAGCGCCCTCAATGCGGCCCAAAGCCGTATTCGCGACCAGTTCACCGATTATC
>JAZBOA010000025.1:0-2256 GCA_036350935.1 Anderseniella sp. | reverse complement strand
CGCGATCAAGGATGCGGTGCCGGATCTGGCGATCATGACCGATATCGCGCTCGATCCCTACAACATCAACGGCCATGACGGCATCGTGCGGGGCGGCGAGATCGTGAACGACGAGACCGTCGAGGCGCTGGTGAAAATGGCGCTGGCGCAGGCCGCGGCGGGTGCCGACATCCTGGGGCCGTCCGACATGATGGACGGCCGCGTCACCGCCCTGCGCGCCGCGCTCGAAGGTGGCGGCCATATCCACACCCGCATCCTGGCCTATGCTGCCAAGTACGCTTCCAGCTTTTACGGCCCGTTCCGCGATGCGGTCGGCTCCGCCGCCAACCTAGGCAAGGGCAACAAATATACGTATCAGATGGACCCCGCCAACAGCGACGAAGCCCTGTGGGAAGTCGGCATGGACCTGCAGGAAGGTGCCGACATGGTCATGATCAAGCCCGGCATGCCTTATCTCGACATCATCCGCCGCATCAAGGATGCCTACGGCGCGCCGACCTATGCCTATCAGGTCAGTGGGGAGTACGCTATGTTGAAGGCTGCCTCACAAAATGGCTGGCTGGATGAGCAGGCATGTGTCCTGGAAGCCTTGCTGGCTTTCAAACGCGCCGGGGCCGATGGTGTGCTGACATATTTCGCCCGTGATGCTGCCCGTTGGCTCAAAGCATGCGCCTAAATTTAGAGCATTTGATGTCGTTAAAAAAATATACGAACGATGGCATCGCGTGTGAGCTACGAGGTCGGGAGACACCGTGAAGATCAACAACCTCAAAAATCTGTTCGCAACCCGTCAGAAAGTGGCGGCTGACGATTTCGACAAAACGATCGTCAACATCCCGAGCCCTTACCAATTGAGGGATCTTTGTCCCAATATCCGCGAAGCCCCGGGTACAAATGAAGAAAACCTGGGTGAGCAGCAGTTCAAGATACGCCTTGCGCAAACCGATGCATCACGCAGCGCTGCCACGATGCTGGTGCAACAGCGCTATGCCTGGCGTGGCTACCAAGCCGGTGAAATCAGGAAGCAGCCCAACCGGATCACGCTGCTCGCCTATCTGCAAGATCAGATCGTCGGCAGCCTGAATATCGGTTATGACTCGCCCGAGGGACTGTCGGCGGATGAGCGCTACAAGGAAGAAATCGACGCCCTGCGTGCCCAGGGACTGAGCGTTGGCGAAATCACCAAGCTGGCCATAGACGAACACGCCGGGAATAAGCAGGTGCTGGCGGGCATGATCAATATTGCGTACCTCTACGGCATCATTCATGGCGTGACTGATGCCGTGATCGAAGTGACGCCCCGCCACAAACCGTTCTATCAGCGCATGCTCGACTTCAAGCAGATTGGAGGCGAACGTTTCTACGCATCCTCCAATACCAATGTCGTGCTCATGCACATCAAGCTGTCTCATATTGGCGAACGTATCGAGGCGGTCGGCGGCAAGGGGTCGGGCACCGGCGACCGCAGCATCTACCCGTATTTCTTCCATCCGAATGACCAGAAGGGCATCATGGAACGCTTGAGGACCGGCGGTTGATTCATGTTTGATTATGACGAGGCGTTTTCCCGCAACCTCGGCTGGCTTACCCCAGAGGAACAACAGCGCTTGCGTGGCGCACGCGTGGCCGTAGCCGGCATGGGCGGCGTTGGCGGCGTGCATGTTCAGGGTTTGGCACGGCTAGGCATCGGCGCATTGAACCTGACTGATTTCGACAGTTTCGAACTGGCCAATTTCAACCGGCAGGCCGGTGCGGCGATGTCAACGGTCGGGCGGTCCAAGGTGGAGGTCATGCGTAGCTTTGCGCTAGACGTCAATCCGGAAACAGACGTTAGGGTCTTCCCAGATGGCCTGGTTGAGAGCAACTTGGGCGATTATCTCGACGGGGTCGACCTGCTGATCGACGCCATCGACTTCTTTGCCAATGACCTGCGACCCGCGCTTTACCGCACGGCACGCGAGCGGGGCATCCCCGTGGTGTGTTCGGCGCCCTTGGGCGCCGGCGCCGCATTGATCTGCTTTAAGCCCGACGGAATGAGCTTCGACGAGTACTTCGGCTTCGCCGGCTGCGACGACATCACCATGGCCGTGCGTTTCATGGTCGGCATGTCCCCGCGCCTGCCGCAGCGGCATTACCTGGCGTACCCGGAAATTGTCGATTTCGTGAAGCATCGCGTGCCTTCGCTGGGGATGGCATGTCAATTCGCTGCAGGCATGGCGATCACCGCGAGCATGAAACTGCTGCTGCAGCGCGGCG
>JAZBOA010000024.1:0-2244 GCA_036350935.1 Anderseniella sp. | reverse complement strand
TACAATTTTGGCCATCGCCACCCGGAACTGGTCGAAACGCTGAAGGGGGCTCTGGACTATTTCGACATGGGCAACCATTGGTTCCCGTCCGTCGCACGCGCCGCACTCTCGGAATCGCTGGTCAATACCGCGCCAGGCATGAAGTACGCCATCTTCGGCGCCGGCGGTGCGGAAGCAGTTGAAATCGCCCTAAAGAGTGCGCGCTACGCTACCAAGCGGCGCAAGATCGTCTCGATCATTAAAGGCTATCACGGGCACTCAGGCCTATCAGTTGCCACAGGCGACGAGCGATTCACCAAGATTTTTCTGGCCGACCGTCCAGACGAATTCATCCAGGTGCCATTCAACGACGTCGACGCCATGGAACAGGCGTTGAAGGCCGGTGATGTGGCTGCTCTGATCATGGAGACCATCCCGGCCACCTACGGCTTCCCGATGCCGAAAGAAGGTTACCTTAAAACCTGTCGCGACCTGTGCACAAAGTACGGCACCGTCTATATCGCTGACGAGGTTCAGACTGGTCTGATGCGGACCGGTGAGATGTGGGGCTGGCAAGCGTACGGCATCCAACCTGACATGTTCGTCACTGCCAAGGGTTTGGGTGGTGGCATTTACCCGATCTCTGCCGCTGTGGTGAACGAGAAGTGCGGCGGTTGGCTAAAGGAGGATGGCGCGGCCCACATCTCCACCTCCGGCGGAGCCGAGCTCGGCTGCATAGTCGCGCACAAGGTGATCGAGATGCTGCAGCGACCCCAAGTCATATCCAACGTTCATTCGGTCACCAACTTCTTTGCTGACGGTATGCGCGAGATGATGAATCGACACTCCGACATCTTTGTCGGCATCCGCCAGAAGGGCGTGGTGCTAGGTCTTGAATTCGACCATCCCGAAGGCGCGGTTTCTGTTTCGCGAGCGCTTTATGAACATGGCGTATGGGCGATCTTCTCGTCTCTCGACAAGCGCGTCCTCCAGTTCAAGCCTGGTGCCTTGCTGACCGCCGACATGTGCCAGGAAATTCTTGACCGTTTCGATGCCGCCATGCCCCGTGCCCGGGAGTTGATCCACCAACTGCCCAAAGCCGCATGACCAAGATGTGGATGTGAAACCATGCCTGAAACCCACCATGCTCCGCTAATGAAGGTTCCTGACTCCGCTCTGGAGACGGCGCGCATGAAACTCGACCGCGCCCGCTGGGCGGCGAGCAAGCTAGCCCGCATGAACCGCGAAACTATCATGAAGATTGTCGATGCCGTTGCGGCAGCAGGTCATGCCCATGCGCGTCGCTATGCCGAACTGGCCGTTCAAGAAACCGGCTATGGTGTTGTCGACCACAAGGTGATGAAGAACGAAGCCTGCTCAAAGGGTATCGTGGACCTCTATCGTGATCGGGATTACGTGACACCGCGCATTGATACAGCCCGCAAGATCGTCGAATTGCCCCGCCCAGCCGGCGTAGTCCTCGCCTTGGTTCCGGTGACCAACCCTGTTGCCACGGTGTTCTTCAAGACACTGCTGTCGCTGATGACACGCAATGCGATCATCCTAAGCCCCCATCCCGGCGCCAAGGGTGTGTGTGCCGATGCGGCCCACCTTCTGGCGGACGCCGCCAGCAAGGCCGGCGCACCAGATGGCGTCATACAGATAATTGAGGAGCCCGACATTCCGCTCATCGAGGCAATGATGCAGGATGAAAGGATCGACCTGATCGTCGCCACCGGCGGCCCTGCCGTGGTCAAGGCCGCATATCGTTCGGGCAATCCGGCGCTCGGTGTCGGCCCCGGCAATGCTCCGGTGCTTGTTGACGCAACAGCTGACCTGCCCCAGACGGCCAAGCGGATCGTGGCGTCCAAGTCGTTTGACAACTCGATCCTGTGTACCAATGAATCGACCGTTCTTGCCTTCGCGACCATTGCCGATCGGCTGCTCGATGAGATGAAGAAGGCAGGGGCTCACATCTGCACCCCCGAACAGGTGGAGATGGTGCGCAAACTGCTGTTTGCCGATGCCGGGTTCAATACC
The DNA here is from genome assembly GCA_036350935.1 of Anderseniella sp. Taxonomy (GTDB): domain Bacteria; phylum Pseudomonadota; class Alphaproteobacteria; order Rhizobiales; family Aestuariivirgaceae; genus Anderseniella. Next base: position 225 of record JAZBOA010000024.1, on the reverse strand, counting down.
TCGATGATCGGCAAGGATGCAGCGGCCATTGCCCGCGCTGCCGGCTTTTCAGCCGAAGGCGCAAAGATCCTTGTGACGCCTGTCAGCCTGGTGCAGCCGGAAGAGAAGCTGGTGCGTGAAAAGCTCTGTCCGGTGCTTGCCTTTGCCCGCGTCGATGCTATCGAACAAGCCATTTCCTGCGCCCGCTCGATGATGCGCAAAGCCGGCCGCGGTCATTCAGCAGCC
>JAZBOA010000023.1:0-5978 GCA_036350935.1 Anderseniella sp. | reverse complement strand
GGCCTCGCTGATTGCCTGGGCGGTGCTGGGAGAGGAGATGCCGCCGCTTGCCTGGCTTGGCATGGGCGTGGCGGGTGCAGGGGTGCTGATGGCCAGCCGTCCAGCCTCGGCAAAGCCAGAAAACAAGGTCAGAATTTCTCGGTGATTTCTTCGTCTGCCGTCTCCGGAGGCTTCGCTGTAGCCAGCCTTTCCAGAAACACCGGCACAATGTCCTCGGCCCGGTCCACAACCTCGCAGTGAACCTCGAGCCCTGCCCGGATGAACTGCTCCTCGCGCATGTGGGCAAGCAGGTTGAGCAGCGGGCGCCAGTAGTCCTTGATGTTGGCGATGATGATCGGCTTGTTGTGCCGGGCCAGCTGGGCCCAGGTGGCGATCTCCACCAGCTCTTCCAGCGTGCCGATGCCGCCGGGCAGCGCCACGAAGCCGGAGGCGCGCTCGAACATCATCATCTTGCGCTGGTGCATGTCGTGCACCCGGATCAGTTCGTGGCCGCCATCCTCGAGCATGCGTTCGCGCTGCACCAGGAACTCGGGGATGATGCCCGTCACCGGCGCGCCGCCTGCGACGACGGTGCGCGCCACCTCGCCCATCAGGCCGATGCCGCCGCCTCCATAAACCAGTCCGATGCCCGCCCCTGCCATGCCCTTGCCCAGCGCCCTTGCTGCCGCCATATAGGCTGGGTCACGGCCGGTGCCGGAGCCGCAATACACGCACAGGGCAGGATTGGCTTGTGATGGTTGATTCTGCTTCATGATGGCAGTTTGGCACAGGCCTCGGTGCCAGCGTCAAGCCTTGCCCGGCCGTTTGCCGGAAGGTTAATCTCAACGAGGCATTGATTGCGTTCGTGCGCGTCCGGTTCTATGACTTTGGCAAGGATTTTCAGCGACAGGACCAGACATGAAGCCCCTCGCAGTTTTCAGTTCGCTCGCCGTAGTGTGTGCCGGAGGTTTGCTGGCGCTCAGCTATCAGGGCTGGCGCGATGATCCCTCCGCCGTCTCGGTCATGAGCAAGAGCGACCAGACGGTCTCCATCGATGCCCGTGAAGCGGTATCGGCGCCATCTGCACCGTCCTCGGCTGTTGACCAGCAACCGGCCGCGCCAGCACAGCCGGCAGACACGGCACAGCAGTCATCGCCGGCGCCGGAAAGTGCTGCGCCTGAAACAGCCGTTGCGCCAAGCTTTGACATCGTCCGCATCGAGGAAGACGGTGCGGCCGTGCTGGCTGGCCGCGCCGCACCGGGCGCCACCGTAACGGCGCTGCTGAATGGCGAGACGCTGGGAGAAGCGGTCGCCAATGAGCGCGGAGAATGGGTCATCGTTCCCGACGCAGCGATCAAGCCGGGCGCACACGAGGTCACCTTGAGCCAGGCTGGCGCCGACGGCGCGGTCATCTCTTCGGACCAGTCGGTCGCTCTCACCGTTCCGCAACAGTCCGGCACCCAGCCGCTCATCGTACTCAGTGAAACGGCCAAGCCGTCTCGCGTGCTGCAGAAGCCGGAAAGCGAAACCACCGCTGCCGAGCCCGCAGAGCCAGCGGTCAGCGGCGAACAGGTTGCCGCCGTTGAACCTTCCCAGCCCGCACCGCCGTCCGAGCCGGCAGCCGCTGAGCCGGCCCCCGCAACCGTTGCAGAGCCTCAGCCTGCACCTGCGCCCGAGCCCGCGGTTACTGCCCCCCGCAGTCTTACCGTAGATGTGGTCGACTACGACGCCGAAGGCCGTACCACCTTCTCCGGCAAGGCCGCGCCAGACTCGCGGGTTCGCGTCTACGTCAGCGACCGCTTCACCGGCGAGGCTGCCGCCGATGCAACCGGCGCCTGGAGCATTACCGCCTCCCGCGAGATCGAGGCAGGCCCCCATGCCTTGCGCGCTGACCTGATCGGTCCCGACGGCAAGGTCGGCGAGCGGATCGAGTTGCCGTTCCTGCGTGAATCGCCCGAGCGCATCGCCAGCCTCCAGGCGCAACGCGCAGATGACGCAACCAGCACCGAACCTGCAGTGCAGCAACAGGAGCAGGAGCAGCAACCGGCAGCCGAGGCGTCCGGAGAGGCCGCAGCGGAACCGAAGCAGGAAGAGGCTACCGCAGCCGCTGCCACCGAGGGTGCCGTACAGCAGCCGCAAGGTCCGGGCCGCGTGGTTATCCAGCCGGGCAACAACCTGTGGCAGATCTCCCGGGTGATCTATGGTCAGGGCATCCAGTACACGGTGATCTACGAGGCCAACAAGGATCAGATCAGGAACCCCGACCTTATTTATCCGGGCCAGATCCTCGACACGCCGGGCTCGAACGCGCCTGAGTCGATCGATCCCGATTGCCGCAAGCCTCTGGCTGAATGCAAAGAAGAACTGAAACAGGACGGACAGGCCGCCCAGTAGCAAAAGCTGTCTGGACGGCCGGCCCTGCCGCACTGCCCCCGGTCAGTGCGAGTGCGTCATGCCCGGTTCGCCAACCATGGCCTTGATGTCGACCGTTCCGGCCTTCTCGAAGGTCAGTGTCAGCGGCACCTTGGAACCCTTCTCCGGCAGCGGATCGACGCCGAACAACATGATGTGCAGTCCGCCGGACTTGAGTTCGGTCTTGCCGTTGGCGGCTATGTCGATGGCCTCGATCTGACGCATCTTCATTACGCCGTCTTCGATCAGGTGAGTGTGCAACTCGACGCGCCCGGTCAGCGGCGAACTGGCGGCAATCAGCCGGTCGGCCTCGCCCGCATTGTCGATGGTGAGGAACACTGCGCCGGGGCGCCCGGCAAGAACGAAGCGTGCCATGGCGCCGGATACGGTGATGTCACCAACGTTCGCCTGCATGGCGGCGTGGTTCATGGACTCGGCACTGGCCGTGTGCAGCGGTGATAGGGTGGCAATGGCCGCGCCGGCGGTAAGCAACAGGGCGGCTGCGAAACCCAGCCGGGATGATGTCTTCAAGGTCATGTGACTATTCTTTCTTCATGGCTGCCTGAGGCGCATGGGCGCTGTCAGACAGCGCCGATGCCCCAAGGCGGAAACGATCAGGTGTGGAGAGAATCAGGCCTGGAAAGGCGGTGCGCGCGGTTTGCCGGGGAGGGCGGACGCGCGGGGCCCTCCGGGTACGGCTTCCAGCTCCGGCCAGAGGGGACGCTCCCTCGTTGCATTGTTGGGCCATCCACCGTTGGCGCCGGTTGGAAGGCTTGCGCTGGCAAAAGCTGCGCACATCGTCGCGCATGGGCATTCGCAGTCAGCATGGCCGCCATGCCCAGAATTCGCAGGGGGAAGCGTTACCGTCTTGATGCCATCGGATGTGCAGATGACAAGATCAAGCTGTTGGCTGTCCGGCGCAAGCCTGCTGGCGTCCATGCGTGCCATCGCCGAGGCCGACAGCCCCGCCTGCAGCACGATCACCAGCGCCAGCATAAGCCGCAGCGCTGCCAGTCGCGATATGTCACGTGCCCACGTCATCTGCCAGCCAACATGCCACTCATGCAGATTTGCCGGAATGCGGCATCTGGCCCTTGCCGCAAACCAGTTCATCGTATATCGTCGATTTACGATGAATGATGTCTCGCAATCCATCCTCCAGTTGTCAGCCGGAAGTCCGGATCGCAGGGCCGGCCAGTTCTCGCAAGCCACGGACGCTGCCACGGCGGTCGTGCTGGCTGCACTTTCGCACCCGGCGCGGCTGGCCATCGTGCGCCGCCTGTCCGCCAGCGATGCGTGTTGCTGCAAGGATGTGGTTCGTCATCTCGATCTGGCCCAGTCTACGGTGTCGCAGCACCTCAAGGTGCTGGTGCAGGCCGGGCTGGTGAATTATGAACCCAACCGGCGGCGCTCGCGTTACATACTCGACAGGTCCGCGCTTCAGAACGCCCTTGCGGCGGTTGGTGGGCTGGTGAACGAATGCTGCCCGGGCGGGGCCTGCCAGCCCGAAGCCAGCTAGCCGAATATCCGCAAACAGAAAGCAGTCCCGCCTTGTCCTCACCCATGGTATCCGCCGAGAGCGGCTCGACGCTCAGGACCATCCGCAACCTGTGGCCCTACATGTGGCCATCGGACCGGCCTGACCTGAAGGCCCGCGTGGTGTGGGCCTTCCTGTTCCTGGTTCTGGCCAAGCTGGTGCTGATCCTGGTGCCGTACTTCTTCAAGTTTGCCACCGACGCGCTCAACGGCAAGCTGGACACCTCGCAATGGCTGATGTCCTTTCCGGCGTGGGCGCTGGCGCCGGTCATGCTGGTGCTGGCCTATAACGTGGCCCGGATCGGCCAGTGGGGGTTCAACCAGCTGCGCGATGCACTGTTTGCCCGCGTTGGCCAGCACGCCGTGCGCCAGCTGGCCTACAAGACATTCGTTCACATGCACCGGCTGTCGCTGCGGTTCCACCTGGAACGGCGCACCGGCGGGTTGTCGCGCATCATCGAGCGCGGCACCAAGGGCATCGAAACCATCGTCCGCTTCACCATCCTGAACACACTGCCCACGGTGCTCGAATTTGCGCTTACCGCCATCATCTTCTGGCTGACCTACGGCTTTAGCTATGTCGCCATCATCGCCTTCATCGTCTGGCTCTACTCATGGTTCACGGTGCGCGCCAGCGACTGGCGCATCACCATCCGCAAGGAGATGAACCAGTCCGACAACGACGCCAACACCAAGGCCATCGACAGCCTTCTGAACTTCGAGACGGTGAAGTATTTCGGCAACGAGGAGATGGAGTCGCGCCGCTTCGACCAGTCCATGGAGCGCTATGAAAGCGCTGCCACCAAAACCTGGACGTCGCTCGGCTGGCTCAACTTCGGCCAGGGTCTTATCTTCGGCATCGGCATGACTGTGGTGATGATCCTGTCGGCGCTGGAAGTGCAGAAGGGCAACCAGACGCTGGGCGACTTTGTATTCATCAATGCCATGCTGATGCAGCTGTCGATCCCTCTCAACTTCATTGGCTTCGTCTACCGTGAAATCCGCCAGGGCCTCGCTGATATCGAGCAGATGTTCGGCCTGCTGGAAATCGACCAGGAGATCACCGACAAGCCGGATGCCCGGCCGCTGGAGGTGAGCGACGCGGTGATCCGCTTCCGGGACGTGGACTTCGCCTATGACGCCAAGCGCAAGATCCTGAAGGGTCTGGATTTCGAGGTGCCGGCCGGAAACACGATCGCGATAGTGGGGGCCTCGGGTGCGGGCAAGTCCACCATCTCGCGGCTGCTGTTCCGGTTTTATGACGTTACCGGCGGGGCAATCACCATCGACGGCCAGGACATCCGCGACGTGACGCAGAAGTCACTGCGCGCCGCCATCGGCATGGTCCCGCAGGACACCGTCCTGTTTAACGACACTATCCGCTACAACATCCGCTATGGCCGACCCGATGCAACCGATGCCGAAGTGGAAGAGGCGGCAAAGCTCGCCCAGATCCACGACTTCATCACGTCACTGCCTGACGGCTATAGCGCGATGGTTGGCGAGCGCGGGCTGAAACTGTCCGGCGGTGAAAAGCAGCGGGTGTCCATCGCCCGCACGATCCTGAAAGGTCCGCCCATCCTGATCCTCGACGAGGCCACCTCGGCGCTTGACACCCACACCGAGCAGGAAATCCAGGCCGCGCTGAAACTGGTGTCGAAGGATCGCACCACGCTCGTCATAGCACACCGGCTGTCCACTGTGGTGGATGCCGACCAGATCATCGTCATGGGCGAAGGCCGCATCGTCGAGCGCGGCACCCACGCCGAGCTTCTCGCCTCGAACGGCGCCTATGCCGCCATGTGGAACCGCCAGCGCGCCGCCGACGAGGCGCTGCGCCAGCTTGCCGAGAACTACGAGGCGCGGGGCCTGACTGCAGAAGCCCTGGCCATGGGGCTCAAGCCGGCTGACTGAAGCGGCTGAAGTGATCGTTGGAATCTTCTCGATCAGGGTCACAACTTGTGAACCATTCCGTCTGGTTGTAGGGGCGGGACCTGTTGCACGTACGCTGGATTCGCCTAAAATTTGCCTCTTGTTAAAATCTACCCGCG
>JAZBOA010000022.1:0-4671 GCA_036350935.1 Anderseniella sp. | reverse complement strand
GGTGCCCGGCAGGCTGCGGGTCAGAGCGGTGCGCACATCGCGGAAGGCCTCCATGACCTCAAGGGACACAAGGCCCAACGCGTGGTTGGCGAGGTGGGCCGTCACGAACGCAAACAGCACCAGCCCGGACACCAGCCGGACATTGCGCACAGTGATCCAGCGCGGCAGACGGCCCGGCCGTGCGCTTGTGGGTGAAGTGCCGCTGGTGCCGGTGCCGGGTGCCATGTCTTAGCGCGGCTCGAACAGCCAGCTTCCCTTGAGCGGCCAGAAGCACAGGCCCAGCGGCGCCAGCCACTGGACAAGCCGCAGGCGGCTGCCAGGTTCATGGTCCGATTGGGAAATCTGCATGTGACCGAGCCGCCTGAACACCCGGGCGGTTACCCGCGCCGCCTGGAGCCAGCGCGTCAGTCGCGCCATCCCTCCTGTCTCGCCAAGCAGCATCTGCGGATGCAGCGAAAGATGAACGCCTGACAGCGGCAGGCTGAACAGGGCGTCCGCCTTGTCAAGGATGACGTACTCGCCACCCTCGATGTCGATCTTCAGGAAGGCGGTCTTGCCTTGCGGGCAGTGGCCGGCCAGTTGCACCGGCGTGATGGTGTCCACTTCCCAGGCCGTCTGCATGTTGTCGTGCACCAGCGACGACATCGAATCTCCGCCCTTGCGCCGCGACCCGAAGCGGATGCGCCCTGGCACCGGCGACAGCGCCCGGTCCACCACCTCGATGGATCCTGCAAGCTCCGGGTTGAGCCCGATGTTTCGCCTCAGCGAGGCGAGCGCGAACGGATCGGCCTCAACCGCCGTTACCGTACTGCCGTTGGCGGCGGCAAACAGGGCGGTCGGACCGATCCATGTGCCAATGTCAAAGAAGTGCACATTGGCGCCGGTATGCCGGGCGATGGTTGCAAGCGTATCGGGCTCCCAGGTGCCGGCCTGGAACTTTTCCCAGAACCGGGTTTCGCCGTCGTCCGTGCAATGCACCGTGAAGCGGGCGCCGCCCACGGCAATCTCCCGGGCGGACGTTGAGGCAGTGGCGGGTGGAGCGGTCGCGGAACCAGCGTGTTGTTTCATTGAAAAACCGTAGCCCCAGCCCCGCGCGCCGGCAAGGGCCGGCGATGCCGCCGACCCGCGCGTGCTGACTTGGCGGTGTCTTGGCTTGCCTGTTCGGCCCCTGGGGCGTTACAGGTTAAACTGCTTGTCAGGGCCGTCGCGGCAGTGTTGCGCCGGTTCGCCGCTCAGGGATTGAATTGCTTCATGTCTTCGCCTCAAGGGTCCGCGCCCCCGCAGCATGCTGTCAACGAACTGGTCGAGCTGTTCAACCGGGGGCAGCTCGACGACGTGCGCAATCGCGCCGTTGCGCTGCTGCGCCAGTATCCGGCATCGGTGATGCTGTGGAACCTGCTCGGCGCATCGAGCGCCCAGTCCGGACAGTTCGATGCCGCTGAACAGGCGTTCCGCAAGGCGACGGAGCTGGCGCCTCGCCAGCCGCTCCTGTTCAGCAACCTTGGCAACGTGCTGCAGCAGCTCGGCCGGGCGGACGAGGCGGTCGAGTGCTACGGCAAGGCGATCCAGCTCAAGCCTGATTATGCCGACGCACATTACAACAAGGGTCTTGCGCTCACCGATATGGGCAAGCTTGACGAAGCGGCGGCGAGCTACCGGCAGGCGCTGCAACTTCGGCCCGATTATGCCGAGGCGCATATGAACCTTGGCAACGTGCTGAAACAGCAAAACCGGGCGGAAGAGGCCGTTGACTGTTACAACCGCGCATTGCGTATAAGGCCGAACCTTGCAGACGCCCACAATAACCTCGGCAACGTGCTGCAGGACATGGGCAGGCTCGACGATGCGGTGGCGAGCTACAATCGCGCACTGATGATCGCACCCGGGTTTGCCGAAGCGCACATGAACCTTGGCAATGCGCTGCAGGAACAGGGCAAGTTTGACCAGGCGGTGACCAGCTACAACCGCGCCCTGTCGCACGATGCCGGGTTGGTGTCCTGCTGGGGTAGTCTCGTCGAGCTGCATGAACGGTGCAACGATCTGGCGTCTGCGGCAGAGGTGCTGGACAGGGCGCGAGCGCAGTTTGGAGATGACTTGCCGGTGGCGCTGAAGATCGCCGATGCGACGCTCAAGCTGCGCAACGACGATCATCAGGGTTGTCTCGATGTGCTCGCCCAGGTTGATCCGGGCGAGCTTTCAGGCGCCTTGTACGACAAGTACTTCGAGTTGAAGGGCAAATCACACGAAGTTCTGGCCGATTATGCGGCTGCTTTCGCCTGCTTCGAGGAACAGAACGCCTACGCCCGCAGCCAGAACACCCGCTTCGAAATCCCGGCGCAGACCTACGCCCGCAACGTTGCGGCGCGCGCCGGCATGCTGGAGGCAGCCTCTGGAGAGCCTGGCCCGGCAGGACCGGGCGGCGAGGGCGGTGATGCTGCTCCCGTGTTCCTCGTGGGGTTTCCCCGTTCGGGCACCACCCTGCTCGATACGCTGCTGCGCGGACACCCGCAGATCGCCGTGGTGGAAGAGGAGCAGATGCTCGATCACGCCATGGAGACAATCGGCAAGTTTGTTGACCTTGATACTGTTGAGAGGTTGACGGACGTCCAGCGCGAGGCGATGCGCAAGGTCTATCAGTCGGAATTGCGCCGCCACCTGCCGCAGGGCGAGCGTTCGGTGGTTATCGACAAGCTGCCCCTCAACATCGTGTACGTGCCGGAAATTCTCGCCATGTATCCGGATGCAAGGTTCATCCTCGTGCTGCGCCATCCGCTTGATTGCGTACTGAGCAACTTCAAGCAGTTGTTCAAGATGAATGAAGCGATGTACCTGATGTCGTCGCTGCAATCCGCATGCGACTTGTACGACGCCGCCATGCGGGTCTTCTTCGCCAGCGCGCAGCGGTATGGCTTTTCGTGGCACTCCATCCGCTACGAGGACCTGATCGCCGACACCGAAGCACAGGCCCGCGCGCTGATCGAGTTTCTCGGGCTGGACTGGAACGATGCGGTGCTGGACCACCAGGCCACGGCCCGCAAGCGCCAGCGCATTAATACGCCCAGCTATTCGCAGGTCATCAAGCCGATCTACAAGACGTCTTCACAACTGTGGAAGCGGTACGAAGCCCAGCTTGAACCGTGCCGGCAACCGCTGCAGCCGTGGATCGCAAAGTTCGGTTACGACGCCGACGAAGGGTAGGCGGGCCGCCTACTTGCCCGCCTCGTAGGCCGCGATCTCGTCCTGCAAAAGGTCAGCCAGCGGCGCAAGGTGCTTCTCGTAGCGCTTCCACTTGCCGACCGACGATGAGTAGATCGGCTGGCGAACCTGTAGCATCGATGCGGTGCGCACCTCTGTCCGCGCGTTCATGAAGTCGAGGCAGGCATCTTCCCAGTCAAGCCCGATGAACGACACCAGCCGCCGCGACTGCTCTTCGGGATTGGCGATGACGTCCTCATAGCGCACGCGGGTCACGTTGTCCGGCGTTTCGTTTAGCCAGAACTGCATCAGCGCCTCGTGCCGCTTGTAGGCATTCGCGAGGCGGGTGAAGTCGTAGGTATAGATCAGCGCATTTTCACTGAACAGTTCGGTGAACGCCGACCAGCACACGTCCATTGGATGGCGCTGGCAGTCGATGATCCGGGCATTCGGGAACATCGCCAGCACCGGGCCCACGTGCTCCCACGTCGACAGGGACTTGTCCACAACGCGGGCGGCTTTGGACAGGCGCAGGGCGTCGGCCTCCAGATAGGCGTTGGCGCACTCGCTGTTGCGTTGCTTGCCGAGCGGATTCAGCGAATTGACGAGATACTGCACCAGTTCAAGCTCGCCCGCACCACTGACCTGTGAATGGGCCGCAAGGATCTGCTCGATCAGCGTGGTGCCGGAACGCGGCATGCCGGTCACGAACACCGGCTTCTTGCTGTCGCTGCCCAGTTCGCCCGGGTTCTCCTTGATCCATTTCGAGAACACGTTCGCCTGTTCGCGCACCACCATGTCGCGCTTCACGTCGTGCTCGGCATCGCGGTTGACCAGCGCCGCGCTCTGGCAGAAGGCCTCGAACGCTGCGTCATGGTCGCCCGCAGCCTGGTTCATCAGCGCGTAGCCGGAATAAAGCGCCGACCGGTCGGTGGCCGAGCGGCCGTCATTGCCTGGCAGGAGCGACCGGATGGTTTCAAGTTCCGCGCTGACGTCCTGCCCCTTCTTCAACAGCCGCCCCTGCACCTGCCGGGCGTGGCCGCTGCCGGGCGAGTACTCCAGCGCCTTGGTTACCCATTCCCGCGCCGATTCGGCATTGCCGCGAGTCATCTCCAGCGTGGCCAGGAACACGCAGATATCGGCCTGCCGCATGCCGTAGTTGAGGGCCTCGATGTAGGTTCTGCGCGCATCGTCGGTCTGACCGGCCTGGTCGAACGCATCTGCCAGCGCCAGCTTGCTATCGAGGCCGGGGAACTTGCGGGCAAGCCACGCCCGGTGCTGCACCACTTCCTGGCGGCGGCGCAGGTTGGCCAGCGTGGCAGCTATGTTCTGCCGCACCGCCTGTTCGGAGGGCGCAATGGTCATTGCCTTGCGATAGAGCTTCAGCGCCTCCAGCGGGCGCAGGTCGTCAGCGAGCGTCGCCGCACCATTGACGAGGGCAGGCAGAAACTCCGGCGCCAGCGCCACCGTCTGCTG
>JAZBOA010000021.1:0-3849 GCA_036350935.1 Anderseniella sp. | reverse complement strand
AGTTCGCCCTGTTCCTTCAGCACCTGCAGCACCATGGCTGTCGACGACAGGGACAGGGCCAGGCCGGTGAACAACGCATAGCGCCAGTTGAACTGGGCTGCCACCATCATGGCGAACAGGATGACGGCGGTGATGGCCACCTGGGTGCCGCCGGCGCCAATGACGGAACGGCGCATGGCAAACAGGCGTTGGGGGCGCAATTCCAGTCCGATCAGGAACAGCAGCAAGACGACGCCGAATTCCGCCACGTGCAGCATCTTGTCGGCATCAGTGAAGATGCGCAGTACGTACGGCCCGATGAGCACGCCGGCAAACAGGTAGCCCAGTACGGCGCCGATGCGCAGATGCTTTGCCAGCGGCGCAATGAAGGCGGCCGAAGCGAGAAGGACGGCGACCTGGAATAGGGAAATGTTGCCCAAGGTTGAACTCACCAGATGAATTTGCGCTATCGTGGCCCATTGAAGGTGATTTGAACAACTGCCTTGTGCACGTGAAGGAGGGATGATGAGCCGCTTTGATTGCGATGACCCGATCCCGGGGGACCCGCGTTCGTGCGATGCGGTGGAACATGTCGTGGTGCCGCGCGCCCGCGACATTGGCGGTTTCGAGGTGCGCCGCGCGCTGCCCTCAACAAGGAAGCAGATGGTTGGTCCATTCATCTTCTTCGACCAGATGGGGCCTGCCGCACTTGAAGCTGGCCACGGCATCGACGTGCGCCCGCACCCGCATATCGGCCTGTCCACTGTGACCTGGCTGTTCGAGGGGCAGATATTCCACCGCGACAGCCTGGGGTCCGCGTTGCCGATCAACCCCGGCGCGGTGAACTGGATGACGGCGGGCAGGGGCATCGTGCACTCCGAGCGCACCGCGCCGGATGAGCGCGCCAGCGCCAAGCGGCTTTATGGCATCCAGTCATGGGTGGCGCTGCCGAAGCACAGGGAAGAAGATGCGCCGGCCTTCAGCCACCACGCGGCAGATGATCTGCCGATCATTTCGGACGGCGGCGTCATGCTGCGGGTGATCGCCGGCAAGATGTTCGGCGAGACATCACCGGTGGAGACAGCAAGCGACATGTTCTATGGCGAAGCGGTCATGCATCCCGGCGCTTCCATGCCGCTGCCGCCGGTGTTCGAGGAACGGGCGATCTACGTGGTGGCGGGTCAGATCCGCATTGCCGGCGACCTGTTCGAGGGCGGCCAGCTGCTGATCCTGCGGCCCGGCGACGCGATCAGCATCATCGCAACGAAGGTTTCGCGCATCATGCTGCTGGGCGGGGAGCCGATGGATGGCCCGCGCCACATCTGGTGGAATTTCGTGTCGTCCTCGAAGGAGCGCATCGAGCAGGCCAAGCACGAGTGGCGGCAAGGCGAGTTCGATCTCGTACCCGGCGACGCGGAAGAGTTCATTCCGCTGCCCGAACGGTGAACGCTCAGTCGGCGCCCCATACTTCTGTACGCTTGCCCGCCTCGATGATCACCGTGCGCTGGCGGTTGCCGGCGGTCCAGCTGTAGGTTCCGGGCGCCAGCGTCAGCAGCTGCGGTCCGGTGCCTGCCGCCGTCCACTTGCTGTCCCGGTCGGCGATCGTCCAGGCCTGTGCGGCGTCGGTGTTGACCGACGCAATCCCGGCCTGATGGTCAAGCTGCAGGGTGGTCATGATGCCCGGCTTGATCGACACGTCGGTGCGGGTGACCGTGTTGCCGGGTTCGATCTCGCTTTCGAGGCGATAGGTGCCAGCGCCCAGACGCATCAGGCCGCCGGGCACATCGGAGGTGGCGACGAGCTGCCCGGAGGCCTTGCCGCCAACGGCATAAACCTTGTGAACGGCGCGGAACGGCGCTGGCAGCGGTTCGCTGGCCAGCGTGGAAAGGGTGCGCAAGCCGCCGACATTGAGGACAAAGGTGGCGCCGATGAAGTGGCCTTTCGGCACCTCGACGTCCCGGATGATCGAAACAGAGCCGTAGGTCGCCTCGACGGTGTAGGTGCCCGGCTCGACGAACACCGTGCCAATGGGCTCTTCGGCTTCGAACAGTTCATTCGTACCGGCTGCCGAGATGCCGCCATCCTTGAGGGCGCGACGAACCTTCCATTGAACCGGGCGGGTAATCAGGCCGCCTTCCTCGGAGAGGCGGGCGGACAGTTCGATGCCCTCGTTGCCCGGCCTGGTGACCTCGATGCGCACTTCAAACGGCGCATCGGTCGCGGCAGCAGGCAATGATCCGGTGATGGTGGCATCGGCATCCGTGCGTTGTGCCGCGATGGAGCTTGCGGTGAGAAATCCCGTGGCCAGCATGGTGCCCGCCAGCGTCAGGGCCGCCCCTGTGAGAAGGCGGCCCCGATGGTGCTTGCGCGCACGTGAGAGAGAGACGTGCATGCTTTTACTTCCCTGTCAGACTTAGAGGTACCCAACTCCAGGAACGCCCTGTCTGAACTTTTCCCCCGACCATTTCCCGGCCGGCAGGTGAACGAAACCACGGACCCGTGCCGGCGGCAACGATCTCCTTAATAAAGGGTTAACAGGCTGGCGAAGGATTTAGTAAATGCGTACACAAGGCAGAATCGGCCTGAATTCACCGAAAGCCGCGCTGCGCTCGCCTGGAGATACTCGATGCCCGTTGAACTGAACGAGGGACTGCCGCTGGAGGCGCTCAATGACCGCAGCGACATGCTGCGGCTGATGGCAACGCGCCGGTCAGCCTCGGCCAAGGCAATGACCTGGCCGGGCCCGGATGCGGCCGAACTCGACCGGCTGCTTGCAATTGCAGCACGGGTGCCGGACCACGGCAAGCTGACGCCATGGCGGTTCATCGTGTTCGAGGCTGAGGCGCGCGAACGGGCAGGCGAGGTGCTGGTGGCGCGTTATCGCGAGCTGCATGCCGGCCATGGCGAGGAGACGCTGGCGCAGCAGCGGCAGATGTTCAGCCGTGCGCCATGCGTGGTGGCGGTGGTTAGCAGCGTAATCCCGGATCATCCGAAGATACCGGAGTGGGAGCAGGTGCTCTCGGCCGGTGCGGCGTGCCAGAACCTGGTGCTGGCGGTCACGGCGATGGGCTATGGCGCCCAGTGGATCACCGGCTGGTTTGCCTATGATGAGCAGGTGTTGCGTGCGTTCGGTCTGCAGGATGGCGAACGCATCGCCGGCTACATATATATAGGCACACCGGCAGAGGTGCAGGTAGACCGCCCGCGCCCGGAGCCGGCCAGCATAACCTCCCGGTTCTGACGGAGACCTTTACGGCGAATGGCACAGATCAGCGGTATCCTGTTTGACAAGGATGGTGTCTTTGTCGACTTTGAAAAAACCTGGACGCCGGTGCTGAAAGCCATCGCGGCAGATCTTTCTGCAGGCGATGCGGGCCATGCCCACCGGCTGTTGCACATGGCGGGCTTCGATGCCACGGCGGACCGGTTCCTGCCCGGTTCGATCTGGGCGGCCGGTCACGCCGATGACCTGGTCGAGGCCTGGTTGCCAATGCTCGCGGGCGCCAGCAGGGGCCAGCTTTTCGACGTTGTTGAGGGCCATTGCGTACGGGCTGCGCCGCATCCGGTGCTGGGCCACGAGGAACAGCGGCAGATTTTCCAGTCGCTCAAGGCGATGGGGCTCAAGCTTGGCGTTGCCACCAACGACATGGCGGCGTCGGCGCGGGCAACGGTCGAGCATTTCGGGCTGGCGGACGTGTTCGACATCGTTCTGGGCTATGACAGCGTGGCCAACCCGAAGCCGGCGGGCGATCCGGTGCTGGCGTTTTCCGGCCATGGCGGCCTGACGCCGGGGTCAGTGATGATGGTTGGCGACAATACCCACGACATGCATTGCGGACGGGCAGGCGGCGCGGGGCTTTGCGTCGGCGT
>JAZBOA010000020.1:0-2162 GCA_036350935.1 Anderseniella sp. | reverse complement strand
TCAAGGCCGAACCTATTTCCCGGTCATCTGGCGGTACCAGGCGCGGTGATGGTGCTTGGCCCAGGCCTCTGACACCGTGCCGCGTGTCATCGCGCGGACCGTTCCCCTGACCCAGATCGCCGCATAGACGTGCACGACGATGCCGAGAATGATGATCCAGGCGGCCAGCGCGTGCACAACGACGGCCACGCGCATCAGCCAGATGGGAAAGAACGGTGCGAACCAGGGCTGCCAGATGACGATGCCGGAAAGCAGCAGCACCGGGATGCTCACCACCATGATCCAGAACAGGTACTTCTGTCCGGCGTTGTACTTGCCGACTTCGGGCAGGCCGTGGTCACGGTTGCACAGCACGTCCTTGATGCGCTTTCTCCACTCACGGTCGGCAGGCGTGATGCGGTTGAGGCCCCAGAACCGCACGGCCATCACCATGAAGAACAGGAACATCACCACGCCGATGAAGGGGTGCAGGATGCGCGTCCAGGGGCCGCCGCCGAACAGATTCACGAGAAAGAAAAAGGCTGGGTGGAACAGCGCCAGCCCCGACAGCGCGGCAAGGATGAAAGTGATGGCCACAATCCAGTGGTTGCTGCGTTCGCGGGCGGTGTAGCGTTGAATGAAAGTGCTCATGATCGCTCCTAGATGTCGGTGGAAGAGACGTTGCGGATCGGCTCAATCCGCTTTTTCCTCTTCCTCCACTTCCTTGGGTCCGGCCGTGACGAAATGGAAGAAGCCGGCAAAGACGGCAAGCCCCACGCCAAGACTCATCAGCGGTTTGGTGATGCCCTTCCACAGGCCGACCAGCGGACTGATGCTGGGATCCTTAGGCAGGTTCGAATAGAGCTCGGGCTGGTCGGCGTGCTGCAGCACGTACATCACATGGGTGCCGCCGACGCCCTGCGGGTCGTACAGCCCCGCGTTGGCGTAGCCGCGCTCCTTGAGGTCTTCGATGCGCCCTTCCGCGTGATGGATCATGTCCTCCTTGGAGCCGAACACGATGGCGCCGGTCGGGCAGGTCTTCACGCAGGCCGGCTCCAGCCCCACCGCCACGCGATCGGAGCACAGCGTGCACTTGTAGGCCTTGCTGTCCTTCTTCGAGATGCGCGGGATGTTGAACGGGCAACCGGTGAGGCAGTAGCCGCAACCGATGCAGTGCTCCTCGTGGAAGTCGACGATGCCGTTGGCGTATTGCACGATCGCCCCCGGCGCCGGGCAGGCCTTGAGGCAGCCAGGATCGGCGCAGTGCATGCAGCCGTCCTTGCGGATCAGCCATTCGAGCTTGCCCTGCTGCACTTCCACTTCCGAGAAGCGCATCACGGTCCACGACTGGTCGGTGAGGTCCGCAGGGTTGTCATACACCCCCGCCATCTCGCCCACTTCGTCGCGCAGGTCGTTCCACTGCATGCAGGCGACCTGGCAGGCCTTGCAGCCGATGCATTTGGAGATGTCGATCAGCTTGGCGACCGGGATGGCGCTGCGGGCGCCGGGCGGCGGTGTGGTGGTGGCGGAGCGTGCCTTGATGTCGAGAGATTGCAGTGCCATGGTCGCCTCCTTAAGCCTTCTCGATATTCACCAGGAACGCCTTGTACTCCGGCGTCTGGGAATTGGCGTCGCCCACGTAGGGGGTGAGCCGGTTGGCGAGGAAACCCTGCTTGGCCACGCCGACGAAGCCCCAGTGGATGGGGATGCCCACCGTGTGCACCGTCTGGCCGTCGACCGTGAGCGGCTTCAGGCGCCGGGTGACGACCGCCGTGCCGCGCACGTAGCCGCGGTTGGACGTCACCTTGACGACGTCGCCGTTGCCGATGCCCTTGGCCTTGGCCAGCTCTTCGTCCAGCTCGACGAACTGGGCCGGCTGCACGATGGCGCTGGACAGCACGTTCTTGGTCCAGTAGTGCTGATGCTCGGTGAGCCGGTAGGTGGTGGCGATGTAGGGGAATTTGTCCGCCTTGCCCAGATCGGCCCGATCGCTGTCGTAGATCCGGGCTGCGGGGTTCTGCGTGGCCAGCGGATTCTTCGGGTGCATCGGGTTGGCCGCGAGCGGGGTCTCGAAGGGCTCGTAGTGCTCGGGGAACGGTCCATCCGCCATGCCCTTCAGCGCGAACAGATGGCCCACGCCGTCGGGGTGCATGATGAAAGGCCCGACATCCTGCTCGGGCGCG
>JAZBOA010000019.1:0-8863 GCA_036350935.1 Anderseniella sp. | reverse complement strand
CATCAACTGGCGCATCGTGTCCCGGCCCGGGGCCCGGTGCGCCTTTTTCTTGTTGCGAAGCGCAATGGCGCTCCTATGCTCGCCAGCCGTAATGCGACAGCGGGCAAGGCAGCGGCAACATCATGCAGCCGGACTACGATTTCATCATCATCGGCGCGGGCGCGGCGGGCTGTGTGCTGGCCGGCAATCTCAGTGCTTCGGGCAAGTACAAGGTGCTGCTGCTGGAGGCCGGTCCTGACAAGGCCCGCAGCTTCTGGGTCACCACACCGCTGGGCTACGGGCACTCCATGTTCAATGACCGGGTCAACTGGATGCTGTCCAGCGAACCCGACGCCAACCTCAATGGCCGCAAGCAATACGTGCCACGCGGCAAGGTGACCGGCGGTTCCGGCTCCAACAACGCCATGGTCTACATGCGTGGAACGCCAGCCGACTATGAGGAATGGGCCGGACAGGGCAATCCCGGCTGGGGCTGGGACGATGTTCTGGCCAGCTACAGGCGGATGGAGAATCACGCCTCGGGCGATGACCGGTGGCATGGCGTCGACGGTCCTCTGGAAGTCACCAGCCGCGCCGCGTTCTCCCACCCTATCTGCAACGCCTTCCTGCAGGCGGGTCAGGAACTTCAGCTACCGCTCAATGACAACTTCAACGGCGCAAGCATTGAAGGAGTGGGGTACTATCACCACTCGATCTGCGCCCGCGGCAAGCGCATGTCGTCGGCCCGGGCATGGCTCGAACCGGCGAGGAAACGGCCAAACTTCACACTCGAGTGCGAGGCGCACGTGACCGGGCTGGTCCTTGAAGGCCGCCGGGTGACCGGCGTTGCCTATCGAAAGCATGGCCAGCCTCACCAGGTCGCGGCGCGGCGTGAAGTGATCGTGTCGGCAGGCGCTATCCACTCGCCGCAGTTGCTGATGGTGTCGGGAATCGGGCCGGGTGCTGCGCTGAAGGCGGCCGGCATCGACCCGATCCACGACCTTCCCGCCGTGGGCCAACACCTGCAGGACCACGTGGCCTGGGACATCAAGTACCGATCGCGGGTGCCGACGCTGAACCAGCAGCTGCATTCGCGGTTTGGCCAGTTCATGGCAGGCGTGCGCTACCTGCTCACCGGAAGGGGGCCGTTGTCCACCGGCACCACTCATGCCGGCGGTTTCCTGAAGTCGTCGCCGCGCCGGCAACGCCCCAATCTGCAGCTGTACTTTTCGCCGCTGAGCCGCGATCTGGTGCCGGGGGCGCCGGGCCGGATGGGCAGGCCTGATTCCTATGCAGCCTTCTCGATGAGTGTTTGCAACATGCGGCCGAAGTCGCGCGGCGCCATCACGGTAACGGGGCCTGGCATGGACAGCGCGCCATCAATCCAGTTCAATTTCCTTTCCGAGCCCGATGACCTTGCTGAACTGGTGGAGGGCGCGCAGCTGTTGCGCCGGTTTGCCGGGACGCCGGCGCTGAGCGCCATAATCGAGCGCGAATATGCGCCGGGTCCGGATGTCACTTCAGACCAGACGCTGGAAGCCGATATCCGCAACCGCTGCTATTCCATTTATCACCCGT
This sequence comes from Anderseniella sp., assembly GCA_036350935.1. Classification (GTDB taxonomy): domain Bacteria; phylum Pseudomonadota; class Alphaproteobacteria; order Rhizobiales; family Aestuariivirgaceae; genus Anderseniella. Next base: position 7,306 of record JAZBOA010000019.1, on the reverse strand, counting down.
CCGGCAGTTGCCGAATGGGCCCCGGCAAGGGCGATGCGGTGGTCGATGCGCACCTGAAAGTGCATGGCCTCGATGGATTGCGGGTGGCTGATGCTTCAGTAATGCCGTTCGTTGTCAGCGGAAATCTCAATGCGCCAAGCATGATGATCGGGCAGCGCGCCAGCGAAATTATCCTTGCAGATGCAAGCGCTTAGTGGCCAGGCAGGGGTTGCCCGGCTGCCGTAGTTTGGAATTATTCCAATTAAAATCGTTTGTTTTCAGCAGGTTATGGCTTGCCAGAATGTCGCAGCACGGTGTATTTCCCTTGCCAAAGATATTTCCGACTGATTTAGTCGGTTTATCGGAACTCAAGTGGGAGCATCATCCATGGCTACTTCATTTGCCCTGAATCGCCGTCACCTGCTGGCCGCTGGCGCCGCCTCGGCGGGCCTGCTGGCAGCGCCGCCCATTCTACGGGCTGCGACAGAGATCAATCTCTATTCGTCGCGCCACTACGACACCGACGAAGCCCTGTACAGCAACTTCACCAAGCTGACCGGTATCGGCATCAACCGCATCGAAGCCAAGGCTGAAGAGCTGGTCGAGCGGATGAAAGCCGAAGGGGCCAACTCGCCGGCTGACGTGTTCATCACGGTGGATGCCGGCAATCTCGAGCGCGCCAACGTGGATGGCCTGTTTCAGCCGGTGACATCGGAGACGCTCACGAAGGCAATCCCGTCCTACCTGCGTCACGCTGATGGAAGCTGGTTCGGGTTCTCCAAGCGCGCCCGTGTGATCATGATCGCGAAGGACCGCATGAAGCCCGAGCAGGTTCCGACCTATGAATCGCTGGCGGATGAGGCCATCAAGGGCAAGCTACTCATCCGTTCCTCCGGCAACATCTACAACCAGTCGCTGATGGGCTCGATCATTTCAGCCAACGGGGCTGAAAAGGCTGAAGCCTGGGCCAGGGGCATCGTCGCCAACATGGCGCGTGCGCCCAAGGGCGGCGACACCGACCAGATCCGCGCGGTGGCGGCCGGCGAAGGCGACGTTTGCGTGTCCAACACCTACTATCTCGGACGCCTCGGCAAGTCGGACAAGCCGGAAGACAAGGAAGTTTTCGAGAAGGTCCAGATCGTCTGGCCGAACCAGGATGGCCGCGGCGCCCACGTGAATATCTCGGGCGGCGGCGTTGCGCGCCACTCGAAGAATGTCGAGGGTGCGGTCAAGTTCCTCGAATACCTCGTTTCCGAAGAGGCCCAGCACATGTTCGCTGACGGCAATTCGGAATACCCGGTGGTTGAGGGCGTCAAGCTGCCTGGACCTCTGGACAGCTTCGGCAGCTTCAAGGAAGACACCCTCGACGCGCAGAAGTATGCCGCGCTCAATGCCGAGGCTGTACAGGTCATGGACAAGGCTGGCTGGAAGTAATGCATAACGTGACGGCGGGCGCCTGACGCATGACGGCAGGCACCGGAGCAGCTGGCCCGGGAACGGGCCGGGCAAACAGCATGGGGTGGGTCCGCAGGGCCCGCCCCAATGGCGTTGTGGCTGGTACGGTGGTGCTTGCACTGCTGGTGCTGTTGCCCATAGGCGCTGTAATGGCAAGCCTGTTCAGCGCGTCGGGCGGGACGCTGGGGCATCTCGCCTCCACGCTGCTGCCGGAACTGCTGGTCAACACGCTCGGCCTGATCGTCATGGTGGGAGCCGGAACTGCCATCATCGGCACCGGCACTGCATGGCTGGTGAGCGCCTGCCGGTTTCCGGGTTCCAGGGCGTTGCAGTGGCTGTTGCTGCTGCCGCTGGCCATGCCTGCCTACATCATCGGCTATGCCTACACGGACTTCCTGCTGTTTGCAGGCCCGTTGCAGACGGCACTGCGCGATCTGACCGGCTGGACGCGGGACGATTACTGGTTTCCCGAGGTGCATAGCCTGTGGGGCGTCAGCCTGATGCTGGTGCTGGTGCTGTATCCATACGTCTATTTTCTTGCCCGCACCGCCTTTCTCGAGCAATCGCGCGGTCTGCTCGACGTTGCCCGCACCCTCGGGCGGGGGCCGTGGAGCGTCTTCTTCAAGGTGGCGCTGCCGATGGCGCGGCCGGCCATTGCGGCCGGGCTGGCGCTTGCACTGATGGAGGCGCTGGCGGACTTCGGAGCCGTCCAGTATTTCGGCGTGCAAACCTTCACCACCGCGATCTACCGCACCTGGTTCGGCATGGGTGACCGCGTCGGGGCAGCTCAGCTGGCGTCGGCGCTGCTGATGTTCGTGTTCCTGCTGGTCTCGCTGGAACAGTGGTCACGCGCACGGCAGGCCTTTCATGACACCTCGCGCCGCCAGACCAAGCCGATGCCGGTGCGACTGCGCGGCTGGCGGGCGGCGGCGGCCTTTACCGCCTGCCTGCTGCCGGTGCTGCTGGGGTTCGCGCTGCCGGTGCTGATCCTGCTTGAACTGCATCTCGACGGTGGTGACGAACTGCTGGGCCAGCGATTCCTCGGTTATGCCGGCAACAGTTTCCTGCTGGCGGGCACCGCCGCCGCGCTGATTACCGCCTGTGCCGTCCTGACCGGCTACTGCCTGCGCTCCAGAAGCCCGCTGGCAGCACCGCTGGTGCGGCTGGCAACGCTCGGCTATGCCATACCCGGCACTGTGATTGCGGTTGGCGTGCTGCTTCCGCTGGGCGTGTTCGACAACTGGCTGGACGCGCAGATGAAGTCGTGGTTCGGCCTGTCCACGGGGCTGATATTCTCCGGCTCCATGCTGGCCTTGCTCTATGCCTACCTGGTGCGTTTCCTGGCGGTGGCCAATGGCGCCATCGAGACCGGGTTCAAGCGGATTCCGCCGCACATCGATGACGTAGCGCGCACGCTTGGCCGGACCCGCCGGCAAGTCATCACGCAGGTGCACATGCCATTGCTGAAACGGTCAATGCTGATGTCGGCGGCGATTGTTTTCGTCGATGTTCTGAAGGAGTTGCCGGCAACGCTGATCGTACGGCCGTTCAATTTCGACACGCTGGCGGTGCGGGTCTACCAGCTGGCCTCGGACGAGCGGCTGGCCCAGGCGGCGACCGGCTCGCTGGTCATCGTGGCCATTGCGCTGGTGCCCATCATCCTGCTGACGCGGGTGGCTGATCGCAACGACTTCGCTGAGCCCGCCTTGCAGCCTTAATTGCACCTCAATAAATCCTCAAGGAATCCCGCGTACCTTGCAATAATGGGCAAGCTGGTGGAATCGCGCCAGCTACCGGGGGAATTCCTGACAAGGGCGACGGGCGAATGACGGAAATTGCATGCATTGTGCTGGCGGCAGGCATGGGAACGCGGATGCGCTCCCGGCTGCCCAAGGTGCTGCACAAGGCCGGTGGCCGCACGCTCGTCGGACATGTCGTGTGCGCGGCGCGCGATCTTGGCGCCAGCCGCATCGTCGCCGTTGTTGGTGACGGCGCAGAAGCCATCGAGGCGGAGATCAGGTCCCATGCGCCCGCTGCGCAGGTTGCCATTCAGTCTCCGGCGCGAGGCACCGGCGATGCGGTTGCAAAGGCGTTGCCGGCGCTTGACGGGTTTGAAGGTACCGTGCTGGTCCTGTTTGGCGCAGACCCGCTGATGCGGCAGCAGACGCTGGCCACAATGGCAAAAACCGTCACGGCCGGGGCTGGCATGGCTGTGCTCGGCTTTAATGCCGCTGATCCAACGGGTTATGGCCGTTTGCTCACCTCGGAAGATGGCAAGGGCGTACTGGCGATCCGCGAACATGCGGATTGCTCTGACGCAGAGCGCGCCATCACCTTGTGCAATTCCGGCGTCATGGCATTCGACGCCCAATTGCTGCGCACGCTGTTGCCGAAGATTGGAAATGACAACGCCAAGGGCGAGTACTACCTGACCGACATCGTGGCTCTGGCGAATGAAGCGGGATCAGGGGTGGCGCTGGTGACCTGTCCCGAAAACGAGATCCAGGGCGTCAACACGCGCGCCGAACTGGCGGCGGTCGAAGCCGAGTTCCAGCGCCGTTACCGCCACAAGGCCATGGAAGAAGGCGCCACGCTGGTCGCTCCGGAAACGGTTTATCTCAGTGCCGATACGGTGATCGGAACTGACGTCATCATCGAGCCGCACGTGGTAATTGGTGACAATGTCCGCATCGGCAATGACACGGTGATCCATTCGTTCTGCCACATCGAGAACGCGGTAATTGGCGAGGCGGTGGAACTTGGCCCCTACGCGCGCATCCGGCCTGGCACCGAACTTGCGGACGGGGCCAGGATCGGCAATTTCGTCGAGATCAAGAACGCATCCATCGAGAACGGCGCCAAGGTGAACCACCTGAGCTATGTCGGCGATGCCCGGGTGGGCGAGAACGCCAATGTCGGGGCAGGGACCATCACCTGCAATTACGACGGCTTCTTCAAGCACCGCACCGACATTGGCGCAGGCGCCTTCATCGGTTCGAACTCGGCCCTCGTCGCACCGGTGAAGATCGGCGACGGCGCCTATGTGGGCTCAGGCAGCGTGGTCACGCGCGATGTGGCGCCGGGGGCGCTGGCTGTGGCACGGGGCCGGCAGGAAAATCGCGACGGCTGGGCCGTGCGCTACAACAAGATGCAGGGCGAGCGCAAGAAAGCCGCCATCAAGAAGGATTAGCAGGCATGTGTGGTATCGTTGGCATCCTGGGAACTGAACCTGTCGCCATGCAGCTGGTCGAGGCGCTTCGGCGTCTTGAGTATCGCGGTTACGACTCGGCCGGCATCGCCGTGCTGGAGGGCGGCAACATCAAGCGGGTCCGCGCACCCGGCAAGCTCGACAACCTGTACGCCAAGGTTGCCGGCAATGGCTGGGAGGCAACCGCCGGCATCGGTCACACCCGCTGGGCGACCCATGGTGCGCCAAACGAAACCAACGCCCACCCGCATCAGGCCGGCGACGTGGTGCTGGTTCACAACGGCATCATCGAGAATTACCGCTCCATCAAGGACAAGCTCTCCTCGGCAGGGGTGGTTTTCGAAACCGAGACCGATACCGAGGTGGTGGCGCAGCTGATCAACCATCGCCTGCAGCAGGGCGGCACGCCGCGCGATGCCGTCCGCAAGGTGCTGGACGAACTGGAAGGCGCCTTCTCGTTCGCCATCCTGTTCAAGGGTCACGATGACCTGATGATCGGGGCGCGCAAGGGCTCGCCGCTGGCTGTCGGCCATGGCGAAGGCCGCATGTTCCTCGGGTCGGACGCCATTGCGCTGGCGCCGTTCACCAATCGGGTGAGCTACCTCGAGGACGGTGACTGGGTGGTGCTGAGCCGGAACAGCGTCGAGATTTTCGATGCGAGCGGCCAGCCGGTGAAGCGCGACATCAATTTCACCCAGGCTTCGGCCATGCTGGTGGACAAGGGCAATCACCGCCACTTCATGGCCAAGGAAATCGAGGAACAGCCGGAAGTCATCGGCCATACGCTTGGCGAGTACGTGAATTTTGCCGACAACACGATCCGGCTGCCGGCAGACCTGCCATTCGATTTCGCCAAGGTATCTTCGATCACCATCACCGCTTGCGGCACGGCGTTCTATGCAGGGCTCACCGCCAAGTACTGGTTCGAGCGCATCGCCAGGCTGCCGGTCGAGGTGGATATTGCGTCGGAGTTCCGCTACCGCGAGGCGCCCTTGTCTCCCGACGGCCTGACCATCGTGATCTCGCAGTCGGGTGAAACCGCTGACACGCTGGCGGCGGTTCGCTATTCGCGCTCGCAGGGCCAGCAGGTGGCGGCGATCGTCAACGTGCCGGAGTCGACCATCGCGCGGGAGAGTTCCGCCGTGCTTCGCACCTATGCCGGCCCGGAAATCGGCGTTGCTTCCACCAAGGCGTTCACCTGCCAGCTGACAGTGCTGGCCTGCCTGGCGATTGCCGCGGCCAAGGCTCGCGGCACCATTGACGATGCGGAGGAGCAGCGGCTGGTGAAAACATTGATCGGCCTGCCTCGCATCATGGCCGGCATGAAGTCGCTCGAGAGCCACATCGAAGACGTGGCCCGCAAGATCGCGGTGGCGCGGGACGTGCTGTACCTCGGCCGGGGCATCAACTTCCCGATCGCCATGGAAGGCGCGCTGAAGCTCAAGGAAATCTCCTATATCCACGCCGAGGGGTATGCGGCGGGAGAACTGAAGCATGGCCCCATCGCGCTGATCGACGAGCATGTGCCGGTGGTGGTGATTGCGCCGCGTGACGGGCTGTTCGACAAGACCATCTCCAACATGCAGGAAGTGGCGGCCCGTGGCGGACAGATCGTGCTGGTCACCGACGAGACGGGCGCCAGGGAACACGCTGCCGATGCGTTCGAGACCATTGCGGTGCCGGAAGCCGACCCGTTCATCTCGCCGATGCTGTATGCGGTGCCGATGCAATTGCTGGCTTATCATGCCGCCGTTTTCATGGGCACCGACGTTGACCAGCCGCGCAATCTCGCCAAGTCCGTGACCGTGGAATGACCGGCGATGGCCAGTCAGAAATTTTTCAGGTTCGCTTAGGCATTGTTTAACCATGCTCCGCCATGATGGCGGTCATGAAGATACAGTCAGTTGTCATTGCGTCTGTTTGTGCCGCGTTCCTGGCTACGGGTGTAGCTGCAACCGGTGTCGCAGCCGCCGAAACCCGTCAAGCCTCTGCTGCCATGCAGCAGGCACAAACACACCTCGTATCCGGCAAGGCCGATCAGGCAATTGCCGCGTACACCGCCATCATCGACCATGCCGGAACCTCCGTGGAAGAGCGCGCCCGTGCCTTCCTCAACCGGGCGCTGGCGCACCAGAATCTCAACAGCTACGACAAGGCAGTCGCGGACTACAGCGCGGCGATTGACCTTGACGCGCTGGATCCGAAGACCCGCGCTGCGGCGCTTTACAATCGTGGTCTTGCTCATGCCCGGCTGCAGCAGAACTTTGCCGCCGTTGATGACTTTACCAACGCGTTGTATCTCGACCCGCACATGCCGGAAGCGTTCTACAGCCGCGCCAACGTCTTGCGCGATTCAGGCCAGTATGAATACGCACTGATCGACTATTCCCGCGCCAGCGCCGCCGGCTACCGGCATGAGCATCTTGCGTGGTACGGCAAGGCGCTGACGCTGATGAAGCTCGGCCACCGTGACGAGGCCACCGCCGCGCTGCTGCGCAGCTATGGCATCAAGCCGGACTTCAAGGATGCGCGTGAACGGCTCGCAGATCTTGGCGTCGACGTTCCGGTCCATCCCAGCCAGGAACAGGTGAAGCTTGCCGTGATGCCGGCAAAGAACCTGATGGCCGACGATCTTGTTACCGGTTCGACAGGCGCACCTGCCGT
>JAZBOA010000018.1:0-14082 GCA_036350935.1 Anderseniella sp. | reverse complement strand
TCCGGATGCATGCTTCCGCGTCGGTGCGGAATTTCACCCGGCAAACAATCGCCTGAAGAGAAATGATCCCCCTGATTGGTTAACGCTTCGTTGCCAGGCCCGGCACTTGCCGGTACGCCGCCGGCCTACTCCGCCGCCACCTTGACGCGACTGGCCAACGAGGGCGGCACGGGGCCGCCGGTGGCCCAGTCGAGCAGCTCCGCCGTGTGCACCACGGGAACGGCCGTGCCGCCGCCAATCTGCATCATGCAGCCGATGTTGCCGGCGGCGATGACGTCTGGCGTCAACGCTTCAAGCGTCTTCACCTTGCGGTCCTTCAATTGCTTCGAGATTTCCGGCTGCATCATGTTGTAGGTGCCGGCAGAGCCGCAGCACAGGTGCGGGTCGGCAGGCTCCAGCACGGTGAAGCCGGCCTTCGCCAGCAGCGTCTTGGGATGGGTCTTGATCTGCTGGCCATGCTGCAGCGAGCACGCCGCGTGATAGGCCACCTTCATGTTCGCGACCTTTGGTTCATTGAGCCCCAAGTCCACCATCACCTCGGAAATGTCCTTGGCCAGACCGGCAACAAGCTTTGCATCCTCGGCCAGCGGGTCGCCCTCGAACATGTGGCCATAATCCTTCACCGTGGTGCCGCAGCCGGACGTATTGATGACCACGGCATCAAGCCCGCCATGCTTTCGCACCTGCATCCAGGCGCGGATGTTGGCGGCGGCAGAGGCGTGGCTTTCACGGGTCTTGCCCATGTGATGGGTAAGCGCGCCGCAGCAGCCCATGCCCTTCGCAATGACCACCTCGCAGCCGTGCCGGGTCAGCAGGCGGATGGTGGCCTCGTTGATGTCGGTGTTCAGCGCGCGCTGGGCGCAGCCGGTCAGCAGCGCCACGCGCTTGCGGCGTTCGCCTTGCGCGGGGAACACCTGCGGCTTGTCCATCGGGCTGGGCGAGGGCATGTCTGACGGCGCCAGTTCCACCATCGCCTTCAGCCGGCCCGGCAGGTGGGCGGCAAACGGCTTGGCGAACTTCGCGCCGAACATGGCGAGGCGGAAGCGGTTGGGATACGGGATGATCTGTGACAGCAGCCAGCGCAGCATCCGCTCCGGCAGCGGTCGCCGGTAAGTCTGTTCGATGTATTCGCGCGCATGGTCAACGAGGTGCATGTAGTGCACGCCGGAGGGACAGGTGGACATGCAGGCAAGGCACGACAGGCAGCGGTCGATGTGCTTCACCGTCTGCTCGTCGGCCGGGCGGCCGGTCTCCAGCATGTCCTTGATCAGGTAGATGCGGCCGCGTGGGCTGTCCAGTTCGTCGCCCAGCACCTGGTAGGTCGGGCAGGTGGCGGTGCAGAAGCCGCAGTGAACGCAGGTGCGCAGCACCTTGTTCGACCGCTTGATCATCGGATCGCGCAACTGCTCGATGGTGAAATTGGTCTGCATGTCTCGGATTATCCCATGCGTCCGGGGTTCAGAATGCCGTGCGGATCGAACTTGGCGCGCAAGCCCTTCGAAATGGCTGCCAGCGCGGGCGGCTCGGGGTGGAAGACACCCAGCCTTGCCTTGGTGGCCTCATCGGCGCGCACCAGCGTGGCGTGGCCGGAAATGCCATTGACGAGCGAGCGCACATCGGCGCCCGCCGGCACCCGCGCCCAAACCTGCCCGCCGCCCCAGTCCATCTGCACGGCCGCGCCGTCAGGCAGCGCTGCGGCAACGGCAGGCCCGTCGGAGGGCTTGACCGAGAGGCGCCAGACATCGCCCTCGCCATCCGCCACCAGCTTGACGTCGCGCACGTCTGCCCAGGCCTGCTCGTTGGCCTTGCCGTTTAGGCTCACGTCCACGTCACCAAACTTGCCCAGCAGTTCCTTCAATTGCCCAGCACGATACTTCACCGAGCCCTCGAAGCCCTCGACGCGGATCATGGTGACGGGCTCGCCAGCCGCCTTGTGGGCTGCGCCGGTCACGTCGAACGGCGAGGTGAGCGCCACGCTCATGGCGTCCACCGCCCGCGCCGGGTCAAGGCCGGCAATCGAGATCAGCGCCGACGCTTCCGGTGCGGGCAGTACCTTGAAGGCCACCTCGGTGAGCACCCCCAGCGTGCCATGGCTGCCGGCCATCAGCTTGACGAGATCGTAGCCGGTGACGTTCTTCATCACCCGGCCGCCATTCTTGATGACGGTGCCTTCACCGTTGACGAAGCGGACGCCGATCAGGCTGTCGCGGCAGGCGCCGGCCTGGATGCGGCGGGGGCCGGAGACGTTGGCCGCCACCACGCCGCCGATGGTCGGCTTGCCGTTGGTGCCATAGAGCGCGCGGTGATCCATCGGCTCGAAGGGCAGGCGCTGGTTTTCCTTCGCCAGCGTCTTCTCGATGGTCTCAAGCGGCGTGCCGGCGGCAGCGACAATCGTCAGCGCGCCGGGCTCATAAAGAGATATGCCCTTGAGACCTGACGTATTGAGCATCTCCCCGGTGACGCCATGGCCGAGGCCGGCGCGCGTGCCGCCACCCCTGATGTGCAAGCGTGTCTTTTTCGCCGCCGCCGCCCTGATGGCCTCGGCGAGTGCGCTTTCCGATTTCGGGGTCATGCGGCGCGGCGCTCCTTGGTGGTCACGAGCGGGAACACCTTGGCCGGGTTGAGCAGCCACTTGCCGTCAAAGACATCCTTCACCCGCACCTGGGCCTCGATGTCGCCTTCGTTGTACTGGGTCAGCATCAGGTCGCGCTTTTCCACGCCGACGCCATGCTCGCCGGTCAGGCAGCCCCCCACCTCGACGCACAGCTTGAGAATTTCCGCGCCCATTGCTTCGCAGGTTTCAAGGTCGCCCGGCTTGTTGGCATCGAACAGGATGAGCGGGTGCAGGTTGCCATCGCCGGCATGGAACACGTTGGCGACGTCGAGGCCGTACTGTTCCGACAGCTCCTCCATGCGGCGCAGCACCAGCGGCAACTGGCTGACCGGGATGGTGCCGTCAAGGCAGATATAGTCGTTGATCTGGCCCATGGCGCCAAAGGCGGCCTTGCGGCCCTTCCAGATGGCGGCGGACTGTTCCGGCCCGGTGCTCTCGCGCAGTTCCGCCGGGTTGTGGCGCATGGCGATGGCGTTGATCTTGTCGAGCTGTTCGCGGATCTCTGCCTCGGAGCCTTCCACCTCGACGATCAGCAAGGCCTCCACGTCCGGGTAGCCGGCCTTGGCGAAGTCTTCGGTGGCGCGGATGCAGGGCCGGTCCATGAACTCGATGGCCACCGGCAGCACGCCGGCCTTGATGATGTCGGCGACGCATTCACCGGCGACGTGCGAGGAGTCGAAGCCCATCAGCACGGGGCGTGCGCCTTCCGGCTTGGGCAGGATGCGCAAGGTCGCCTCGGTAACAACGCCGAGCTGGCCTTCCGAGCCGCAGATGACGCCGAGCAGGTCATAGACCGACGCATCGAGGTGCGCCCCGCCAATGTCGATGATGTCGCCCTGCATGGTGACCATGCGTACGCCCATCAGGTTGTTGGTGGTCACGCCGTACTTGAGGCAATGGGCGCCGCCGGAATTCATGGCGATGTTGCCGGCAATGGCGCAGGCGAGCTGGCTCGACGGGTCGGGCGCATAAAAGAAGCCGTCAGCCTCCACCGCTCCAGTGACAGACAGGTTGGTGCGGCCGGTCTGTACCCGGATGTAGCGGTCGGCATAGTTGGTCTCCAGCACGCCGCTCATCCGCGACACACCCAGCACGATGCTGTCGGCGGTGGGCAGCGAACCGCCAGCCAGCGAGGTTCCCGCGCCGCGCGGCACCACGGGCAGGCCTTCGGCGTGGCAGAACTTCAGCACCGCCGCCACTTCTTCCGTAGTGGCCGGCAGCACCACCGCCAACGGCTGGCAGCGATAGGCGGTCAGCGCATCGCACTCGTAGGCGCGGGTTTCATGTGGATCGGAGATAACCGCCTCGGGCTCGGGCAGGACGGCCTTCAGGCCCGCCACGATGGCGTCCTTGCGGGCCAGAATGGCCTGGTTCGGTACCGGCATTTCCATGACTATCGATCCTTTCGCCTTCCCCCGGCTCCTTATTGGTAAAATATTTTTACCAATTCACCGTGCACAATGCAAACCTCAAAAGGTCTAATGCGAACGCCTGCCTGTTAGGTTTTGCCTACCGTCGGCTGAGAAATGTTGTAGCTTGTCTAATCAGCGCCATACGGCACAGTGTGATCTTTCGCAGTCATTGCGCAAGGCAACCGCATAATCAAGCCGAAGGAGCAAGGCAGGATGATCAGAACCGGCGAGCAGTACAAGGACTCCATTCGCGACGGACGCGAGGTGTACATCAATGGAGAGCGGGTAAAGGACGTTACCGTCCATCCGCAGTTCAAGCCGCTGGTCGACATCCGGGCCAACATCTACGACATGCAGCACCACGCGGACACCCGCGAGGTGATGACCGTGGTCGAGGATGGCGAGGTCAACGCCATCGGCAACGCCCTGCCCTATACCCAGGACGACTGGTGGGCCAAGCGGCGCGCCACCGACACCATACTGGAGACGGTGGGCGGCGTGGTCACCCGCGTTGGCGACGAGACGGTTGGCGAGATGTGGTCGCTCTATGACGGACAGGACGTGCTGTCCGAGATCGACCCGCAATGGGCGAAGAACATCGAGAACCACATTCATTCGGTGATCGCGCGCGACCCGTTCCACGTGTCTGCCAACACCGACCCCAAGGGCGACCGCTCCAAGGCGCCGCAGGACCAGGACCCGGACATGCTGCTGCACGTGGTCAAGGAGACCGATGCAGGCATCGTGGTGAGGGGCGCCAAGTATGAAACGGCGGCGGCCTATGCCAACCAGGCCTTCACCAAGCCGACCATCGCCAACTGGGGCAACGAGGCCTATTCCGATTACGCCGTCGGCTTCATCTGCAATCTCGACTCGCCCAACCTGAAATTCATCTGCCGAACCGGCTTTGCAGGCCGGGCCGATGCGCGCGACTATCCGCTCGCCAACAAGTTCGACGAGGTCGACACGCTGGTGATTTTCGACAACGTGCTGATCCCGTGGGAGAACGTGCTGTTCTACCGGCACACCAGGGCGGCCGCCTTCATCCGCGCCACGCTGCACCGCTACTCGGCGTTCGCCTTCGTGCAGCGCAACCTGAAGGTGGCCGACATGCTGATCGGGGCTGCCCTGTTCAATGCGCGCCAGACCGGCCTCGACAAGCAACCCGCCGTGCAGGAGAAGCTTGCCGAGCTTGCCATGTACCGCGAGACCATCAACGCCCACCTGACCGCCGCGATCACGCTGGGCGAGCGCTCGCCCGCCGGGCTGATGATGCCCAACCAGTCGCTGCTGATGACCGGCCGGGTGCACGCCTGTTCGAACCTCTACGAGGCGATCAATACCGCCCGTGACCTGTGCGGCGGGCAGATCTGCGTGACGCCGGACATTGCCGCGTTCGAGGCTGAGGCGACGAAGCCGTGGCTGCAGAAGTACTATACGCTGAACGATGAGTGGATGGCGGAAGACCGGCGCAAGCTGCTGGCGTTCGCCCGCGACCTGATCTCGTCGGACTACGCAGGGCACCGGCTGGCGTTCCAGATGTTCGCCCAGTCGCCCCGGTTCAACCAGATGGCCGCGATCTACCGCAATTTCGACTTTGACGGGCCGCTCGATTTCGTGAAGAAAGCGGCGGACCTGTCGGACCGGGTGCGGCCGCAGACCAGGCGGCCTGCCGGTGACGGCGCGGTCAGCAAGTGGTTCGCGGACCGGAGCACCCTCAAGGCCGCGGAGTGAGGCTTAATTGGACGTCAGCCGCATTATCGACCTGAGAGACCGTTTCCTGCAGGGCATGAGCTGCGCGGCGGCCACGGTGAACGTCGTCACCACGGACGGTCCTGGCGGGCGGGCGGGCGTTACCGTGTCTGCCATGTCATCGGTCTCGGCAGATGGCGATTCGCCGACGCTGCTGGTCTGCGTGCACCAGAAATCCCCGGCGGCGCGCACCATCATCGAGAATGGCTGCTTCTGCGTGAACGTGCTGCGCGACGACCAGTCCTATGTGTCGGATGTGTTCGCCGGGCGCACCAGGACAGCCGACGGCGACAGGTTCAGCTGCGGCTCGTGGGTGACCATGAGCACCGGCGCGCCGCGCTTCGTCGATCCGTTGACGGCGTTCGACTGCAAGGTGAAGTCGTCGGAGCAGGTCGGCACCCATCACGTGTTCATCGGCGAAGTGCAGGAGATCTTCCTCGCCACCGGCGGCCACCCGCTGATCTATGCCAACCGCGCCTATGGTTCCCCTGTCAGGATCGTCCCGGCGCGCACCGGGCTGACCCGGACGCCGGACGCCCTGCGCATCGGCACGCTGCACACCTTCGGCCCCTACATCCTGCCGTCCATCCTGCAGGAGCTCGAACAGACGGCCGGGCCCATCGCGCTCGACCTGCACGAGGGTGACCAGCGGCGGCTGACCGAACTGCTGAGGGCTGGCGACATCGACCTGGCCTTCCTGTACGACTTCGACATTCCCGACAGCCTGCAGGCAACGCCGCTGGCGACACTGGCGCCCTACGTTCTGCTGCCAGACGGCCACCCGCTGGCGGCCCACGAGCGGATCGCACTGGCAGACCTGCTGGACGAACGGCTGGTGCTGCTCGACGCGCCGCCCAGCCGCGACTACTTCCTGTCGCTGTTCAAGGGCGTTGGAGAGCCGAAGGTCGGCTACCGGGCGCAAAGCTTCGAGATGGTGCGGGGCATGGTGGCGCACGGGCTGGGCTATTCGCTGCTGGCGACCAAGCCTGCCTCGTCCATGAGCTATGACGGCAAGTCGCTGATCACCCGGGCCATCCGCGACCCGATCCCGTCCGGCCGGCTGGTGCTGTGCCAGCGCCGTGGCGCGGTGCTCGACCGGGCGGCATCGCGGTTCCGCGAGCACTGCATCTCCATCCTCAATGCGGCTGCTGCGTGATGGCGTCCGTCCGGAATCCGCGCCTGCGTTTCACCCTGCGCCAGCTCGAATACCTGGTGGCGGTTGGCGAGGCAGGCTCCATCGCCGGGGCCGCGCAACGGCTTAACGTGTCGTCGCCGTCGATCTCCGCCGCCATAAGCCAGCTGGAAACCGAATTCGGCGTGCAGCTGTTCGTGCGCAAGCCCGCCCACGGCCTTGCCCTGAGCCCGGCCGGACGGCGTTTCCTCAACGAGGCCAAGCTGCTGCTTCGCCAGGGAGACAACCTCTACAACGTCGCCCACGAGCTGCAGCATGAGCTGACCGGGACATTGTCTGTGGGATGCATGGTCACGCTTGCGCCTGTCATCGCGCCTGAACTGTGCAAGTCGTTCATGGACGCCCATCCCGGTGTGAGGATCGATCTGCACGAGGGAAGTCACGAGGACCTGTTACGCAAGCTGTCCAACGTGGAAATCGACATTGCCCTGTCCTATGACATGGCCAAGCCTGACAACCTGGCGTTCGAGCCCCTTTCGGCGCTTACCCCCTACGCGGTGGTGTCGGCCAGCTCACCGCTCGCACAGCTTGACACGGTTTCCCTGGAGCAACTGGCGAATGAACCCATGGTGCTGCTGGACCTGCCGTACAGCTCGCAGTACTTCCTGTCGCTGTTCGAGGCGCGCGGCCTCAAGCCGAACGTTATTGCCAGGTCGCGCAGCCAGGATGTGATCCGCACCATGGTGGCCAACGACTATGGCTACACCATCCTCAACGTTCGCCCGAGAAGCGCCATCGCGATGGACGGCCGCGCACTGAAGACCATCAGGCTCAGCGAGAACCACAAGCCCACCTGCATCGGCGTGATGACGCTCGCCGGTACGGTCAAGCCGCGCATGCTGCTGACCTTCGAAGAACACTGCCGCAAGACAATCACGCCGGAGTCCATACCCGGCATGGTGCAGGGTTAGGATCAACAGCTGCAGCTTAAATGGGTAGGGTGCAATTGCAGACAGGATTGCCCCAGCGGCTGCCCATGAGCTTGTTTCCCCGTCGCCTCCGTACACTGATAAAGTCACGCGACCCGTTGGAACATTGGCGGGCAGACCATGGCGCTGGAAGTTATAGGAGCAGGGTTCGGGCGCACGGGGACCAATTCACTGAAGCTGGCGCTTGAACGGCTCGGTTTCGGGCTGTGCCATCACATGTTCGAGGTGCGGGACAACTCGGAACAGCTCCCCGCCCGGGAGGCGGCCGCACGCGGCGAAGCCGTTGACTGGGATGCCATGTTCGAGGGCTATCGTTCGCAGGTGGACTGGCCGGGTGCTGCATATTGGCGGCAGCTTTCCTGGCATTACCCGCAAGCCAGGGTGATCCTGAGCATACGCGATCCAGATGACTGGTTTGACAGCGTGCAGTCCACCACCGGCCCCTTCATAACCACGAAGCGGGGGGCAGCACGGCAATGATCACCTGAACGCGAATTCCGAGATGTGCGGAAAACTCATCCCCCAGGACGTTTTTGATGGCCGCCTCAACGACAGGGGCCACGCCGTCGCCGTCTTCAAGGCACATGCGGACGAAGTCAAGGCTGCGATCCCCCGCGAACGGCTTCTCGTCTACGAGACTGTCAGCGGCTGGGCTCCACAGTGCGATTTCCTCGGTGTGGCAGAACCCGATGAGCCCTATCCGCTGACCAACAGCACAAGGGAATTTCAGGAGCGCGTGGCCGCCAGACAGGCAGGTGACCAGTAACCGCAGTCGTTGGAAGCGGCGTGTGCAGGATCCGCCAGTCTCCGGTCGAGTAATCAGGACTGGATGCGATATACCTTCGAGACCACCCGCCACGCGCCCTCATGAAGCAACAGCGTCAGGATGGTGTCAAAGCGCATGCCGGCCCATTCGTCCTCGACGTGCGCGGTTGCTATATCGCCATGGATCGAGAGATTGCGGATCGTGCACCAGGCCTTGGCTGACTTGTCACCCTCGTCCTCGCACATGCGGGTGAAGGCATCGCGCGAATTCCACAGCAGTTCGCCCTCGTAGTGTCCAACCTCGCTGGCATTCTCGAAGAATATCCGTTCCAGTTCAGCACGGTCTCCGGCAACCATGGCAGTCGCATAGGTGCGCACAACGTCGGTGATGGCTGTGATGGCGTCAGAACTGGTCACGGCAAGCCCTCTCTATAGTCTTGGTACGGACCCTAGTTTCCCAGAATTCCCGGCAGCCGCAACCCGTGTTCCTTCGCGCAATCGAGGGCGATGTCGTAGCCCGCATCGGCGTGGCGCATGACGCCGGTGGCCGGGTCGTTCCACAGCACCCGCTCCAGCCGCCGTGCGGCATCATCGGTGCCGTCGCACACGATCACCATCCCTGAGTGCTGCGAGTAGCCCATGCCGACGCCGCCGCCATGGTGCAGCGATACCCAGGTCGCACCTGACGCCGTGTTGAGCAACGCGTTGAGCAGCGGCCAGTCGGACACCGCGTCGGAGCCGTCCTTCATGGCTTCCGTTTCGCGGTTGGGAGAGGCGACGGAGCCTGAGTCGAGATGGTCGCGACCGATCACCACCGGGGCCTTCAGTTCGCCCGACTTCACCATCTCGTTGAAGGCAAGGCCGGCCTTGTGCCGGTCGCCCAGTCCGATCCAGCAGATGCGCGCCGGCAGACCCTGGAAGGCAATGCGCTCGCGCGCCATGTCGAGCCACTGGTGCAGGTGGGCATTGTCCGGAAACAGCTCCTTCATCTTCTGGTCGGTCTTGTAGATGTCTTCCGGGTCGCCGGACAGGGCGCACCAGCGGAACGGGCCGATGCCACGGCAGAACAGCGGGCGGATATAGGCCGGCACGAAGCCGGGAAACGCAAAGGCGTTCTCGAGCCCCTCATCCTTGGCCACCTGCCGGATGTTGTTGCCATAGTCGAGCGTCGGAATGCCGGCGTTCCAGAAGTCCACCATCGCGGCAACGTGCACCTTCATGCTGGCGCGTGCGGCCTTCTCCACCGCAGCCGGATCGCTTTCGCGCTTCTCGCGCCATTCGGACAGCGACCAGCCTTTCGGCAGGTAGCCGTTGATGGGGTCATGGGCCGACGTCTGGTCGGTGACGATGTCGGGGCGAACGCCACGCTTCACCAGTTCCGGAAACACGTCCGCCGCATTACCAAGCAAGCCGACCGACTTTGCTTCGCCCGCCTTGGTCCAGCGCTCGATCATGTCTAGCGCCTCGTCCAGCGAGGTGGCCTTCTCGTCGACGTAACGGGTGCGGATGCGGAAGTCGATGCGGGTTTCGTCACACTCCACCGCGAGGCAACACGCGCCAGCGAATACCGCCGCAAGCGGCTGCGCACCGCCCATGCCGCCGAGACCCGCCGTCAATATCCACTTGCCCTTGAGGTTGCCGTCATAGTGCTGGCGGCCAGCCTCGGCGAAGGTCTCGTAGGTGCCCTGCACGATGCCCTGCGTGCCGATATAGATCCACGAGCCGGCCGTCATCTGGCCGTACATCATCAGGCCCTTGCGATCGAGCTCGTTGAAGTGCTTCCAGTTGGCCCACTCCGGCACCAGGTTGGAGTTGGCGATCAGCACCCGCGGGGCGTCCTTGTGGGTTCTGAACACGCCCACCGGCTTGCCCGACTGCACCAGCAGCGTCTCGTCGTCATTGAGCGTTTTCAACGAGGCAACGATGCGGTCGAAGTCGTCCCAGGTGCGCGCGGCGCGGCCGATGCCGCCATAGACCACCAGCTCGTGCGGGTTCTCCGCCACGTCCGGATGCAGGTTGTTCATCAGCATTCGCATGGGCGCTTCGGTTACCCAGTGCTTCGCGGTGATCTCCGGGCCGGTGGGCGGGTAGACGTCGCGCAGGTTGTGGCGGGGGTTGGTGGTCATGTCAGTTGCTCCAGTCGATCAGGTGGTCATTGCCCGTGGCGCGCACCACGTCAGCCGAGGCAATGAGGTTTGTGGCAGTCTTCATCTCGGTTGCCATGTAGCGGTCGGTGCCCAGTGACGGCACATCGGCGCGCAGCCGGGCCAGCACCTTCTGCAGGGCCGGGCTGGTTTTCAGCGGCGCGCGGCACTCGATGCCTTGCGCCGCGCACAGCAGTTCCACGCCGAGGATGCTCGCCAGGTTCGGCGTCATCCGTGTCAGCCGTCTCGCGCCGTGAGCCGCCATGGACACGTGATCCTCCTGGTTGGCGGAGGTGGGCGTCGAGTCGGTCGAGCACGGGTTGGCGAGGTGCTTGTTTTCGCTCATCAACGCGGCGGTCGTGACCTCGGCAATCATGTAGCCGGAGTTCAGGCCGGGGTCTGGCGTGAGGAACGGCGGCAGGTCGAACGACAGCGCAGGGTCCACCATCATGGCAATGCGCCGCTGGGCAATGGCGCCGATCTCGGCGATGGCCAGCGCCAGCATGTCGGCGGCGAAGGCCACAGGCTCGGCATGGAAGTTGCCGCCCGACACGATCAGCCCCGCGCCCTCCAGCACCAGCGGATTGTCAGTGACGGCGTTCGCCTCGATTTCCAGCGTGCGCCCGGCCTGGCGGATCAGGTCCACGGCAGCGCCGGTCACCTGCGGCTGGCAGCGGATGCAGTACGGATCCTGCACGCGGGTGTCGCCTTCGCGGTGGCTTTCGCGAATTTCCGAGCCGTCCATCATCTCCCGCATGGCGGCGGCCACGTCGATCTGGCCGCGATGGCCGCGCAGTTCGTGGATTTCAGGTTGCAAGGGCGCGGTGGAGCCCATGATCGCGTCGGTGGACAGGCAAGAGGTGACGATGGCCGCTTCGGCCAGACGCCTCGCCTCGAACAGGCCGGCCAGTGCATAGGCGGTGGAGAACTGGGTGCCGTTGATGAGCGCAAGCCCCTCCTTGGCAGTGAGCTCTATCGGCTTCAGCCCGGCAGCCTTCAGCGCAGCGGCACCGGGCATCACCTTGCCGCCGAACCCGGCTTCGCCCTCGCCCATCATCACCGCTGCCATGTGGGCCAGCGGGGCCAGATCACCGGAGGCGCCGACAGAACCCTGGCTCGGCACCACCGGCGTCACGCCCTTTTCCAGCATGTCCTGTATCTGTTCGATAACCCGCCAGCGCACGCCTGAGGCGCCACGGCCCAGCGACAGCAGCTTCAGCGACATCATCAGCCGGGTGATGTGCGCAGGCATCGGCTCGCCAACGCCTGCGCAATGCGACAGGATCAGGTTGCGCTGCAGGGTGGCGGTGTCTTCCGGTCTGATCTTGACCGAGGCCAGCTTGCCGAAGCCGGTATTGACGCCATACACAGGCTCGCCGCCCCTGGCTGCTGCTGCGACCTGTTCAGCGGCGCGCTCGACCGCAGGCCGGGCAGCGTCGTCAAGATGCGCTGATAGCCCGGCGCGGTAGACCTGTCGGAGCTGGTCCAGCGTGGTCTTGCCGGGTGTGAGGGTGATGGTGGTCATTTGTCGCTCGCAAACATCCGCTCATGCAGCGGGTTGAAACCAATCCGGTAGGCCAGTTCCGCCGGGTGGGCGGCGCTCCACACGGCGAGGTCGGCGCGCTTGCCCGGCTCGATGGTGCCGCAGTCATCCAGCCCCAGCGCTTTCGCAGCGTTGCGGGTGACACCTGCAAGCGCCTCTTCCGGCGTCATGCGGAACAGGGTGCAGGCCATGTTCATGGCCAGCAGCAGGGAGGTCATCGGCGAGGTACCGGGATTGCAGTCCGTGGCCACGGCCATGGGGACGCCGTACTGGCGCAACAGGGCGATGGGCGGCAGTTGCGTTTCGCGCAGGGTGTAGAACGCGCCGGGGACGATACCGGCGACCATGCCGGACGCGGCCATCGCCTTGACGCCGTCTTCATCCAGATACTCGAGGTGATCCGCCGACAGCGCGCCATATCCTGCCGCAAGCTTCGCCCCGCCGAGGTTGGACAACTGCTCGGCGTGCAGCTTCACCGCAAGTCCCAGGCCACGCGCCTTGATGAACACCCGTTCGATCTGGGCTGGGGTGAAGGCTATCCCTTCGCAGAACCCGTCGACCGCATCCACAAGTCCTTCGGCATGCGCCAACTCCAGCGCCGGAATGCACACCTCGTCGATATAGGCGCCGGCCCGGTTCTTGAACTCTGCGGGCACGGCATGGGCGCCGAGGAAGGTGGTCTTCACCCTGACCGGACGCTCAGCCCCGATGCGGCGGGCAGCGCGCAGCATGTTCAGCTCGGTTTCGACGTCGAGGCCGTAACCCGACTTGATCTCCAGCGTGGTGACCCCTTCAGCCAGCAGGTGATCGACGCGCGGCAGGGCATCGGCCACCATGTCGTCGAGGCTCGCCGTGCGAGTGGCCTTCACCGTCGAGACGATGCCGCCGCCGGCGCGGGCAATCTCCTCATAGCTCGCCCCTTCCAGCCGCATCTCGAATTCGCGCGCCCGGTTGCCGCCGAACACGATGTGGGTGTGGCAATCGATCAGCCCCGGGGTGACCAGCCGGCCGCCCATGTCTTCCGTCAGCCATCCCGTATACTGCGGCCGCAGATCGGCCCGCGCCCCCGCCCAGGCAATGCCGGTTCCCTCGATGGCGATGGCCGCATCCTCGACGAGGCCATAGGGCGCGCCGCCCGGCACCATGCTGGCGAGCGTGAGGTTGGTCAGCAGTTTTCCGGCGGCAGCCACGTGATTCATCCCTTGCGTGCGGTGAATGTTGCGATATTATGTATAGACATATTATTGAGTCAATGACGGAATCGACGGTCATGCAACAAATCTGGGCCAAAACCGCGCTTACGCCGGAAGGCTGGCAGCATGATGTGCTGGTCAGCGTGAACAACCGTGGTGTGATCGCATCGGTCGAAGCAGGCGCAAAGGCTGATGGTGCGCGCACCGGCATCCTGCTGCCGGCCCCGGTCAACCTGCATTCCCACGCCTTTCAGCGGGCCATGGCCGGCCTGACCGAGCGGCGCGGCGATGACCCGTCCGACAGCTTCTGGACATGGCGCAAGCTGATGTACCGGTTTCTCGATCATCTGACGCCTGAGCACGTGGAGGCCATCACCGCCTTCGTGCAGATGGAGATGCTGGAAGCGGGTTACGCCGCGGTGGCGGAATTCCACTACCTGCACCACCAGCCGGGCGGCGCGCCCTACGCCGACCTGGCCGAGCTTTCGGCGCGGATTTCAGCCGCTGCCGCCACCTCCGGCATCGGCCTGACACTGTT
>JAZBOA010000017.1:0-3344 GCA_036350935.1 Anderseniella sp. | reverse complement strand
TGCCAATACCGCCACCGCGTCACTCGTGTGATCCAGTTCGACCACCGGCACGTCGCCAAACTCCAGCGCCTCCATCTGTTCCGCCACGTCAGCGCTCTCTGGCAGCTTGCCCCAGGAAGCGACGGTCACCGCGTCGTCCAGCAGGGTAAGGCCGGCGGCCATGCGCAAGGCCTCGGCCGGCTTGTGCACAGCCATCACAAGAATGCGTTTCTGATCTGCCATTGATGTTCTTCCCTACAAAACCAGGACCCGGTCGCATTTCTGCACCAGTTCGGCGTTTTGGTACTGGCCACCGATGATGACGAAGTCGGCGTGCGCCTGAAGGTCATAGCGGTCGGCCGAATGCTTCTCCGCACTGTGCTCGCACAGCGACACCATGTTCGGTTTCGACTTGGCACGTTCGACGCAGCCGTCGTGGGCCAGCAGGTTGACGCCGGTATCGGTGAGGAAACACAGGGTCTGCCAGCCGCGCGCGTGGGCCGCGTCGAGCAGGCCGATCGCATGCGGCATGTAGCTTTCGTCGGTGACGACGATTCCGAGTTGCATCGCTCAGGCCTTCCGGATCTTCCAGGTGAACGAGCCGCCGCCATCCTGGCGGTCGAACAGGTCGTTGCCCTCGGCCTCGCACATGGCCATGATCGACTCGCCCGAGGACGGGTTGTCGAACACCAGGGATAGCACGTCACCACTTTCGATCTTCTGCAGGGCCTTCTTGGTGTACATCTGCGGATGCGGGCAGGTATAGCCGCACACATTCAGTTCCCACTCGTGGTCGGCGATCTTGTTGAAAGTCATTGCCATAACATTGCTCCTTGATTGCTTGTCTAAATACCCGGGCCGCGCTTAGAGGCCACACTCCGAAGTCTTGCGGGAATCGCTCCAGTCCATGTACCAGGTGAACGCCTTAACACCGACGTAGGCGCCGATCACCATGCCGAACAGGAACACCCAGCCGCTGGGATCGCCGTTGGTGACGGTGGCGAAGAAGGCGCCGATGTTGCAGCCCATCGCCAGGCGTGCGCCGATACCCATCAGCGTGCCGCCGACGATGGCGAAGAAGGCTGTTTCCCAGCTCGGCATCTTCCACTTGAACTCGCGGCGCGCCAGCGCCATCACCGAGGCGCCGAGAATGATGCCGATCGACATGAAGCCGGGCGCGTTCAGCAGCGGGTTCGGCAAACCGTTGTCGAGGCCGAAGAAGATGCTGTCCATGCTGTTGATGCCGAGCTGCTGCATGATCCAGCCGCCCCACTGCGCTTCCTGGGTGGTGATGTACCAGTAGCCTGGATCGAACACGGTGTCCTGGATCGACAGGCCGTTGGTGTAGCCCATCGCCACCAGCAGCTCGCCGAAGTTGAAAATGTCGTAGTGCTCACGCAACACGCCGGTCACATACATGTGCAGGCCAGCGAGAATGCCCAGCCCGATACCGGCAATGGCGGTGTTCTTGGACGAGGTGAACATGGCCCACATGCCGGCGAGCTCGTCACCGAGGCTGGGGGCCGCCTTGCCGGTGCGGCGAAGATGACCCTTGCGGTAGTAGAAGACATACAGGACGACGAGGATGATGGCGACCGGCAGGATCGCGGTCAGCATCGTATTCATCCAGACGACGCCGGCAGTCGTGCCCGCCATGTCGAACATATCGGCAGTGGTGGCACCCTTGAGGTCCCATATGTGACCCGCGGTAAAGATATCGAACCAGCCCTCGGTGACGCTCAACTCCTCTGGCATCTCCTTTGCCTTGGCCGATTCGATCCAGGACTGCGGCACCAGCGAATCCCACCAGCCACTGGCGCTGACGACGATAGCCTGCGAGAACGAGATCGCAAGGATCACCAGCATCGAGTTCATGTTGCCCTCGCCTGCCTTGTATAGCGAGCCCGACGCGCAGCCGCCGGTGAAGACGATGCCGAACCCGAATATCGCGGCGCCGATGACGATGTGCCAACCCATCGCATTCGGATGAAAGGTACTGAATCCGGCCAGGGTCACGACGGCAGCGACCAGCGCATACAACGCCACCGCGATCATCATTCCGACCGCCATGCGCGGCACCTTCACCGCGAACAGGTCGCGCACCGCAGAGGCCATGCAGAAGCGGCCGTATTGCAGCAGCATGCCGTAGGCAAGTCCGAACCAGACGTATACCAGCATGTAGACGAAGCGAGTGTCCTCGGCCAGGGCCAACAGTGAACCGGCGACCACGAGCAAAAAGACACTCATCGCCTGCAGGCTGCTCTTACGCAGCAACCAGTGCGACCCGGATGCGGCACTTGCCGTCGCTACACTACTCACTCGTCTTCTCCTCCAAGAATCGGCCGCCTGTCAGGCCGCCCAAAATTTCTCTTACCTATGAACCCTTGCGCATGTAAACGCACCAGCAATCGGATTCCCGGATCGTTGCGATGTGGGCGCAGCCAAGCGTCTGCCCCAGCGCCGGAAAGCCCTCGACCGCGGTCGGGTTGTCCATCCTCACCTCGATGACCTCGCCCGGCCCGACTTCTCCCAGCACTTTCATGGTCAACAGCTGCGGCCTTGGACACATTGCGCCCAGACAATCGACCGAACGAACCACCCGCACTTTTCCCTTTCCCGGAATATCGACGTCCCTGGTGACCAGACTGGAAATGCCGGTTGGGCGGTCATGAAAGAGATCGAACCAACTGCTGACGTGCACACGCATCCCCCGCATAACGACTCCCAGCTTTAAGCAGATTGCGTGCCACTTTGATTTATTGTTTATAAACATGGTGTTGCACTCCCTCACGATTTTTTGGCCAGTGAAAAATGCAATGGTGCCGGCTTTAAGGTTTGGTGCGTCTGTGTTTTGCAACGGCGAATCAGCCGGGCATCGGGCGCGAACGCACAGACCGATTATCGCGCTGCAAGCCACAGTTGTTCTCCCACGCCACACCGGGAAAGGAGGCAGGTGATCGCACGGGTTGTTAACGATCATGCGGATCGCCGACACCAGGCGGCAACGAACATGATGACGGTGAGGTAAGAACGGCACACCGGGGGCAGATCATCATCCGGCCCCATGAAGCCTCAGCGCGAGGACGCTGTGTGGCAAAATGCCTCGTCGAAAATCCTTCGTCATGTATAGCCAGATTCACAGGCACATACCCACGATCCGCGAACAGACATCGCCAATGATGGCGATATGGAATAGATGAAAATCGCCGCCTGGAACGTCAATTCCCTCAAGGTCCGCCTGCCGCAGCTGCTGGATTTTCTCGCCACACGCCAGCCCGACGCGGTGTGCCTGCAGGAAACCAAGCTCACCGACGATAACTTCCCCGTCGCCGAACTCGAGGCCGCCGGCTACCGTGTGGTATTCG
>JAZBOA010000016.1:0-4042 GCA_036350935.1 Anderseniella sp. | reverse complement strand
GCCACACATGTCACGCAAGCCGTAGCCATTGGCCGGAAAGTTCCCCACGGGCGAAGTGCCTGCAAAGCCGTCAGTCAGAAAATTCTGCCATGGGAATTCACCCTGCCAGGTATTGGCAAGCGGTTCGTCCGACTGGGGGTCTTCATCGCCCCAGGCAAATTTCTTGCCATCCAGCCCGCCTCTTGCGGCAAATTCCCATTCAGCTTCGGTTGGTAGCTGCTTTGCCGCCCACTTGGCGTAAGCCTCTGCATCCTCGTAAGCTACATGAACCACCGGATGGTTCTCCAAGCCCTCCAACGATGAGCCAGGTCCCAGTGGCGTTTTCCAACTCGTGCCGGGTACCCAGGCCCACCAATTGCGGTAGTCGGTCAAGTCCACCGGACCATCAGTCATTCTGAACAGCATGGAGCCGGGAGCGAGATTTTCTGCGGGCGCGCCAGGAAAGTCAGCTGGGTCCAACGCACGTTCAGCGACTGTCTTGTAGTTCGTTTCGTGAACGAATTTGGCGAACTGGGCATTCGTCACCGGGCAGCGATCAATCCAGAAGCCATCCACCCTGACATTCTGGACAGGACGCTCTTCCGGGTAGAATTCTTCTGATCCCATTTTGAATTCGCCGCCAGCAATCCATTCCATGCCGGCATCTGGCTTCGCGCAGTTGTCTTCGCTGGCGTGCTCGCGGCTCCTTGTCTCTTCTGCTCCGGTCATTCCGAAGATCTCCATGAATTGTGGCTTGATTTGCTGGCAATGACGAGAATCGATTATATTTCGGCTAATTTTCATTCCTAAATAGTGAACGCGGCATCATTGCTAAATTTTGATTTATATTTGCATTGGACACACCTTCTGCAAGTCATCTTTAATGCTGATCTGCATCAAGTTGCGTTGGGATGCTTCGTCAAGAATGCGATCTGCCCGGCCCGCAGCGGCTTCGCAGTCATCGACGCGCTCTCGTTTACTGTCGTAATGATGTATGAGTACTCCCCAATCGAGAGCCCGCGCCCGGCATGGTCCATTCCATCATCTGAAAGCCACCAGCAAAGTGGCCAAATGCCGGCAGCGGACGTCGCCCGATTTGCTGCTGAAGGCCCACAGGCTTGGCTGGCGGCACGAACGGTTTCGATCGCGGGTCGGTAACACGCTCGACACAATCAATGATTGCTCTCTTCGCGGGAAGGTCATGCCATTGGGAAAGATCCTGGCTCACTCTGTTGCCGCTCCGCGGTTGTGGGCTTCTCCTGACGCTGACGCGTCAAAAACAACCTGATCATACCACCACAGGCGTTGGAAAAGTATGCGTGCTTCGGAGTGGCTGGTGATCTGGTCCAGAACCTGCCGAATGGTGCGGGTCCCATCTATACGCTGCACCATTTCCTTTTGCACGGCATTGATAGGCAGATAGATATCTGTTTGGGTGTGGGCTTGATTTATGAGGACTGCAGCAGCACTTGCAGGCAGTCTTTCTTCCACATTTATCGTCCCGAAAAGCCGGATTGGCACATAGTCAAGCCATGAATCACCTTCGAAACTTAGGGTAGGCCTGTGCTTTTCACCCTGGCTGGGCACAGCAATTGCGCTGTGCCGAAGCATGTTACCGCGAAACAGTTCCATCGCTGCAAATTGCTCGTGCTCAGGTAACCGGTTCAGCAATGCAGCATGTGGAACCTGGGTTATGCCACCGCACTGTGGCAAGTAGGGCGCTTGCCGTATCCAGCGTGCGAAGCGCAGACCAGCCTTGCCAATAAATTCAAGCAACTGCTCGACGCTATAGGACCGGTCCTGGGGATGCAGCAGCGCATCGGCAAGCGCTGCTTCGCTGCGGAAGTCCGGCGAGTTCCGCAAAAGCGGAATCAAGGGATGGTCAGGTGGCAAGGCTCGAAGGCTGGCGGCGAGGTCATGTATCTCCCTTGAACTCGTGCCGATCTTCAACCGCCGGCAATAGTCCTGAAGCATGTAGATGCCCGCCCGCCCGTAAGGTGCATAGACCATCAGATGCATGACGCCGCCTGGGGCAAGACAACTGCGCAAAGCCGATAGACCAGCATCGGGATCCGCCAGATGATGCAAGACGCCCGTCGATACGATCAGGTCGAACTGACTATCAAGCTTGCCTGCCTGCTCGACCTGCAATCGATGCACATCCAGGTTTGAGAGCGAATATTTCTGCTTGAGCTTTTCCGTAAGTTCGAGGCTCTTTGAACTGAAATCGATGCCTGTAATCCGCGCTTCCGGCCAGCGCATCGCATACTTGGCTGCTTGGGACGTGCCGCAACCAGCAACCAGGATGGACAGATCTTCACGGAAGATTTTTTCTGGCCAGAAGAGATGGAATTCTGCCTTTCGCCGCAGCGGATTACTCCAGACCTCCCGATATGAATCGAGGTCATCGACGGGGCGGGGATATGGATGTTCTTCGTAGAATGACCGGACTGTGTCCGTCGTGTCGCGGGGCCTTTGTTGAGCTGTCTCACTGGGCATCACGGTATGCTGATCCATTAATTGAGAAGGCGTCCTGATGGACGCCTTCCAACAAAGTGGGTCTCCCCCGAAGACGGAGAAGTAGATGTACAAGTGTTGTTAGTGGTGAGCGCCACCACCTTGGTCTTCAAGTTGCCGCAACACAGAATCCAAGTTGAATGACGCCGGCTTCTGCCGCGGCGGAAACTTCACAAAGGCTTCGATCTGTTGCTTCACGAGATCCTGCATCTTATAGGCGATATATGCCTTGGAGATGACCCAATCCCAGTAGGTATTCGAGTTCTCGTCGGCGCGCTCAAATGGATCCCTCCTGAGGTGGAAAATCTTTGGAAATCGCAGTGGCACAAAGGGCTCGGCCCAGCACATCAGCCCCTTTGCCCTTTGCTCGGCGAGGACAACTTTCCAGTCGCCCATGCGAATCGCAATGATAGCGCCATCATCGCTGACGTAGAACATATTCTCACGTGGCCCTTTGTCGACCTCGCCCGTGAAGTACGGCAGCATGTTCTTGCCATCAATATGGACCTTGAACGTCTTGCCTGCCGCCTCATGTCCATTCAGCAGCTTTTCACTAACGTCGGGCTCGCCTGCAGCAGCCAACAACGTCGGGAGCCAGTCCTGATGGCAGACGATATCGTTCAGGACTGTACCCGGCTTGATCTTGCCTGGCCAGCGGACGAAGGCCGGGATACGCCAGCCGCCTTCCCAATTCGTGTTTTTCTCCGAACGGAACGGCGTGATACCGGCATCAGGCCAAGTATTGTAATGCACGCCATTGTCGGTTGAATACATCACGATGGTGTTGTCGGTGATACCAAGTTCGTCCAGCAAGTCGAGCATGGTGCCGATATGCTCATCATGGACGACCATCATGTCGTTGTAGAAGCCTTGACCGCTCTTACCCTTGTGTTTGTCTGGACAATGGGTGCGGAAGTGCATGCCAGTCGTGTTGAACCAGACAAAGAACGGCTGTCCGGCAGCGTGAGCTTCCCGAATGAACCTTGACGCGTGTTCAACAATTTCTTCATCGCACGTTTCCATGCGTTTCTTGGTCAGTGGCCCGGTATCTTCGATGGTCTGGCCGCCCTTGCCATCAGACTTGCAGTGCAGCACGCCGCGCGGACCATAGTTCTTTTTGAATTCGGGATCTTCCGGATAGTCTTCGTCTTCCGGCTCTTCCTCAGCATTAAGGTGGTAGAGATTGCCGAAGAACTCATCAAACCCGTGCATCGTGGGCAAGTGCTCGTCCTTATCTCCGAAGTGGTTCTTGCCGAATTGTCCGGTAGCATAGCCGTGGGGCTTGAGAAGCTCTGCGATGGTTGGATCCTCGGCCGGCATACCGAGTTCGGCGCCAGGCATACCGACTTTGGTTAGGCCGGTGCGGATCGGGTTCTGGCCCGTAATAAACGCTGCTCGCCCTGCAGTACAACTTTGCTGACCGTAGTAGTCGGTGAAGGCCGCGCCCTCGTTGGCAATGCGATCAATGTTGGGAGTGCGATAGCCCATCTGACCACGGCTATTATAGCTGATATTCCACCAGCCAATATCGTCACCCCACAATATC
>JAZBOA010000015.1:0-6268 GCA_036350935.1 Anderseniella sp. | reverse complement strand
TTCTCCCGGCGCCTGATGCGTGAGCACACACTTACGCCGAATGACCTTATATATCCGGTGTTCGTTCTGGACGGGCAGGGCAAGCGCGAATCCGTGGCGTCGATGCCGGGGGTGGAGCGGGTCAGCATCGACCTGCTGCTGGCCGTGGCCGAAGACTGCGTCAAGCTCGGCATCCCGGCGCTGGCGCTTTTCCCGGTGATCGACTCCAGCCTCAAATCGCTCGGCGCCGAAGAGGCGCTCAACCCCGACGGCCTGGTGCCGCGCACCGTCGCCGCCCTGAAAAGCCGCTTCCCGGAACTCGGTGTCATTACCGATATCGCCCTCGACCCCTATACTAGCCACGGTCAGGATGGCCTGATCGACGACAGCGGCTACGTCATGAACGACGAGACGGTCGCTGTGCTGGCGAAACAGGCGGTGGTCCACGCCCAGGCCGGGGCCGATGTCGTCGCCCCCTCCGACATGATGGACGGCCGCGTCGCCGCGCTGCGCGCCGCGCTGGAAGGCGCCGGCCAGATCCACACCCGCATCCTCGCCTACGCTGCCAAATACGCGTCGAGCTACTACGGCCCGTTCCGCGACGCCGTCGGCTCCGCCGCCAACCTCGGCAAGGGCAACAAGTACACCTACCAGATGGACCCCGCCAACAGCGACGAGGCCCTGTGGGAAGTCGGCCTCGACCTGCAGGAAGGCGCCGACATGGTCATGGTCAAGCCCGGCATGCCCTACCTCGACGTCATCCGCCGCATCAAGGACGCCTACGGTGCCCCCACCTACGCCTATCAGGTCAGCGGCGAATACGCTATGTTGAAAGCCGCGGCGCAAAACGGCTGGCTGGATGAAAAGCCTGCGTGCTGGAGGCCCTGCTGGGGTTCAAGCGCGCGGGGGCGGATGGGGTGCTCACGTACTTTGCCCGCGATGCGGCGCGTTATTTGAACGCCTAGTTTATTGTTCGTCCATCAAGTTAACCCGGTTGGTTGCCGAAAGTACAAAGACAAACCCGCTGCGGACGAACAGCATGATGCGACTGCCCTTTAACCTACCGACCCTGAGCATGCCTGCTGAAGTACCAAAAATTTTCTCTGGTCTCGCGAAACGCCGTCAGCAGGCGGACGAATGGGACAAGACCATCGTCGCCTTCCAGTCGCCCTATCGGCTGAAGGATCTGTGCCTTGACCAGAGCCTCGCCCAGGCCGAGGACACCACGCGGGTCAGCCGCCAGGAATTCAAGGTGCGCCTCGCCACCAACGAAGACCGGCGCAAATCGGCCAGCATGCTGATCGAGAAGATGTACAGCTGGCGCGGTTATGAAACCGACAACCTGAACCGCGACCCCAATCGCATCACTCTGGTGGCGCACCAGGAAAACCAGGTGGCCGGCACGATTACCCTGGGGCTGGATAGCGACAAGGGCTTGGTGGTGGACGAGTTGTACAAGGCCGAGATCGATGCGCTTAGGGCCAGAGGACGCAAAATCGCGGAACTGACCAAGCTGGCCGTGGACGAAAACGCCGCGTCCAAATCGGTGCTTGCGGCGCTTTTCCATATCGCCTTCATCTACGCCTTCCATATTCACAAGTTCACGGACTTCGTCATCGAGGTCAATCCGCGGCATGTGCTGTTTTACAAGCGGATGCTGGGTTTCAACCTGATCGGCGAAGAGAGGATGTGCCCCCGGGTCGGGGCCCCTGCCGTTTTGCTGCATCTGGATCTCGATTACATCGACAGGAAAATCACCGAACTGGGCGGTTCGCTGCCCCCGCCGCGCGGAGAAAAATCGCTGTACCCTTACGGATTCTCGAAGCAGGATGAGTTGGGCATCGCGCAACGCCTGCAGGGTGAATAGCGACTTGCGGACAGCGCCGGTGGACGCTGTGGATTGCTGATGCCGCCATTCGATTACCAAACCGCCTTCAGCCGCAACATCGGCTGGGTCACCGAAGCCGAGCAGCAAATCCTTGCAAGCAAGCGCGTCGCCATCGCCGGCATGGGCGGGGTGGGCGGGTTCCACCTGTTGACCCTCGCCCGCCTCGGTGTCGGGAAATTTAACATCGCCGACCTCGATACTTTCGAGCTTGCCAACCTCAATCGCCAAGCCGGTGCGGCCCTGTCCACGCTGGGGCTCCCCAAGGTCGACGTTCTGGCCGGAATGGCCCGCGACATCAACCCCGACGTCGATATCCGCGTCTTTCCTGCCGGTGTGAGCGAGCAAAACCTGGCGGAATTCTTCAGCGACGTCGATCTCTACGTCGACGGCCTTGACTTCTTCGCCTTCGAGGCCCGCGAACAGGTTTTCCAATACTGTGCCCAGAACCGCATCCCCGCCGTGACCGTCGCCCCCCTGGGGATGAGCGCAGCCCTGCTCAACTTCCTGCCGGGCGGCATGAGTTTCGAGGGCTACTTCGGCCTCGCCGGCAAGCCTGAGCTGGAAAAGGCCATCCGCTTCCTGGTCGGGCTGGCGCCCGCCCTGCTGCATCGCCATTACCTGGCCGACAAGGCCCGGGTCGACCTCAGGGCCTGCAAGGGCCCTTCCACCGTCATGGCTTGCCAGCTCTGCGCCGGCGTGGCCGCCACCGAGGCCCTCAAGATCCTGCTGGACCGAGGCAAAGTATGGGCAGCGCCCCACGGCATCCAGTTCGACGGCTATCGCAACAAGCTGGCCCACACCTGGCGGCCCGGGGGCAACCGCAATCCCGTCAACCGTCTCGCCATCGCCATCGCCAGGAAAACGCTCGGACTGTGATGCCGGTTTGCACGCCTTGGCAACGCGCGGAGCGTAGCCCCCGGCAATCACTCACCGCACTAGCATGAATTGGGCCGCTCCGCGCCTGGCGTCAGTGGGGTGCCGCAGAAGCTTCCCTGCAACCGGTCCAAGGGCGAATTAAGAAGCTGCCCGACATTTGGGTTCCGTCCCGGTCGCCAAATGTCGGGAATTTTTACAATCAGCCGCTCTCGGGTCAGCCGCCGCTGGATTGGAGCCGCCTTCTTGTTTTTTTTTTCATTGAATAGCAATGAGTTGCGATGGTTTGTTGCGGCTAGTGCTTGCGGTGGAACGGCACGTGCTTCTTGATTGGCCGCAAGGCTAAGAAATGCGAGGCCGTCCAAAATCGTGAGTGGAGAGCATAAATGAAGAACAAGACTACGCAATTGAGCAAGGGGGCGCTGACAGTCTCCGCGCTGGCGCTGGCACTGGCTTCCGGGGTTTCCCAGGCGGCCGTCTTGATCACGCAGTGGAGTTATTCTACCAACGCCGTTTTTTCCGACCCGACCTGGACGACAGGCACCGGGACGACGTTGTCCTCGCCTAGCGAACTCTCATGGGGAAGTGGTGCGGGTGACTTTCAGGTGCCGACCAACTCTTCGACCAACCGCAGCGCGTTGACGGTCGGCGATTTCTCGGACACGCCCGAATCCCTCACAGGTGGCGGCCCGGCCACCGGCTCTGTGGTCACCGATGAAAACGGCAGTCTGGTCGGGGCGGAGATTGGCAAGGGAATTTCTTTGACCCACTGGAACAATGTGCTTGATGGCAGCCGTGCAACGCTGACTGGCGCCAGGATTACCGACACAATCACGCTGACGCCTTTGGTTCCTGCTGGTGGTGCATCACAGAACGGTCCGACCTTGACCTTCGACTTTGAATTCAGGGAAACCCCGAATGCAGGTGGAGCCGGCGGCCTGTGTGCGGACGGGGAGTCGGCTGTCGGGTTTTATGGATACAGTGCGGCGGGCGGCGGCTGCCCCGACCTGTTTGGCTACGTGAACACTCAGGTGGTCAACCAGTCATTTAATTACGACGGTTACACGTATTTCATCTCTGTGCTTTTCCTGAACCCGGACGGTACGCTCGACACGATTGGCATACCCAACTTGGAAGACGGAGAATGCAACGCCCTTGGTTTGGCAAATAATTGCTTCGGTTTCAGAACACTCGAAACCCAAGAAACCACCAAGCGCTTCGGCTTCGCCATCAGCGCACGACCGCTGCCTGTCCCCGAGCCCGGCACGCTTGCGCTGATGGGCTTGGCGCTGGCAGGTATGGGCGCGGCGCGGTATCGTAAGTCCTCCTGAGCAAGGAGGTGATGCCGGGCCACTCCGCGGCACGGCTGACTTCTAAACGGCACGCTTTCGAAAGGCACGGTTGATTACCGTGCCTTTTGCATGGTCCTGTGCAATCTGTTTGCACTGGCCCCACTCCGCATCAGCATCACTGTGGATATTCGCTCGCGTCAGGCTCTGCCCTCCCCCCCCCGGCTATGCAACTAGTCGTGTCCTGGATGAAATCGGCGGGGATTCTCGTCAAAGTTTTTTCGTCCGTGCAACAGTTGGCAGAACCTGTCGCCGAGGCTATCGGCAATCTCCGCGAGACACTATGTCGCGTCGTTGGTGCCTGCGACTTATGAATCAGTCGCAGGCCGGCTTGGCGGTCGCCAACCGAAACTCGGGGGCGGCTGGGGATGGGGGCAGGGTATTGGCGGGATTGATCGGTGCTGAGCCCGTGCTGGGATTGTTGTCGGTAGAACTTGGAGTTCTGCTCGGCAGCGGTGCCGAACACTTCTTGTCTTGCAGGCCGACGAGTTATAGAGGCGCACGAGCAATCGGTCGGTGTCGTGTAACTGGAACACAGTCCCATGCGAAGAAGCGTCAAGGCTGGCATGTCGGAAAAATTTACACTTCTTGCTTTGAATCGTTTTTTGACCGGCTGGCTGTGTCGGTGGTGATCGATAAATATCTATATGAATCAGTTTGTTGTGGTGTGTGTTGCCCGGTGAGAAGATGGGTTGGCACATCCCCTGCTTATTACTAGGCGTGGCGCAGCACAGGTCGCGCACTTACCGATCAACCTCTGAATCAATTCGAGACCGAAATGAAAAAGACTCTTTTAGCAATCGCGGTTGGCATGGTCGTCGCAACATCCGCCTCTGCTGCTGACATGTACATTGATCTTGGAACAAATTATTTTGATGAAAATCGTCTGATTGGTCCCGGCCCCTTCCCCGGTACGGTACCTGCGGATGCCGACTCTAGAACAGCGAATTTCAATGAATTCGGCTTCAGTCAGATTCTGGCAACTTCTATTTACAATTTCGCCGATGGCAGCGTTTTTGGTTCCTTCTACGACACTAACATTCCGGCTGAACTTACTGCTGCTGGCATTCCTGCTTCTGGAACTGCGTTGGACGGGAGTACTGCGGTTAGTCTGGTTCTTCCGAATTGCGCCGCTGGCCAGTGTGATATTGATGCACTTAGCCCATTGGTTCCGCCAATTGATAGTGACAACGAAGGTTTCCTCCAAACTTGGGACCTTCAGGTCAGCTATCATTTCGATGGCGTGTTGACTGCTGGCGGTCCGAGCTACACTGGTGGCACTTTCACGGTCTTTTTTAATGACAAAACCGCCACAAATGCTGATTTCATCGCTCTGGTCGGTACTCTGACAGGATCTGACGTTAATCTCGCTAATTTGGATCTGTTTTTTGATATCACTTTTGCTGCGGATGACTTCTTGTGGATTGATCGGGGGGTCGGCACCTTCCTGGACGCCGCAGACGTAATTGCTGGTGGCGGTATACCAACCCTCGCGTTGGACACGAACGTGAACCCCCCGATTCCCACGGCTGATCAACTGCTTTTAGTCGCAGATGCCTCGGGCAACCCCAATGTCATTCGCCAGACCACGCTGGATGGAAGCATCACGGCTCAAGTCCCCGAGCCTGGCATGTTGGCCTTGATGGGTCTGGGCCTTCTCGGACTGGGTCTGAGCCGTCGCAAGGCTGCTTGAATAACGCCTCTCTCGAGGGGGGGAACCCCTCGACTTGGCGCAGAAGCCCCGTGAAAACACGGGGCTTTTCTTCATCCGGAATCCAGATGCCGATCATGACAAGAATCAGGCTCTGCGGGTCCGAGTCTTCATCGGTTCCCCGTGCGGTCGATTCAATTTCGAGCGCCGTATCCGTATCC
The DNA here is from genome assembly GCA_036350935.1 of Anderseniella sp. Lineage (GTDB taxonomy): Bacteria > Pseudomonadota > Alphaproteobacteria > Rhizobiales > Aestuariivirgaceae > Anderseniella. Next base: position 307 of record JAZBOA010000015.1, on the reverse strand, counting down.
CGGCAGACCATCCGCTGACCCTTGCACGCCAGTTGCGAGCTTGCGGCCTATCAGTTTGGGCGAAGGGCATTGTTCAGATCGTTGATGCGTTCGGAGCGCTCGCATGAATCGCCTTGCGACAAGACACTCCCCGCCGCACGCACGTATGGTGGTGCGTCGTTTCCTGTTAGGGCGTTTTGTCGGGGCTGAACAGTCGTGGGGGCACCAGAAACTCTACGGGCGCTGGTAGCGCTTCGGGCGGAGGACATCGGGCAGCTCCGTGATCCAGCACGAAACCTGCTCCGACCAAGCCATCATCAGTCGTCTT
>JAZBOA010000014.1:0-2517 GCA_036350935.1 Anderseniella sp. | reverse complement strand
TTCCGTAACCAGCGAGGGAGGAAACGATGAATCTGAAATCAATCAATCATGGCTTGGCCATGCTGGCACTGGCGGCTGCGTCGGTTCTCGCAGTGGCGCCAGCGCAGGCGGCACCGGTGGTGCCGGCCAAACCCAACATTCTCGTCATCTGGGGTGACGACATCGGCACCTGGAACATCAGCCACAACAACCGCGGCATGATGGGTTATCAGACGCCCAACATCGACCGCATCGCCAAGGAAGGCGTCGGCTTCACCGACTATTACGCACAGCAGAGTTGCACGGCGGGTCGCGCCGCGTTCATCAGCGGCTCGGTACCCGTTCGCTCGGGCATGACCAAGGTTGGCCTGCCCGGTGCACCTCAAGGCTGGCAGAAGACCGACGTAACGATGGCCACGGTTCTGAAAGACCAGGGTTACGCCACGGGGCAGTTCGGCAAGAACCATCAGGGCGACCGCAATGAACATCTGCCGACGATGCATGGCTTCGACGAATTTCTTGGCAATCTGTACCACCTGAATGCCGAAGAGGAGCCGGAGAACGAGGACTACCCTCGCGACATGAAGCTTGCCAACGGCAAGACATTCCTCGAAACCTTCGGACCGCGCGGCGTCCTCCACTGCTACGCCACGGACAAGGATGACCCCACCGAAGTGCCGCGCTTCGGCAAGTGGGGCAAGCAGAAATGCGAAGACACCGGCCCGCTGACCAAGAAGCGCATGGAAACCATCGATGATGAAACGTCCGACCGGGCCATCGAGTTCATCAAGGAACAGCAAAAAGCCGGGAAGCCGTGGTTCGTCTGGTGGAACGGCACCCGGATGCATTTCCGCACTCATGTGAAGGCTGATCACCGTGGGATCTCGGGTCAGGACGAATACTCCGACGGCATGGTCGAGCACGACATGACCGTGGGCAAGTTCCTCAAGTTGCTGGATGACCTGAAGATCGCCGACAACACGATTGTCATGTACTCGACCGACAACGGTCCCCACTACAACACGTGGCCGGATGCCGGTACGACGCCGTTCCGCAGCGAGAAGAACTCGAACTGGGAAGGCGCCTATCGCGTGCCGGCCTTCATCCGTTGGCCCAGCCACTTCCCGGCCGGCAAGACGCTGAACGGCATCGTCGCGCATGAGGACTGGCTTCCCACGTTTGCTGCCGTGGCCGGCGCACCGGACGTCAAGGAGAAACTCCTCAAGGGCACCGACATCAACGGCCGTCACTATCGCAATCATATCGACGGCTATGACCTGCTGGACTATCTGAGCGGCAAGACGGACAAGTCCCCCCGCAACGAATTCTGGTACGTCAATGATGACGGTCAGGTCGTCGCCGCGCGTTATAACGATTGGAAGGTCGTGTTTCTCGAGAACCGCGGAGAGGCGTTCGGTGTCTGGCGCGAACCGTTCGTTGAGTTGCGTGTCCCGCTGCTGTTCAACCTGCGGCGGGACCCCTTCGAGAAGGCCCAGCACAACTCGAATACCTACAACGACTGGTTCCTCGATCGTCCCTTTGTGATTACGCCCATCCAGACACTGGCCTCGAGGTTCCTGATGTCCATGCAGGAATATCCGCCAAGCCAGTCGCCCGGCTCATTCAACCTCAGCAAGATCGAGGCGCAGCTGAAGGAAACGGGTGGCGGCAGATAACGCGTCCCACGACGCCGTAATCAATCCATTTCGTGATCGAAGAAACGCGAGCCGCCCCACGCAGGGCGGCTCTTTATTTTGGAGGAATCCGATGAGAATCCTGTTTGCCAAGGTCTTGCTGGCGTTATTTCTGTTCGCAAATGCAGTTCATGCTGCTGACCCGCTGCCATCCTGGCACGATGGGAAGGCGAAGCAGTCCATCATCACGTTCGTGACGCAAGTCACCACGCCAGGCGGCGCGAATTATGTGCCTGCGCCTGAGCGCGTCGCCGTGTTCGACAACGATGGCACCTTGTGGTCCGAGCAACCAATGTATTTTCAACTCGCCTTCGCGCTGGACCGGGTGAAAGCGCTGGCGCCCGAGCATCCGGAGTGGAAAACCCGACAGCCCTTCAAAGCCGTGCTCGAAGGGGATCTCAAGACCATTCTGGCTGGCGGCGAGCATGCGCTGCTGGAACTGGTGATGGCTACGCACGCCGGCAACACCACCGAGGAGTTTGCGCAGATCGTCAAGGATTGGCTCGCCACCGCGAAGCATCCAAAAACCGGCCGCCATTACACAGACATGGTCTATCAGCCGATGCTGGAACTGCTGGGGTATCTGCGTGGGAATGGTTTCAAGACCTACATTGTCTCAGGCGGCGGCATCGAGTTCATGCGTCCGTGGTCCGAGGCGGTGTATGGCATTCCGCCGGAGCAGGTCATCGGCAGCAGCATCCAGACCCGGTTCGAACTGCGCAATGGTGAGCCGGTGCTGGTACGGCTGCCGGAAATCAACTTCATCGACGACAAGGCCGGCAAGCCCGTAGGCATCAATCAGCACATCGGTCGTCGCCCGATCGCGGCCTTCGGTAACTCGGAT
>JAZBOA010000013.1:0-17139 GCA_036350935.1 Anderseniella sp. | reverse complement strand
GTCATGCAGTGTCGTCATTGTCACCGTCGAGAAGGCCGTGCCGGCGCAGCTTGATGTAGAAACTCTGCCGCGAAAGGCCGAGCAGGTCGGCAGCCGATGCCCGGTTGTTGCCGGTCAGCTCAAGCGCTGCCTCCATGCACATCTTCTCGATCATGTCGGTGGTCTCGCGCACGAGTTCCTTCATCGGCACCCGCCCGACGAGCTCGGTCAGCTGATTGGCAGACCGCATCATCGGCGACACCACGCCCGTGCCGGTCACGCTGGCCGACGCTGAACGTCGCAACAGGAAGCCAATGCAGGGCGCACCCGCCTCGGGCGACGCCGCCGCCGACAGAACAACACGCTCCTCGGCGCCAATGTCATCCCGCACGACAGTCGCAAAATTCCGCACCGAACCGTGCTCACGCACATTGGTCAGGATCAGTCCAACATCCACTGATGTCCGCCCCAGCCAGCTTTCCAGCTTGCGGCCCTCCAGCTGCGACAGGCTCACCACCCCGGCCAGGTCGCAGAATGCAGGATTGGCGGACAGAATCATGCCGTCTTCATCGGTGACGACGAATGCATCCGGCAATGCCTCGACAGCGGCAATGATGTTTCCGCTGCTCTTGCCGCCAGATCCGCGGCCTTCAACGTCCACTTTGGGCGCCAGCCGGATGAGCATTTGCGAGATGCCCTCCTGCCGGAACAGCGAGGCTGCAACGCGCACCGCCTTGCCGTCGAGCAGCTTCAGCGTCACTTCGCCAGCATTGGCGCCAGAGCGCACCGTTGCCAGAAGGTCTGACAGCTCGGTCCAGGCGCTCTTGTCAAACAGTGTCGCAAGCTTGTGATCGGCAATCTGGTTTATCGGCCGCCCCAGCATGTCGACACAGGTGGGATTGGCGTCGACGACGGTTTCCCGCGCAGCATCAACTACCAGCACCGCTTCGGACGCCAGCCGGAACAACAGCCGGTAGCGCGCCTCCGCCTGCCGCAGCTTGGCGTACTCGCGCTCCATCATCTGCTGGGCATTTATCAGTTGCTGTTGCTGCTCGGCCACCGGACGCAAGTCCATGCCGACCGCCAGAACGTCGCCCCGTTTGCCAAGTGGTACTGCCGTATAACGGATCGGCAGATCGTCCACCGACGCGCGAAGGTGATTGACCTCGCGCTTGCGGGCAAACTGTCCGGCGCGGGCTTCGCTCATCAGTGCATCGATCTTTGACCTGCTCTCAACCGTAACGGTTTCCGACCAGGGCCGGCCGATCCAGCTGCCCACCCCCTCATCGCCAAACGACGCGTCATGGAACGCTACATCGGCAATCACGCCATCAGCATCAACTACCAGCGCAATGTCGGCCGCAGCCAGCGCCAGCCCGGCAGCCGCCTTCGGTTCAAGATCCCGGAACGTGCTCAAGGCCGCATCGAATTGCCGATGCGGCACCCGGGAATCGTCTCGTTCTGGCAGTTTCTTGTCCATGCTCAGGCTGTAGTTGTCATTGTTACCGCGCCTGTTCATGGGCGGGCTCTCGATGTTGAGCCAAAAGGCTGTTGGCGGCAGCTAGTGCACTTTCAATGTCGCCTGCACTGGCATCCGCCCCGACGCGCTCCGCAAAATACTCTACCTGCGATTCCAGATGTCCGCCAACAAGTACCTTGACGTGCGGATTCAAAGAAGCACGGCGTAAGGTTCCGATAGCTGATTTCAGCCCGTCGAGCAACCCGCTGCAACTGCACGACAAGGCAACCACATCGAAAGAGGCCTGGCCGAGCAGGTTGGACAGCGACGAAAACGGTTGCCCGATCATCGTGGTGGTCGTCCAGCCCGCCTCGGCAAAAGCAACCTCGAGAACGCTGATGCCAAACGAATGCTGTTCGCCGGGCGCTGTGGCAAGAACCACCTTGCCGCCCGGGTCGCCTGCTGTCACAGCGCCAATACCGGCTGCCTCCGGCCTGCTTGCCCTCAACAGAGTCTGCAGTTCGGACATGGCCAGCGAAACCTGGAAAAAGCTGCAACGATCCTCCACCCACATCTCGCCAAGGCGGCGGGCAGTCTCGCCGAGCACGGCTTCCGCAACCCTGGCTCCGTGGCCGCCGCGTCCGCGCAGGTCTTCCATGATGCGCTGCGGTGCGTCAGCGCGCCAGCCAAGCAGCGATTCGCTCAGCAGCAGCGCTTCGGAGTCAAAGGACGCGCCGCCAGCCCCGGGTCCAGCATGGGCCGGCATCGAAACAGCATAATTTCGCAACAGGCCTGGAATGACGTCGCCCTCCAAGATGGATGCAATCATGTTTCCCTTGCCCGAACCTGCCTGCATCCGCCCAGGCCTGACAGGCCGCCGGCCAAGGCCGGGATCGTCTTCGGTGATGGACATGCCGTGTCCTTTGCTTCAGGGCGCGCAGAGACACCTCCGGAGAAGAGGACGCGGTGCTTGAAACACTCTTCAGCCTGCAAACCGGAAAATCAATCTGCTTTTGCTGCACCGTCAGGCTGGCAGAGCGGGATTGAACTTCCTTTGCGTCCGTCATTCCCACGCCTCGCCGCACTGCCCGGCTCAGCGTGCGGTCAGTATAGGCACGCCGAAGCAGGAATGTAAAATATATTGTACGTCAACTTATGTTGACACTTTCAAATCCGTGACGCTAAACTCTGCTCAAATTCCGGTCAGGCCGACAGCGGCCCAGAACGCGGAAAGCGGGCAGGACAAACAATGGGTACCCATCAGGCATCAGCAGCACAGGGCAACGGGCTTTACACGCCCGAGCAGCGCCGCCGCCGTGATGCTTCTGTCTGGACCCTCGTTCAGGGCATTCTCGCCCCGCTGCAATTCCTGGTGTTCCTCGTCTCGCTGGCGCTGGTGCTGCGCTACCTGCTGACCGGCGCCGGCCTGGAAGCTGCCACCGCCTCCGTCATTATAAAGACGCTGGTGCTCTACACGATCATGGTTACGGGTGCGATCTGGGAGAAGGTTGTCTTCGGCAAGTACTTGTTTGCAGACGCCTTTTTCTGGGAAGACATGGTGTCGATGCTGGTCATCGCGCTGCACACGGCCTACCTCGCGGCCTGGCTGTGGAACTGGGGCGATGCCCGCCTGCAGATGTTCATCGCGCTGGCCGCCTATGCCGCCTACGTGATCAATGCAGCCCAGTTCCTGTACAAGCTGCGCATGGCCCGGCTGCAAGCCGGTCAGCCTGCCGCAGTGCTGCCGGAAGACGGGGTGCGCGCATGAACGTCTTTACCAGCAACCGCCCGTCCACCCAGGCTCCCGCCTGCGCCGAACCGGAGATCATCCGCCAGCGTGGCCAGCGCGAGGTGTTCTGCGGCCTGACGGGAATCGTCTGGCTGCACCGCAAGATCCAGGACGCCTTTTTCCTCGTCGTCGGTTCAAGAACCTGTGCACATCTCATGCAGTCGGCGGCCGGCGTGATGATTTTCGCCGAGCCGAGATTCGCCACCGCCATTATCGACGACCGCGATCTTGCCGGCCTGGCGGACGCCAACGACGAACTGGACCGGGTTGTTGCCCGGCTGCTCGATCGCAGGCCAGAGATCAGGATGCTGTTCCTCGTCGGTTCGTGCCCGTCGGAAGTGATCAAGCTGGACCTGTCGCGCGCCGCCCAGCGGCTGTCCGTCACCCACAGCCCCCGTGTGCGCGTGCTCAACTATTCAGGTTCCGGCATCGAGACCACCTTCACGCAGGGCGAAGACGCTTGCCTCGCCTCGCTGGTGCCGGAGTGCCCTGCGCCTGCAGACGCATCGCCCCGGCTGCTGATTGCCGGCACGCTGGCTGACGTGGTGGAAGACCAGTTCCGCCGCCTGTTTGAGGCGCTTGGCATCGGACCTGTCGGCTTCCTGCCGGCGCGCGATTCGCAGTCCCTGCCACCGCTCGGGCCGGGCACGAAGGTGCTGCTGGCCCAGCCGTTCCTGGCCGATACGGCCCGGCTGCTGGAGGAACGCGGCTGCGAGATCCTGCCAGCGCCGTTCCCGCTCGGCGAGGAAGGCACGACCGCCTGGCTGCAGGCCGCCGCGCACGCCTGGGGCGTACCGCAGAACATGTTCGACGAGATCACGGCGCCCGGCCGCGAGCGCGCCCGCAAGGCCATCTCCCTCTACAGGAAGCATCTTGAAAACAAGAGCTTGTTCCTGTTTCCGGATTCACAGCTGGAGCCGCCGATGGCGCGTTTTCTCGCCCGGGAGGCAGGCATGCGCCTGGTCGAGGTGGGCACGCCCTTCCTGCACCGCCACCACATGGGCGCAGAGCTGGCCCTGCTGCCGCCCGGCACCCAGTTGTCGGAAGGCCAGGACGTGGACCAGCAGCTTGACCGCTGCCGCGCTGCCAGGCCCGACCTGGTGGTGTGCGGCCTTGGCCTCGCCAACCCGCTGGAGGCTGAAGGCTTCGCCACCAAGTGGTCCATCGAACTGGTGTTCACCCCGGTGCAGGGCTACGAGCAGGCCGGCGACCTTGCCGAGCTGTTCGCCCGCCCGCTTATCCGCCGCGCGCGGCTGGAGGTATAGCGCTTATGCAGCTCGCCATGTGGACATATGAAGGACCGCCCCACGTCGGCGCCATGCGCATCGCCACCGCCATGGAAGGCTTGCACTATGTCTTGCACGCGCCGCAGGGCGACACCTATGCCGACCTGCTGTTCACCATGATCGAGCGCAACGGCAAGCGCCCGCCCGTCACCTACACCACCTTCCAGGCCCGCGACCTCGGCGCCGACACGGCGGAACTGTTCAAGCAAGCCGCCCGCGCTGCTGCCGAGCGCTTCAAGCCGCAAGCGCTGCTGGTTGGCGCCTCGTGCACGGCGGAACTGATCCAGGATGACCCGGGGGGCCTGGCTGAAACCCTTGGCCTCGGCATCCCGGTGGTGCCGGTCGAACTGCCGTCCTACCAGAAAAAGGAAAACTGGGGCGCTGCGGAAACCTTCTACCAGATCGTCCGCCGCTTTGCGGCCGGCCGCACCCCGCACAAGGGCGAGCATATCACCTGCAACCTGCTTGGCCCCACCGCGCTGGGCTTCCGCCACCGCGACGACGTGACCGAACTGACCAACCTGCTCGGTGCACTCGGCATCGACGTCAACGTGGCTGCACCGCTTGGCGCCACCCCGGCTGACCTGGCCCGCCTGCCCGATGCCGATTTCAACGTGGTGATGTACCCCGAAATCGCCCAGCCGGTGGCCGACTGGCTGCATCGCGAATACGGCCAGCCGTTCACCCGCACCGTGCCGATCGGGGTGGGCGCCACCAAGGCCTTCATCCGCGAGGTGGCAGACATCACCGGCGCCGATGCGTCTCACCTGCTCGATCAGGACCTGTCCCGGCTGCCCTGGTACTCGCGCTCGGTGGACTCGAACTACCTCACCGGCAAGCGGGTGTTCATCTTCGCCGATGCCACCCACGCCATTGCAGCTGCCCGCATCGCCGCGCAGGAACTTGGCTTCAAGGTCGTTGGCCTTGGCACCTACAGCCGCGAGTTCGCCCGCGAAGTGCGCGAGGAAGCCGCCCGTCACGGCCTGGAGGCGCTGATCACCGAAGATCATCTTGAGGTTGAGGCCGCCATCCAGGAGGCCCAACCCGAACTGGTGCTCGGCACCCAGATGGAGCGCCACATCGCCAAGCGCTTCAGCATCGGCTGCGCCGTCATTTCCGCGCCAGTGCACGTGCAGGACTTCCCCGCCCGCTACTCGCCCCAGATGGGGTTCGAGGGCGCCAACGTCATCTTCGACAGCTGGGTGCACCCGCTGACCATGGGGCTGGAAGAGCATCTGCTGGGCATGTTCCGCGAAGACTTCGAGTTCTCCGACGAAGCCGTGCCGTCACACCTCGCGAGCGTCGGCGAAACCCGCGCGCCAGTTGCGGCGGCGGCAGCTGCTGCTGCGCCATCCTCCCCGGAAAGCGTCGGCTGGGACGCGGCGGCCGAGAATGAACTGAAGAAAATCCCGTTCTTCGTGCGCGGCAAGGCCCGGCGCAACACCGAAACCTTCGCCGCCGAGCGCGGCATCGCCTGCATCACCGTCGATACGCTGTACGAGGCCAAGGCCCACTATGCGCGCTAATGGACATAAAGCCGGCTACCGGGTGGTGATCATCACCCTCGACGCCCACGCCGCCGGGCCCGCCGCCCGGGTCAGCGAGCGGCTGGGCCGCGACTTCCCCGGCCTGTCCATCGCCATCCATGCGGCGGCCGAATGGGCCGAGGACCCGTCCGGTCTCGAGCGCGCCCGTCAGGACATCGCCGCTGCCGATATCGTCATCGCCAACCTGCTGTTCCTCGAAGAACACGTGAAGGCCATCCTGCCTGCGCTGGAAGCCCGCCGTGATGGCTGCGACGCCATGGTTGGCATGATCGCTGACGGCGACATTGTGCGCCTCACCCGCATGGGCGGCCTGGACATGGCCAAGCCGGCGACGGGAATAGCCAAGTTTCTCAAGAAGATGCGCGGTTCGTCCAAGCCCAGCAGCGCTTCCGGCGAAAGCCAGATGAAAGTGCTGCGCCGGCTGCCGAAGATCCTGCGCTTCGTGCCTGGCAAGGCCCAGGACCTGCGCGCCTGGTTCCTCACCATGCAATACTGGCTGGGCGGGTCCGACGACAATGTCGAGCAGATGATCCGCTACCTGATCTCCCGTTACGCCGCCAACAAGTCGTGGCGCGGCACCGAAGCGTTGCCACCGGTCGAATATCCGGAAGTGGGGCTTTACCATCCTGCCCTGAAGGACCGGATGACCACGCAGGCAGCAGACCTGCCACGCCCGAAGCAGCCGAAGGTGACGGTTGGCCTGCTGCTGATGCGCTCCTACGTGCTGGCCTCCGATACCGCCCACTATGATGCGGTCATCAACGCTTTCGAAGAGAAGGGCATCGCCGTCATTCCCGCCTTTGCCGGCGGCCTCGACGGACGCCCTGCCATTGCCGAGTATTTCACCCGTAACGGCCAGCCAGTCATCGACACGCTTGTCTCGCTCACCGGCTTCTCGCTGATCGGCGGACCGGCCTACAATGACAGCGCCGCCGCCGTGGAAGTGCTGGGCAACCTCGACCTGCCCTACGTGGCGGCCCACCCGCTCGAGTTCCAGACATTGCAGCAATGGTCCGGTTCCACCGGTGGCCTCGGCCCCGTCGAGACGACGATGCTGATTGCGCTGCCGGAAATCGACGGCGCCACCAACCCGACAGTATTCGCCGGCCGTCACGGCGACGGCGGCTGCACCGGATGCAAGAAGCCGTGCGAACGTGCCTCGTCGCACCGCGCCATGGCGCCCTGCCCCGAGCGTATTGACGCACTGGCCGACAAGGTGCTGCGGCTGGCGCTCAACCGCCGCAAGGAAAACGCCCAGCGCAAGGTTGGCATCGTGCTGTTCGGCTTCCCGCCCAATTCCGGCGCGGTGGGCACGGCCGCCCACCTGTCGGTGTTCGAAAGCCTGTTCAACACGCTGCATGCCATGCGCGCCGATGGCTACCACGTTGATCCGCCTGCCACGGTGGAAGAGCTGCGCGAGGCGCTGCTGAAGGGCAACTCGGCCCATTACGGCCAGCAGGCCAACGTCGCCGCACACGTCTCCGCCGACGACATCGTGCGCAATACGCCATGGCTGAACGAGATCGAGGCCATCTGGGGCCCGGCGCCTGGCCGCACCCAGTCCGACGGGCGCGGCGTCTACGTGCTTGGCCGCCAGTTCGGCAACGTGTTCGTTGGCGTCCAACCCGCCTTCGGCTGGGAAGGCGATCCGATGCGGCTGCTGTTCGAGCACGGCTTTGCCCCCACTCATGCCTTCGTCACGTTCTACCGCTGGATGCGCGACACCTTCGGCGCCGACGCCTACCTGCACTTCGGCATGCATGGCGCGCTTGAGTTCATGCCCGGCAAGCAGGCCGGCATGGGTGCGCAGGACTGGCCGGACCGGCTTATCGGCAATGTGCCCAATGTCTATCTCTACGCCTCCAACAACCCGTCCGAGGCAACGCTGGCCAAGCGCCGCGCCAACGCCATTACGGTCACCCACCTGACCCCGCCACTGGCGGCATCGGGGCTCTACAAGGGACTGGCCGAATTGAAGGACAGTCTGAAGCGGTGGCGCACCCTCGCCCCCGGCGCCGCCCAGCGTAATGACCTCGCCGCCCTCATCCGCACCCAGGCCGAGGCGGTGGACATTACCGAAACCGACCCCGACAAGCTGTGGCTCACCCTGCTGGAAACCGAAGACGCGCTGATTCCGGACGGCTTGCACGTGGTGGGCCGCCCGATCAGCCCCGAGGCCCGCGCCGAGCATATCCGGGTCATGGCCGACACCGACGATGAAACCCGCGCCCGTGTCGACCGGCTGCTGGCCGAGACCAACGAGGTCCCCGCCGTGCTCAACGCACTGGCCGGTCATTTCATTGCGCCGGTTGCCGGTGGCGACCTGATCCGCTCGCCGGAAGTGCTGCCCACCGGCCGCAATATCCATGCATTTGACCCGTTCCGCATGCCAACCGCCTTCGCGCTGGCCGACGGGCGCAAGCAGGCCGATCTGCTGCTTGCCACCCACGACGCAATGCCCCGTTCGGTGGCGCTGGTTCTGTGGGGGTCCGACAACATCAAGTCTGACGGCGGTCCGATTGCCCAGGCGCTGGCGCTGATGGGAACGAAGCCCCGCTTCGACAGCTTCGGCCGGCTGGCGGGGGCAGACCTGATCCCGCTGGAAGAGCTGGGCCGCCCGCGCATTGACGTGGTGATGACCCTGTCGGGCATTTTCCGTGACCTGCTGCCGCTGCAAACGAGAATGCTGGCCGAAGCCGCCTACAAGGCAGCCACTGCCGACGAGCCGCTGGAACACAACTTCGTGCGGGCCAACACGCTGGCCCACGCCGAGGCTATGGGCTGCGACCTGGAAACGGCCTCGCTCCGCGTGTTCTCCAACGCCGAAGGCGTCTATGGCTCGAACGTCAACCAGATGGTCGATGCCGGCACCTGGAACGACGAGAGCGAACTTGCCGACGCATTCACCCGCCGCAAGGGCTTCGCCTATGGCCGGGACGGCAAGCCCCGGCAGAACGCCGAGCTGTTGCAAAAGGCGCTGTCCACCGTCGACATCGCCTATCAGAACCTCGAGTCGGTGGAGCTTGGCGTCACCACCGTCGACCACTATTTCGACACGCTGGGCGGCATCAGCAGGGCGGTCAAGCGGGCCAGCGGCCGCGAGACACCCGTCTATATCGGCGACCAGACCCGTGGTTCGGCCAAGGTGCGCACCCTGAAGGACCAGATCGCGCTGGAAACCCGCTCGCGCACCCTCAACCCGAAGTTCTTCGAGAGCATGCTCAAGCATGGCCACGAAGGCGTCAGGGCCATTGAAGCCCACGTGACCAACACGCTCGGCTGGTCGGCCACCACCGGCACCGTCGATCCGTGGGTCTACCAGCGCATCTCGGAAACCTTCGTGCTGGACGAGGAAATGCGCCGGCGCCTGGCTGAACTCAACCCGGCCGCCTCAAGCAAGCTGGCGAACCGGCTGATGGAAGCCTGCGAGCGCCAGTTCTGGACACCCGACGACGAAACGCTCGAGGCGCTGCGCCGCGCCAGTGAAGAGCTTGAAGACAATCTTGAAGGCATTCCCGCACCAGTGGAGGCAGTGGCATGAACCTGTATACGAAAATGAACCGTCATACGGGCAAGGCGCTGCGCATGCCCGATGGCGATGGAAGCGTCCAGGTTCATCTCGACCCTGACATGAAGATCGGGACCGCCAAGGTGTTTGCCGTCTACGGCAAGGGTGGCATCGGCAAGTCGACCACATCGTCCAACCTGTCCGCCGCCTTCTCCAAGCTGGGCAAGCGGGTGCTGCAGATCGGCTGCGATCCGAAGCACGACTCGACTTTCACCCTCACCAAGAAGTTGATGCCGACGGTGATCGACGTGCTTGAGCAGGTGGATTTCCACTCCGAGGAGCTGCGCACCGAGGACTTCGTCTACGAAGGCTACAACGGCGTCATGTGCGTCGAGGCCGGCGGCCCGCCCGCCGGAACCGGCTGTGGCGGTTACGTGGTTGGCCAGACGGTGAAGCTGCTGAAGGAGCATCACCTGCTGGAAAACTCCGACGTGGTCATCTTCGACGTGCTGGGCGACGTGGTGTGCGGCGGCTTTGCCTCGCCACTGCAACACGCCGAACGCGCGCTGATCGTCACCGCCAACGATTTTGACTCGATCTTCGCAATGAACCGCATCGTGGCGGCCATCAATGCCAAGTCGAAGAACTACGAGGTGCGCGTCGGCGGCGTCATTGCCAACCGCTCGAAGGCCACTGACGAGATCGACCGGTTCAACGAGGCGGTTGGCCTGAAGCGGCTTGCCCACCTGCCCGACATCGACGCCATCCGGCGCTCGCGGCTGAAGAAGTGCACCCTGTTCGAGATGGACGAGACGCCGGAAGTGCTCGCCGTCCAGCAGGAGTACCTGAAACTGGCGCAAAGCCTGTGGGACGGCACAGACGTGCTGATGCCGACGCCGATGAAGGACCGTGAAATCTTCGACTTCCTGGGGTTCGACTGATATGCCGACAACCACATACACATCGCGCCGCTCCGAGCTGGAAACCTACTTCGACCGTACCGCGGCCGACGCCTGGAAGAAGCTCACCAGTGACGCGCCCGTCAGCAAGATCCGCGCAACCGTGCGGGCGGGGCGCACCCGCATGCGCGACAACCTGCTGTCCTGGCTGCCGCATGACCTTTCAGGCCTGAAGATCCTCGATGCCGGCTGCGGCACCGGCGCCCTTTCCATCGAGGCCGCCAGCCGCGGCGCCCACGTCACCGCCATCGACCTGTCGGAAACGCTGGTTGGGTATGCCGCCGGACTGGCCCGCGAACTGCCGCTCAAGGGCAAGATCGAGTTCCGCGTCGGCGACATGCTGGACCCTGCGCTGGGCGAGTTCGACCACATCGTGTGCATGGACAGCCTGATCCACTATGACAGCAGGGACATTGTCCGGGTGCTGTCGCAACTGGGCGGGCGCTGCCGTTCATCCATCAACTTCACCTACGCCCCGCGCACCCCGGCGCTGGCCGCCATGCACGCCGTCGGCAAGTTTTTCCCGAAGTCTGATCGCGCCCCGGCCATCCAGCCGGTGAGCACCTCCGGCCTGCGCGGGCTGATTGATGCCGAACCCACTTTGACCGGCTGGAAGACCGGCCGCAGCGAGCGCATCAAGTCCGGCTTCTACACCTCTCATGCACAGGAGCTGCACCGCGCATGAGCCTTTCGATGAACAGCGCAGTGAACTTGTGGACCCGGATCGGTACCCGGTGGCTGCCGTTCGCCGATGCGGCCAGCGACGAGGTCAGCCTCGCCCGCCTGCTGCGTCTTGCGCTGTTCCAGATTCCGGTCGGCATGGCCATGGTGCTGATGACCGGCACCATCAACCGGGTAATGATCGTCGAACTTGGCGTCCATGCCTGGCTTGTCGCCCTCATGATAGCCATCCCGATCCTGTTCGCGCCATTGCGCACGCTGATCGGCCACCGCTCCGACACCCATCGCTCGGTGCTCGGCTGGCGCCGCACGCCCTACCTGTGGATCGGCCTGCTGCTGCAGTTCGGTGGTTACGTGGTGCTGCCGCCGTCGCTGTTGCTGCTGTCCGGCAACGCCCACACCACCGGCGATGCTGCACTGATCGTTGGCCAGGGCGGCGCGGCGCTTGCCTTCCTGCTGATCGGCTTCGGCATCCACTACAGCCAGACCGCTGGCCTTGCGCTGGTCAACGACGTGGTGCCGGAAGACCGCCGCCCCCGCGCCGTAGCACTGATGTACATGATGCTGCTGGTCGGCATGATACTGAGCGCCATCGCCTTCTCGTTCCTGCTCAACGACTTCAGCTCCGACCTGCTGATCCGCGTCATTCACGGCGCCGCCGTGTTCTCGGTGGTGATCAACTTCATCTCCATGTGGAAGCAGGAAGCCCGCGATGCCGGCCGCGCCGCACTGTCGCGCACCGAGCGTCCGGCCTTCAGCGCAACATGGCGCACCTATACCGAAGGCCGTCCGGCCGTGCGGCTGCTGGTGGCGGTATTCCTCGGCACAATGGCGTTCGGCATGCAGGACGTCCTGCTCGAACCATATGGCGGGGAGATCCTGTCCCTGACCGTTTCGCAGACCACCCTTCTCACCGCGTTGATGGCAGGTGGAACGCTGGCCGGCTTCTTCATCGCAGTGCGCGTGTTCTCGCGCGGCATGCACGCCTGCCGGCTGGCCGCCATAGGCGCACTCATCGGCCTGCCAGGCTTCGCGGCAGTGCTGTTCGCCAATCCGCTTGACTCGACGTTGATGTTCAATCTGGGCACCGCACTGATCGGCCTGGGCACCGGCCTGTTCGCCGTGGGCAGCCTGACCGCCACCATGGAGCTTGCCTCGCAGGACACCTCGGGCTTGGCCGCCGGCGCCTGGGGCGGTGTGCAGGCCACCGCAGTGGGTCTCGGCATCGCCTCGGGTGGCGCGCTGCGCGACATCGTCGGCTCCATCGCCGCAACCGGCGCGCTGGGCGAGGCGATGAACACGCCCGCAGCCGGCTATGCCACAGTCTACTGCATTGAAATCGTTCTCTTGTTTGCAACCCTGATCGCCATTGGACCGCTCGTGCGCGAAACAGGCAATTTCTCGAAGCGGTATGTCTCGAAGTTCGGCCTGACAGAAATGCCAGGCTGACAAATTCTCGGAGGAACCTGTGATGGGTACCGGTGCAGTCACATCCTACATAGACGTCGCCCAGATCACGCTGTACGTGTTCTGGATCTTCTTCGCCCTGCTCGTCTTCTACATCCGCAAGGAAGACCGCCGCGAGGGCTATCCGCTTGAAATCGACCCGACCGGTCAGGTCAAGGACAAGGGCTTCCTGCTGATCCCGGACCCGAAGACCTTCCTGTTGCCCCATGGCGGCTCGGTGTCGGTACCCAACGACGTGCGCGACACGCGTCCCGTCAAGGCCCGCCGCGCTGGCGCATGGCCCGGCGCGCCACTCATCCCCACTGGCGATGCAATGGCTGACGGCGTTGGTCCCGCTGCCTGGGCCGAGCGCGCCGACGAGCCGGACATGACCTTCGACAACAAGGTGAAGATCCGCCCGATCAGCGAAAAGGGCGGCCACATGCACGTGTCGCCTGACGATCCCAACCCCGTTGGCATGGACGTCGTCTGCGCCGATCGCCAGGTCGCCGGCACCATCACCGACATCTGGGCCGACCATGCCGAAATGATGATCCGCTACTACGAGATCAAGCTGGCAGGCTCGCCCCGCGCCCGTTCGCGGCTGGTTCCGGCCAACTGCGTGCGCATCTCGGGCGGCAAGGCCCATGTCAACTCGATCCTGTCGACGCAGATGGCCGGCGTGCCGACCACCAAGGCTGCCGATCAGGTCACCCTGCTCGAGGAAGACAAGATCATGGGTTACTTCGCCGGCGGGCGTCTGTACGCCACGCCGCAGCGGGCGGAGCCGATGCTATGAGCCACGACGACTTCGACTTCGAGCCGATCAAGGGTCTGCCTGCCATACCACCGGATGGCGAGCAGATCCTCTGGCAGGGCTCTCCGCAATGGAAGCCGCTGGCCATCCATGCCTTCCACGTGCGCAAGGTGGCGATCTACTTCGCCATCCTTGTGGCGTGGTACGCAGCCACCTCCCTGTACGATGGCAAGCCGCTTCTCGAAACCGCATCGGCTACCAGTACGTTCGCCGCCATTTCGCTGGCCTGTATCGGACTGCTGGCGTTGCTGGCCTATGGCTATGCACGATCGACGGTCTACACGCTGACCAGCAAGCGGCTGGTGCTGCGCCATGGACTGGCTCTGCCGATGTCCATCAACATCCCGTTCAGCCAGCTGGGTGAAGCCTCGCTGGCCGGGCACGGCGCCACCGGCACGCTTTCGCTGGCGCCCATCAAAGGCGTGCGGATCGCCTGGCTGGCGCTGTGGCCGAACGTGCGTCCGTGGCACTTCGCCAACCCGCAACCGGCCATGCGCTGCATCGCCAACCCGCAGAAGGTGGCCGGCCTGCTTGCCGACGCCATAAAGCAAAGCGAGGGCGATGCGGTCACCACCAGCGCCGTTGCCAGGACTGCCGCCCCGCGCGGGGCCAACAAGAAGACTGCAAACAACAAGACGGAACTTGCCGGTTCGACGGCCTGACTATCAGGCCGCGACCTGCGAAAAGCCGCCAACAAAATCAAAATGCGAGGAGATTACATCATGAACAGACAACCCCCTGACCCTGGTCCCGCCTACATCACGCGCACCGGCCTCGGGATTATTGCAGCAGTCGCCATGAGTGCGTTCGTCCTGGTTGGCGGCGCCAAGCTGACAGGCCTGAAGGACAACACCGACCCAGCCTACGAAGTGACGCAAGTTCGTGACCTGCGCTTCCTTGATGGTGCTGACGGCAGCGTGCTGATCATCGACGCCACCACCGGTGACACGGTTTCGACCATTGCACCCGGCAGCAACGGCTTCCTGCGCGCCACCATGCGCGGCCTCGTCCGCCAGCGCCAGATCAAGGGGATTGGCTCCGAGCCCCCGTTCAAGCTGGTGCACTACGTCTCGGGCCACGTCTCGATGATAGACCCCGAGACCGGCGCAAGCGTCGCACTGGACGCCTTCGGACAGACCAACGCGGCAGTATTTGCGCGCCTTCTGAAGGAGCAGAAGTCATGAGCATACATCAGCACAACGCGCGTGAATTCGAGGTGGGCTGCACCATCGAGATCGAGAATACCTTCGAGAGCCTGCACGCCCATGTCGAGCTTGACGGCGATATCGAGATCCAGCCCGGCGACACCGTCAAGGTGCACGGCGAACCGATCGTCGTGCCCTACGGCGAGAAGGCCGTATTCACCCGCACCGCCACGGTCAAGCGGGCCAGCGCGCTGGAGCGCGCCTGGACCAAGGCCACCGGCGATATCGAATTCATGGAACTGCTGGAATTCAGTTTCTCATCGGAGAACGAGCTATGACCATCGAAACACTTTCCCTGACGCCGCGCGACACCCAGAAGATGGCGGAAGAAACCACCATGCTGTCGCCGCGCTTTTATACCACCGACTTCAAGGCTCTCGACAGCATTGACGTGTCGTCGGTGCGCCGTGAATGGGATGAACTCATCAACGAAATGAAGTCCGACCCGAACAAGGGGCACTTCAAGCGGACCGAGGAATGGAAGGATGTCGACTTCGAAGGCATGCCCGAGGGTCTGCGCAAGGAGTTCATCGACTTCCTGGTGAGTTCGCTCACCGCCGAGTTTTCCGGCTGCATCCTCTACAAGGAAATGAAGAAGCGCGGCAGCAACCCGGACATGTGCGAACTGTTCGCGTTGATGAGCCGCGACGAGGCCCGCCACGCCGGCTTCATCAACGACGCCCTGAAGGACGCCAATATCGGCGTCAACCTGGGCTTTCTTACCAAGGCCAAGAAGTACACCTACTTCAAACCGAAGTTCATCTTCTACGCCACCTACCTGTCGGAGAAGATCGGCTATGCCCGCTACATCACCATCTTCCGCCAGCTTGAGCGGCATCCGGAACTGCGCATCCATCCGATCTTCAAGTGGTTCGAACAGTGGTGCAACGACGAGTTCCGTCACGGCGAGGCGTTTGCGCTGTTGATGCGCGCCAACCCGGAGCTCCTGCAGGGCCGCAACAAGCTGTGGATCCGCTTCTTCCTGGTGGCCGTTTTCGCCACCATGTACGTGCGCGATCACGCCCGGCCGGAGTTCCACAAGGCCCTCGGCGTCAACATCGACGAATACGACATGAAGGTCTTCCGCATCACCTCGGAGATCTCGAAGCAGGTGTTTCCGTTCACCCTGGACCTCGACAACCCCGCCTTCATGGCCGGGCTGAAGAAACTGCTGAAGATCAACAAGGCTATTGCCGATGCGAAGGCTTCCGGCGGCGTCACCGGCAAGGTGCGTCAGGCCATGCTGGGTGCGCAGGCGGGTCTCGCCTTCCTGCAGCTCTACATGGTGCCGGTGAAGGGCAACGAACTGCCGGATTCAAGCCGGCTGCAACCGGCCTGGTAACCGGACAAGGGAAACCGAAGACAAGATGAGCAGCGCGGTCTGGCCAGTTCTGATAACGATGTTCACCTGGTGGTTCACCACCGGGGCCATCCTCTATCTCGACGGTCTGGACCGCGCCACCTACAAGTGGACCATGGGGGCGTTCACGCTGCTGCTGGCTGCCGCCCTGTGGGGCGCCCATGCCATCGGCTGGACCATGGGCGAAACAGGTGCCTATGCCGGGTTCTTTCTCGGCATCGCTGCATGGGCATGGCAGGAGATGAGCTTCCTCACCGGTTACGTTACCGGTCCGCGCAAGTCCCACTGCCCGGCCAACGTCACTCCGGCCGGCCGGTTCACGGCGGCGGTATCCACAATCCTGTGGCACGAACTTGCCATTCTGGCTGTTGGCGTCCTGCTTGCCTGGGCAACCTGGGACATGCCCAACAAGACCGCGCTCTGGACCTACTGCATCCTGTGGGCCATGCGCACCTCGGCCAAGCTGAACCTGTTCCTCGGCGCCCGCAACCTGTCGGAAGAGTTCCTGCCCGACCACATGCGCTACCTGGCGAGCTACTTCCGCAAGGCCAACATCAACATGCTGTTCCCGTTCTCGGTCACGCTGTCGAGCATGATCGTGGTGGTGCTGGGCGAAGCCGCGTTTGCTGCCACGGCAACGCCCTTCCAGCACACCAGCTACATCATACTTGCCACCCTGCTGGCGCTGGCCATCCTCGAACACTGGCTGATGATGCTGCCCATCCCGGCTCAGAAGCTGTGGGACTGGGGGCTGGCTTCACGCAAGAAACATACAACCCATCACGTCCCCACCCTGGGGAAAACCATAACCCCGGCCGAATAGGAAGAGCCGCCTTACCTCACCTGGAGGAGCAGACATGGACTACGAAAACCACTTCAAGACCGCGCTTGACGGACTGCGCAAGGCCGGCAACTACCGGGTGTTCGCCGAGCTTGAGCGGCGGATGGGGCAGTTCCCGAAGGCGACACGGTACAGGGCCGACGGCTCCACCTGCGAGGTCACCGTGTGGTGCTCCAACGACTATCTCGGCATGGGCCAGCACCCGGACGTGATCGCCGCCATGAAGGCGGCCATCGAAAGCTGCGGCTCGGGTGCGGGCGGC
>JAZBOA010000012.1:0-6333 GCA_036350935.1 Anderseniella sp. | reverse complement strand
TCGGAGGCGCGCGCCTGCTTCATCGAGCGGCTGGCGTGCCAGGCAAAGCGCGGCCAGTGCCGCCAGTGGTTGAGCCTCAGCCCGGTGATCGAGACATAGCGCGCGGTGGTGTTCATGCGCGCCAGCCTATCCGGATTTCGCCCGGAAATCGTCATTCAAATGTGACGAAGTGCACATCACCACGGCACATTCGCCGGGCAATCTCGGCTCAATCAAAGATATGTGCGAGGAGCCGTCCCCCATGAACCAGATCCAGAGCTTGAGTTTCTCCGCCCGCGTGTTCGCCTTTGCCTTCGTCGTGGCGCTGGCCATCGGCGCGCTGACCGCCGCCGCGACTGTGGTATGAGGCCAGGCAATTTCCCTCCCTTTGCCCATTCCCTCCCCCTTGCCTCCCTCCCCCTGTCATCCCCGGCCTTGTGCCGGGGATCCAGCTTTCTGGACCCTCGGGACAGGCCCGAGGGTGACAAGGTCAAATGGGACCTCTCCCTGCTCCCCACTCCCCACTCCCTACTCCCCACTCCCTACTCCCCACTCCCCACTCCCCACTCCCCACTCCCGCCCTCCATCTGCTCACCTCTTGACTTTTATTCCTAATAGGTATACATTCCCTTCCACACCTTCACCCTGAAGGGCGCGTGTTGTCCGCCGGTATCCGTGGGCGGGCAAGGCCAACAGGCTTCATGCGGGGTGAAGGGGCGGTCCGGAACGGGCCAGGCCGGCGGGCGTCACGGAAGTTCCGCAGGCAGGCGTCCGTTTCGCGGCCGGTTCTGCAGGCGCTTCCCCTGCCGGCTGCGGTTTAACGTTCTGCCGGTAGCGCTTCATGCACGGGGCTTGCCCCCAAGCGAGGCGCCTGTGGCCGGACACACCGGCCCGACCCCCACCCCGCCAGACCACCGGCGGCAGCGGGGAAAGGCCGGCCATGGCGGGCCCGGCAATGCGGGGCCGCCGTCCGGGCCGGAGACGGGAACTGGCCGGGCGGGCGTCCATCAGGACACTCGCGCAAATGCCGCCGTGCGGAGCCGGAGACGGCCGCAACATACCATAAGGATCACGCGTGCCGCCGCCGGCTCCGCACTGTTCCCTCCGCCGCCGCACTCATTTCGCGCCTCGCGCGCCATGAGGCCGCAAACCCGTGCCCGTTCCCCTTCCCCTGCCACCCTTGCCCAAGGAGACACCCATGCCGTTCCCGTTCACGCCCCTCGACCAGGTGCCAGACCTGAAGCTGCAGGCGGACGACCAGATGCCGCGCCTGCCGGAAGAGATGCGCGGCGAGGCGCTGGCGCTGCTGGCCCTGTTCGACCAGTTGCTGGTCGGCCTCACCCGGCGCTGCCCGCATGCCCAGTGCCGCCGCAAGCGCACCTGCACCGCCCAGCCGGACGTCTGCTCGCTGGCGCCGCTGGCGGTCGAGACGCGCGAATGGCTGGCCGCGCGCGAGGCCAAGCCGCTGCTGCGGGAATATGTGCAGCAGCGCCGGGAGCAGGAGCAGGCCGCTGCCGCGGCTGCCGCAACAGCCGCGGCCGGACGCAATGTAACGTAATGCACATCGGCCGGGTCGAGCCGGGATTAATCTGTACTCAACGTAATGGCCAACCCGCGGAATGGTCCCGGCACCGGCCAGACACATGAGGAAACAGTACAATGACCCGTAATATCATGATTGCAGCATTCGCAGCCGCCATGCTGGCGGCAATGGCTCCCACTGCCCAGGCCGGCCCGTTCGGCGGCCCCGGCGGCTTCGCCCCCGGCGGCGGCGGCGTCGGCGGTGGCCCTGGCCCCGGCAACTGGGGCGGCCCGGGCGGCTTTGCGCCCAACCCTCCCGCAGGCCCCGGCGGTGGTGGCGGCGGTTCTGGCGGATGGGGTGGCGGCTGGGGCGGTGGCTTCGGCATCCACATCAACCCTGGCTATGCCCGGCCCGTCTATGGCGATGACCGCATCTCCTGCCGCACCGGCCAGCGCATCGTCGACCGTTCCGGCTTCAGCCGCGTCCGCGTCGTCGAGTGCCGCGGCGATACCTACACCTACCGGGCAAAGCGCGGCTCGAAGCACTACCGGGTGAGCGTCGACGCCTATGACGGCGTCATCGTCGGCCGCAGCCGGCTGTAATCGCCGGCACTGCAGCCCATCAACGCCCTTCCTCCCTCGCCGGGGAGGGAGGGCACTTTCGCCGGTCCCCCGGAAACTAGTTTATATAAGCGGTAGTCTTCGCGCCGCCGCAGCTGTGGCCGCCCTTGGCCTTGGACCTCTTCAGCGCCGCGTCCTGCTCGGTGGTCACGGTGGCAGCCGCCGAGGATTCAGTGACGCCAGGTGCGGGCTGCAGCGTCACCTTGTTGGGCGCCGTGGTGGTGGTGGTGGTTTCGCTGGCCAGCGCAGGAGCGGCAAGCCCGGCGAGGAGTACGGGGATGAGTGCAAGCTTCTTGATCGTCATCGGTCTGGACCTCCGTTTACCGTCACAGTGATCATGTTAACCCAGAATCATGACGGTGGCGATACGGGATTACCGCAGGGTCATCCGGGTCATCCGATGGTCTCGGCCTCGGCGCGGGTGGGCACCTTGACCAGCGCCTCGCCCTCCAGCACCAGCGTGCCGTTCACCTCGCAGGTGCAGTTGAGCCGGGCGCGGCGGCCGCGTTCGGTCAGTTCCGCCACCTCGACGCGGGCGATCACCGTGTCGCCGATGCGCACCGGCGCCTTGAAGTTGAGGGTCTGCTGCAGGTAGATCGCGCCCGGCCCCGGCAGGCGGGTGCCGATGACGGCGGAGATCAGGCTCGCCGTGTAGAGGCCGTGGGCGATGCGGCCCTTGAAGGGCGTGCGCGCGGCGAAGTGTTCGGACAGGTGGATCGGGTTCCGGTCGCCGGAGATCTCGGCAAAGCCGATCACGTCGGAGGCCTTCACCTCCTTCGAGTAGGTCTCCGACAGGCCGAGGCTCAGGTCCTCGAAATACAGCGTCTGGGTGGTGGGCAGCATGGGCATCTTCCCCGTCTGGTTGTTGCATCGCAACATAGCCGAACCGGGGCTCAAGTCCATTGCCAGGAAGTATGGGCTTCACTTCTGCCCGCAATAAAAAACCCCGGAGCGCTTGAGCCCCCTCGTGCGCTCCGGGGTTCAGGGACCCCCCAAGGCTCCCCTGCATGTTCTGTTGGCGTGGACCGGCTAGCGGCGCACGATGACCTTGGCGCCAACCCGGACGCGTTCGTAAAGGTCGATGATGTCGGTGTTGGTCAGCCGGATGCAGCCCGAGGACACCGCGCCGCCGATGGAGGACGGGTTGTTGGTGCCGTGCAGGCGGTACAAGGAGCTGCCGATGTAGAGCGACCGAGCGCCGAGCGGGTTGTTCGGGCCGCCTTCCATGCGGGCCGGCAGAATGACGCCCTTCTTCCTCTCGCGTTCGATCATCGCCTTGGGCGGCGTCCAGCTTGGCCATTCGGCCTTGCGCGAAATCTTGGCGGTGCCGGACCACTGGAAGCCCTCGCGGCCGACGCCGACGCGGTACTTGTATGCCTTGCCGCCGCCCTTGACCAGGTACAGGTTGCGCTCGGAGGTGTCGACGATGATGGTGCCGGGTGCGTGCTTCTCGCCGAAGGAAACGAGCTGGCGGGTGCTGGGGCCGTGACTGCCGCCGCCGCTGCCGAAGTTGCTGCCGCCGCCGGAGCGGCTGGAGTTGCCGTTGTTGATGCCGCCGAGCAGGCACTCGAGGAAGTTGCCGCATTGCTGGCTGGCGCGCGAGGAGGCCTCGGAAGCCGTAATCATGCCGCCCAGTGCGACGAACGCCGTCATGGCGATGGCAAGAAACGGTGTAGTGACGCGCCGCATGGAGCCTCCTCGAAGCTGATCCACAATTTTTTCCTGACCCCCGGTGTCGTCAAAACCATAGCCAGGCAGCGGCGCGGTTCAAGGAAAGATACGCCTCAGGCGGCACAATTTCGGGAAGTGTTGCAAATCGGCAACGGTTAACGTCAGGCCTTTTCACGGGCCTGACGGTTGGCGGTTTCGACGATGTCGCCAATGAAGCGCGGCAGGGCGAAGGCCGCCTTGTGCACCTCAGGCGTGTAGTAGCGGCAGTCCTTCAGGCCCGCCGCCTGGTAGCGCTGTTGCAGCGTATCCAGGCCCACCTGGCGCAAGGCCGTGTCGTCCGTGCCCCAGCCCAGCGCCATGAAGCCGCCCGAGTAGGTCGGCACCACGGTGACGTAGCAGCTGGCATCGGCGAACAGGCCTGCGAAATTGTAGACGGTGTTGTGCAACTCGTCCGGCTGGAACCAGGTGACGCCGTTCTGGGTGACCAGCACCCCGCCCTTGTTCAGCATACGTTTGCAATCGCTGTAGAAAGAACGGGTGAACAGCACCTCGCCCGGCCCCACGGGATCGGTGGAGTCGACGATGATGACGTCGAAGCTGTCCTTGCAGGTGGCGGCGAAGTCCTTGCCGTCGGCAATCACCAGCTCGAAGCGCGGGTCGTCGAAGCAGCCCTTGTTAATCGAGGCCAGGTGCTGCTTCGCGAAGTCGATCACGCCAGGATCGATCTCGACCATGACGAGACGCCTGACGCCCTGGTGCTTGAGCACTTCCTCGGCCATGCCGCCGTCGCCGCCGCCAACGATGAGCACGCTTTCAACCTTGCCGTGCGCCAGGATGGGCACGTGCGCCAGCATCTCGTGATAGCAGAACTCGTCGCGCTCGGTGACCTGGGTCACGCCGTCGAGCCAGACCACGTTGCCGAACGCGGCGGTCTTGCCGACCACCAGGCGCTGGTGCGGCGTGTTCGAATCAAACAGCGTCTGCTCGATCCGGTACGTGGTGCCGTAGCCGGTGTGGAGGCGTTCATACATCCACACCGTGCCGTCGTCTTCGGTCTTCAGGCTCACAGGTTGGAGCCCCGCAGCAGTTCGTTGACGCGAACCTCGCCGGCGTTGAAGCGGCGGCGGAGAACCTCCACGCACTTCTCCGGCTTGGCGTCGCCGCACATGAACACGTCCAGCGCTGCAAAGCGGCGCTCCGGCCAGGTGTGGATGGAGATGTGGCTTTCCGCCAGCACCGCCACACCGGACACCCCGGCCACGCCCTCGGGCGTGAACGGATGCAGGTGGATGTGCAGCAGCGTGGCGCCTGCTTCCTCGACGCATTCGCGCATGGCGGCGTCGATCAGGTCCACGTCGGCCAGGCCGTCGGCGTCCACCAGGTCGATGATCAGGTGGGTGCCGGCGCAGGCCACGCCGTCCTTGACGATGAAGTGGTCTGCCGGAAGATCCCCGGCGTGTTCGTCACGTGCAAAAGGCACCACGTTATTGTTGTTGTCGTAGTCTTCCGCACGGGTGGTGCCTGGAGCATCCAGGTCCATCCCCAGTTGGAAGAGGGCGGAATTGTCAGTCATTGGGAACCCTCCCCAGCCAGTAGATGATCCGGCCCTGTAGCCCGCAAACGGACTTCAGAACGCACAAAAGCCGGCGCATGGTCGCCACCCAGCTTGCCAACCCCGGGTTTGCCCCGGGACCTACCGCCGCTCTTCGCAGCAATGGCTTCCCGCGCAGTAGCGGGAAATGACAAGCCGGTGTCTGAACATGTTGCCGGCTTGTGTGAGGGGTCATTTAGGGATTCGAAGGCGCAGATGCAAGGGGAAAAATGGGGGTGAGAGTGACGCAGGTTTCTATTTTGGAAATAGGCGCCGTCGGTCAGTTGATCGAGATCGGCTCGCCCTTGGAGACTCTCCAAAATGACAGGGCTCGATCCGATTGCACCCGGTGAAATCCTGTTTACCGAGTTTATGGAACCCGCGGGGTGAGCCGAAACCAGCTCGGTTGAGACTCGCCGCAAGAACGATCTTGTCAGATCAGTTCCAGGCCCGTCATCGTGACGAAGAACAACCGTTGGGGGTGACGCTGTCCATGCAGGATATCGAGGAAACCATCTGGGGCGAGCGGGCGCGGCGGGCCGAGGCGGAAGGCTATACCGGTCAGCGCAAGTCGAAGTCGCTGATCGACGCCCTGCGCCATGCTGAAGATGACCTCACGAAGGACGCCGCGCGCGTTCTCGACAAGCTGCCACGCAAGCACGCCAGAAGGGTTACCTATTGGATGACAATTGAGTCTCGGGTCCGGGACAGTTTCACGGTGGTTGCTGGATCCCCGGGACAAGCCCGGGGATGACAATGGTGGGGCTGGAAATGAAACTCGCTATGCCCGGGGGATGACAGTCCAGTACCCGGTCCCGGAACAGGTCCGGGACAAAGGTTGGCATTGGAGGACCGCGCAGATCGCTCCTACCCGTCCGAGTGGGAGCCGCCGAAGATGTTGACCTTCGTGTCCGGCGCGCAAGGCCGGCCGAAGCCTGCCGCCACGGCCT
>JAZBOA010000011.1:0-13426 GCA_036350935.1 Anderseniella sp. | reverse complement strand
ATCATTCGCTCGGCTTCCCCGCCATCTGGTGGTGGGACGAGGCCAAGGCCGCGAAGGTGAAAGCCTGATGCGGCGGCTTGCCGTTGCGGCGCTGGCCGCCTGTTCGCTGGCTGGCGCCGCCGCCGTAGCCGAGCCTCGCCATGGCCTGTCCGCCTTCGGCGAACTGGCGCTTCCGGCAGACTTCACCCACTTGCCCTACGTGGACCCGGACGCGCCCAGGGGCGGGCGCATTACCACGCTGGGCACCGCCGGGCGTATCACCTTCGACAGCCTGAACGGCTACATCCTCAAGGGCGAACCGGCCCAGCACATCGACCTGCTGTTCGACAGCCTGATGGTGCGCAATGCCAACGAACCCGACGCGGTCTACGCCAATCTTGCGAAGCAGGCAGAGGTGGCTGCGGACGGCATGGCCGTCACCTTCTGGCTGAATGAACAGGCGGCGTTTTCCGACGGTACGGCGGTCACGGCGGAAGATGTGTGTTTCACCTTCGACCTGCTGAAGAAGGACGGACTGCCGCAATATGCCGTGGCGCTGCAGGACGTGGAGGGCTGCACGGTTGAAGAGCCGCTCAAGCTCACCTTCGCGTTCAAGGGCTCGAACGTCCGCGACCTGCCGCTGACCGTGGCGCAGTTGCCGGTGTTCTCGAAGGCCTATTACACCGCCAACGAATTCAACAAGACCACGCTGGAGCCGCCGCTGGGCTCAGGCCCCTACAAGGTGAAAGAGCTCAACCAGGGCAGCTTCATCACCTACGAGCGACGCGAAGACTGGTGGGCGAAGGACCTGCCGGTCAACCGGGGGCGCTATAATTTCGGCGAGATCAAGCTGCTCTATTTCCGCGACCGCACGACCGAGCTGGAAGCGCTGAAGGCTGGCAAGCTGGACCTGCGCGAAGAGTTCACCTCGAAAAGCTGGGCCACCGAGTATGACCTGCCGGCGGTGAAGGAAGGCCGGCTGATCAAGGAGACGCTGCCGGATGAGCGGGCCTCGGGGGCGCAGGGCTTCTTCCTCAACATGCGGCGGGCCAAGTTTGCCGACAAGCGGGTACGCCAGGCGCTCGACCTTGCCTTCGACTACGAGTGGACCAACAAGAACCTGTTCTTCGATGCCTACAAGCGCACCGGCTCGTTCTTCGAGAACTCGGTGATGCGGGCGTCGGGCAAGCCGGGGCCGGATGAACTGGCGCTGCTGGAGCCGCTGAAGGACAAGCTGCCGGCGGACGTGTTCGGCGAAGTGTACGAGCCACCCGTCTCCAACGGGTCCGGCCAGGACCGCACCATGTTGCGCGAGGCAGGCAAGCTGCTGGACGAGGCCGGCTGGAAAGTCTCGGGCAGCACCCGCGCCAACGAAAAGGGCGAACCGCTCGCCATCGAGTTCCTGATCTTCGCGCCCACTTTCGAACGGGTGATCGCGCCCTATGTGCGCAATCTCAAGCTGCTCGGCATCGACGCCTCGATCCGCCAGGTGGAGGCGGCGCAGTACCAGGAGCGGCTGAAGAATTTCGACTTCGACATCGCCGTGCAGCGCTTTTCCATGGCCGAGACCCCGGGGGTTGAGCTGAAGGCGTTCTTTTCAGCCGCGACCGCCGATGTGCCGGGCAGCTTCAACCTGTCGGGCCTGAAGAGCGAGGGCGTCGATGCGCTGATCGACGCCATCATGCAGGCCAGGGACCGCGACAGCCTGACGGTGGCCGCACGGGCGCTGGACCGGGCCTTGCGGGCAGAGCAGTTCTGGGTGCCGCAGTGGTACAAGGGCGCCCATACGCTGGCCTACTGGGACATCTTCGGCCGGCCGGCGGCCAAGCCAAGGTTTGCGCGCGGCGTTCTGGACACATGGTGGATTGACGGGGCCAAGGCGGCTAGTGTCAAACGGGGTCCCTGAGAACCCGAATCAATGTTGAGCCGTTAGAAGCAACCGGCAACGAAAGCTGAGCGGACCGATCATGGGCGCCTACATCCTCAAACGCCTGCTGCTGATGATCCCGACACTGTTCGGGATCATGCTGATCTCGTTTGCGATCATCCAGTTTGCGCCGGGCGGTCCGGTGGAGCGGGTACTGGCGCAGTTGCAGGGCACCGATGTTGGCGCCACGGCGCGCATCGGCGGCGGAGCGGGCGGCGGCGAGGTTGCCGGCGGCGGCCAGACACCGGGCGGGGGCGGCGGCGCGGAGGGCGGCTTCAAGTATCGCGGCGCGCAAGGGCTCGACCCGGAATTCATCAAGAAGCTGGAGGAGCAGTTCGGCTTCGACAAGCCGGCGCACGAGCGCTTCTTCCTGATGCTCAAGAGCTACGCCATGTTCGACTTCGGGCAGAGCTATTTCCGCGACGTGCCGGTGCTGGAACTGATCAAGGAGAAGCTGCCGGTTTCGATCTCGCTGGGGCTTTGGCTGACCTTCGTGTCCTATGCCATCTCCATTCCGCTCGGTGTGGCCAAGGCGGTGCGTGACGGTTCGAAATTCGACGTGTGGACATCCGCCGTGATCATCGTCGGATACGCCATCCCGTCCTTCCTGTTCGCGGTGCTGCTGGTGGTGCTGTTCGCGGGCGGCTCGTTCTGGAACATCTTCCCGCTCAGGGGGCTGGTGTCGGACAATTTCGCCGAGCTCAACTGGTGGGAAAAGATCATAGACTATGCCTGGCACCTGGTGCTGCCGCTGACCGCGCTGGCGGTGTCGTCGTTCGCCACCATGACGCTGCTGACCAAGAACTCGTTCCTCGACGAGATCAAGAAGCAATACGTGATGACGGCGCGCGCCAAGGGCCTGACCGAGCGCCGCGTGCTGTATGGCCACGTGTTCCGCAATGCCATGCTGATCGTCATCGCCGGTTTTCCCGGCGCCTTTATCGGGGCGTTTTTCGCCGGTTCGCTGCTGATCGAGCAGATATTCTCGCTGGACGGTCTGGGGCTTCTCGGCTTCGAGGCAGCGGTCAACCGTGACTACCCTGTGGTCTTTGCGACTCTGTACATCTTCTCGCTGCTGGGGTTGTTGATGAACCTCATCACCGACCTGGTCTACACCTGGATCGACCCGCGCATCGACTTCGAAAGCCGGCAGGTGTAGCCCATGGACGCCACCGCAAACGTCGACCAGGTTGAACTTGAAGCAAAGGCGCCGTCACGGCTGTCCGGCATCAACCAGCGCAGGCTTGCGCTGTTCAAGGCCAACCGGCGCGGCTTCTGGTCGTTCTGGATCTTCCTGTTCCTGTTCTTCGCTTCTCTCGGAGCCGAGTTCATCGCCAACGACAGGCCGATCATCGCTTCCTACAAGGGCGAGATATTGCTGCCGGTGTTCAATGAATATCCGGAATCGAAGTTCGGCGGGTTCCTCGCCCGGACCGACTTCCGCGACCCGTTCATCCAGGAAGAGGTCAACAACAACGGCTGGATGATCTGGCCGCCGATCCGTTACTCCTACCAGACCGTCAACAACGAACTGCCCAGCCCGGCGCCGTCGCCGCCCGCCTTCTCGCTGTCGAAGGAAGAGGCTTGCGCGCGCTACCAGAACGGCGTCGATGACGTGAACTGCGTGTGGGGCAACATGAACTGGCTGGGCACCGACGACCAGGGCCGCGACGTGATCGCACGGCTGATCTACGGGTTCCGCATCTCGGTGCTGTTCGGTCTCATTCTCACCGTGCTGTCGTCGATCGTGGGCGTCGCGGCGGGCGCGGTTCAGGGCTATTTCGGCGGCTGGACGGACCTTCTCTTCCAGCGCTTCATCGAGATCTGGACGTCGATCCCGACGCTGTACCTGCTGATCATCCTCGCCGCCTTCCTGACACCGAACTTCTGGCTGCTGCTCGGCATCATGCTGCTGTTCTCGTGGACGGCGCTGGTGGGGGTGGTGCGGGCCGAGTTCCTGCGCGGGCGCAACTTCGAATATGTGCGCGCGGCGCGGGCGCTTGGCCTTGGCGACCGCAAGATCATGTTCAAGCACCTGTTGCCCAACGCCATGGTGGCCACCGTCACGTTCATGCCGTTCATCCTGTCGGGCTCGGTGACCACGCTCACCGCGCTCGACTTCCTCGGCTTCGGCCTGCCGCCGGGCTCTGCCTCGCTGGGCGAACTGCTGGCCCAGGGCAAGGCCAACCTGCAGGCGCCGTGGCTGGGACTGTGCGGTTTCGCAGTGGTTTCGGTGATGCTGTCGCTGCTGGTGTTCATCGGCGAGGCGGTGCGCGATGCCTTCGACCCGAGAAAGACGTTTGCATGAGCAAGACTTCGGACATTCTTCTCAGCGTCGAGGACCTCGCGGTCGACTTCCGGCAGGGCGGCAAGGTCAGTCATGCGGTCAAGGGCGTGTCGTTCGAGGTGAAGCGCGGCGAGACGCTGGCGCTGGTGGGCGAGTCCGGTTCGGGCAAGTCGGTCACCGCGCTGTCGATCCTGAAGCTGTTGCCCTACCCGGCGGCCAGCCACCCGTCCGGCAAGGTGATGTTCAAGGGCGAGGACCTGCTTGACAATGACGACAGCGACCTGCGCCGTGTGCGCGGCAACGACATCACCATGATCTTCCAGGAGCCGATGACCTCGCTCAACCCGCTGCACACGGTGGAGCGGCAGATCGGCGAGATCCTCGAGGTGCACCAGGGCCTTCGCGAGGAAGCTGCCCGCAAGCGCACACTGGAACTGCTGGACAAGGTCGGTATCCGCGATGCCGAAAGCCGGCTCGGCGCCTATCCGCACCAGCTGTCGGGCGGGCAGCGCCAGCGCGTCATGATTGCCATGGCGCTGGCCAACAATCCGGAACTGCTGATCGCGGACGAGCCGACCACGGCGCTGGACGTGACCGTGCAGGCGCAGATCCTCGAGCTGCTCAGACAGCTGCAGCAGGAATATGGCATGGCGATCATCCTGATCACCCATGACCTCGGCGTGGTGCGCCATGTGGCCGACCATGTGTGCGTGATGCAGCACGGCGAGATCGTCGAACAGGGTCCCACGAAGCAACTGTTCGCCAAGCCGCAGCACGCATATACGAAAATGCTGCTGGCCGCCGAGCCGAAGGGCCGGCCGCCGAAGTCAGACCCGGAGGCGCCTGTGGTGGTGCAGACGGAAAATCTCAAGGTGTGGTTTCCGATCAAGCGCGGCTTCTTCCGCAAGACCGTCGGCCACGTGAAGGCCTGCAACGACGTATCGATCACGGTGCGGGCCGGACAGACGCTGGGCGTGGTGGGCGAGTCGGGCTCGGGCAAGACGACGCTGGGCCTCGCCATCCTGCGGCTGATCAGTTCGCAAGGCCAGATCGTCTACATGGGAGACCGGCTGGACGGCAGCACCGAGAAGCAGATGCGGCCACTGCGGCGGCAGATGCAGGTGGTGTTCCAGGACCCCTACGGCTCGCTGTCCCCGCGCCTGTCGATCCGGCAGATCGTCGAGGAGGGCCTGCTCATCCAGCAGCCGGAACTGACCTATGACCAGCGCACCGACCGGGTGGCGAAGGCGCTGGAGGAAGTGGCCGTGCCCGCTGACGCCATGGACCGCTATCCGCACGAGTTTTCCGGCGGTCAGCGCCAGCGCATCGCCATTGCGCGGGCCATGGTGCTGGAACCGAAGTTCGTCATGCTCGACGAACCGACAAGCGCGCTCGACATGTCGGTGCAGGCGCAGATCGTTGACCTGCTGCGCAAGCTGCAGAAGACCCATGAGCTCGCCTACCTGTTCATCAGCCACGACCTCAAGGTGGTGCGCGCGCTGGCCAATGACGTGGTGGTGATGCGCAACGGCGTGGTGGTCGAACAGGGTCCGGCGGACGAGATATTCGACAACCCCAAGACCGACTATACCAAAGCGCTGCTGGCGGCTGCCTTCGACCTGAGAGCGGCGGCAGGCGGCGCGGTATCGCAATAGACAGGCAGGATCCCACATGACCAATCTGGCGCTCGTCATCCAGCGATGGGACCCGAAACCCTGGGTGGAGCGGTTCAGGACCTATGCGCCCGAGCTCGACGTGTTTGTCTGGCCGGCGCAAGGCGTGAGCCCTGAAAGCGTCGACTATGCGCTGGCGTGGCTGCCGCCGGAGGGCGTGCTGGCCGGGTTTCCCAACCTGAAGGCAGTGTTCTCGCTGGGGGCTGGCGTCGATCACATCCTGTCGGAACCCAAACTGCCGGACGTGCCGCTGGTGCGCATCGTCGATCCCAACCTCACAATGCGAATGAGCGAGTACGTCTGTCTGCACGTGCTGCTGCATCACCGCCAGCAGCGGCATTTCGACGAGGCCCAGAGGCAAGGCGTGTGGTCAGATCGCAGCCAGTGGGCGGCGTCCGCGATGCGCGTCGGCGTCATGGGTATGGGCGAACTTGGCCGCGATGCGGCGGAGAAGCTGGTGCACCTCGGCTTCCAGGTGAACGGCTGGAGCAACTCCCGGAAAGACGTTCCGGGCGTGACCAGCCATGCCGGCCAGGGCGAACTGGATGCGTTCCTTGCCGCCACCGACATTCTGGTCTGCCTGCTGCCGCATACGCCCGCCACCGAGGGCATTCTCAACCGCGACCTGTTCCGCAAGCTGTCTCATGACGGGCCGCTGGGCGCGCCGGTGATCATCAATGCGGGCCGTGGCAAGCTGCAGGTTGAGGCCGACATCATCGCCAGCCTCGACGCGGGCGAACTGGGAGCAGCCACACTCGACGTGTTCGAGACCGAACCCCTGCCCGCCACCAGCCCGTTGTGGACGCACCCGAAGGTGACGGTAACGCCGCACAATGCCGCCGACAGCGAGCCGGAAGCCCTTTGCCGGTACATTCTGCGCCAGATCGCGAACTACGAGGCCGGCGGTCAGCTTGAGAACGTGGTGGACAAGACGGCCGGCTACTGAGCCACCGCGTCCGCAGTCTCCGGCTCCTCGTCGCGGTCCAGTTCCATGACCCGCGACACCCCGGTCACGTTGCCATAAACTGCTGCAATGCGCTTGATCGCGATGGCCAGCGGTTCGACCACCGTCTGCATGTGATAACCGTTGGCATGCAGCAGCTGCGCGCCGTCCAGCATGATGCCGATATGGCCCTTCCAGAAGACCAGGTCGTTGCGCTTCAGTTTCAGCGTGCGGTCCTGCTTCAGGGGCGCGCCAAAACCCGCCTGCATCATGTCGGTGTCGCGCGGACAGTCAAAGCCGCAGGCCTGGAAAGCCGTCTGCACCAGGCCAGAGCAGTCAAGCCCCGCCCAGGTCTTGCCACCCCAAAGGTAGGGTGTGTTGACGAACGCTTCGGCCACCGTCGCCGGATCGCTCCAGTGATCGTCGATGGCTCTCAGGTGACGGGCCCAGACATAGCGGTGATCCTTGAGCTTGGCGAGGTCGCCCTCCACGGACGCCACCGACACCAGCGAGTTCATGTAGGCGGGCTGGACCGGGTTCGACTTGATGTCGGGGCGCGAGTACAGCAGCGTCTGCGGCACGGCGATGCGATGGGTCGGGTCCAGGACCTGAGCGGTCAGGCAACGTGCCGGCATGAAGCCCACATAATTGTCGACGACGAGCTGCACGAACGCCCAGCCCTCCTTGACCTGGAAAACATGTACCGGCTCACCGAACAGCGCCTGGGTATCGGTGGGCGCGTCATATCGGGGTTCGCGCAGCACCGGCGCCACGGAGACGGACACCTGGCGCAGCTCCGGCGTGACGAAACGCAGCGCGCGCACCTTGCCACGCAGCCGGACGTCGGCAACATCGTCCTTGTAGGCGTGCAGGCGGCGATCAAGGGTCATGCGTCATCCCCCAGGGCGCTGGCCCGGCTCGCAATGGTGTCAGCCAGCCGCTCTACATAGAGCGCGCCGGCCACCGTGCGCTGGATCAGCACGTTGCGGCGGTCTTTCTCGTCGCGACGGCGGGTCACCAGCCCCAGCTTGCCCATGGAGTCGAGCGCCCGCGTGATCACCGGCTTCGACACGTTGAGTCGCGCGGCCAGATCACGGACCGTATGGGGCGGCGCCTCCAGATAGATGGTGAGCAGAATGCTGATCTGGCGTGCCGACAGATCCGGTTCGTCATCGCGAACCAGCGCGAGGTGAACGTCATGCCACAGGTTCAGCACCTCTGCCGTCGAAAGTTCGAGGCCCATCGGCCGGTCCCCACTCACACTTGCACACACGGTGCCCGTTACGGTCAAGGTCGTTACGGAGCCGTTTCATTTAAGCGCGGATACGGATCTGCCGCAAGGTCTATCTGCGGGCCGGGTAACGGTTCGACAAAAGGGCGAAAAGAGCGCGCGCCGCCTGTGGCTCGCCGCCATGCGGCCGGGCTGGCCGAGCAGACGGCACCCAGCCATAGATGTCGAGGTGGACATAGGATTGCGCCTGCTCGACGAACCGCTTGAGAAACAGCGCCGCGGTAATCGAGCCTGCGAAGCCGCCGGTACCGGCATTGTTGATGTCCGCCACCTTGGACGAAAACATCTCGTTGTAGCGGCCCCAGAACGGCAGCCGCCAGACCGGGTCGGCCACGGCCATAGCATGGGAGGCGAGTTCGCCGGCCAACGCGTCGTCGTCGGTGTAGAACGGCGGCAGGTCAGGCCCCAGCGCCACGCGGGCAGCACCGGTCAGCGTTGCCATGTCGACAAGCAAGTCCGGCTTCTCGCTGTCCGCCAGGTGCAGTGCGTCTGCCAGCACCAGCCGGCCTTCGGCGTCAGTATTGCCGATCTCGACAGTCAGCCCCTTGCGGCTGGTCAGAATGTCGCCGGGCCGGAAGGAGTTGCCGGACACCGCATTCTCCACCGCCGGGATGAGAACGCGCAGCCGCACGTCGAGTCGCGCCTGCATGACCATGCTGGCAAGGCTCAGCACTGCCGCCGCGCCGCCCATGTCCTTCTTCATCAGCACCATGCCAGACGACGGCTTGATGTCGAGACCGCCGGTGTCGAAGCAGACCCCCTTGCCCACCAGCGTCACTTTCGGCGCGGACGCCCGGCCCCAGGTGAAGTCGATCAGCCGCGGCGCATCATCGGAGGCGCGGCCAACCGCGTGGATCATCGGGAAGTTCTTCTGCAGGCTGGCGCCCTTTGTCACCGCCAGCTTCGCCTTGTGGCTTTTGGCGAGAGCACGCGCGGCGGCCTCAAGCTCGCTTGGCCCCATGTCCTCGGCGGGCGTGTTGATCAGGTCGCGCCCCATGGCCACCGCTTCGGCAATGGAGATGATGCGCTCGCGATCAACGCCGTCAGGACAGACGAGCCTTGCCATGTCATCCGGCTTGCCGCCATTGGCCTTTGCCGGCAGGTAGCGGGTGAATCGGTAGCAGGCCAGCAGCCACCCCAGCGCCAGCAATTCCGGGTTCTCGAAATCGCCTGCCAGTGCGTAGGCTGCGGCAGGCAGGCTTGTTGCAAGGCCGGCCGCCTCGAACGGATCAGCATCTGCCGCCGGCTTGCCGTACAATACCATGGCGACGCCACCCGCCTCGTCAGGCACCGCCAGCCACTTGCCGGGCGCCGCGGTGAAACGATTGTGCTTCACCCATGCCTGCTGCGCCTTCGACAACCTGGCGGTGAGGGCGTCCAATCCGTCCGTGCCGGTGACATGAACTGGCGTCGCCGAACGTGCGGCGGAATGCGCGAGCAGCAGCTTGCTGGCGTGGAGCATGGCGGTAGGTATCCTGGTCGGGGTTTCAGCCTGGGACGTGAAGGTGTCTCACAAAATGGCGGCGCGGCAATGCGGCGTCAATCATGGTTAACAGTTTATTGAGAGTTGGCGCTCCAGAATTGCCCGAGATTCAAGTGGGCCAATCGGTGATTCCATCGATAGGGGTATTCAGATGCGCCGTTCAGTTTCCGGGTTTGCCCTGACGGGCAGATTGACCATGAGCCTTTGCCTTGCCGGCTTGCTGGCGGTCACGGGGTGCGCCAATGGCGGACCATCGCTGATGGCAAGCAAGGAAGCAGACCCGACAGTGACCGGATCGTTACCGGAGGGACCGTCGATCCGGGCGACGGCCGAGGCTGCCAAGGCATGGCAGGAGAACCCGGGCAGCGTCCGGCGCGCGGTGACCTATGCGCGCCTGCTGGATCAGGCCGGTCAGAAGGACCAGCTCATCCGGGTGCTGGAAACCACCATCACCCACAATCCCGATGACCCCAAACTGGTGGCCTATCTCGGCAAGGAACTGATCCTGTCCGGCCGGTCCAAGGCTGGGGTCGACCAGCTCAACAAGGCCATCAGCGCAGGCGAGGCCAACTGGAAGAACTACTCGGCGCTTGGTTCTGGCTATGACAAGATGGGCCAGCACACACAGGCTCGCGAGGCCTACAACAAGGCTCTGCAGCTCAATCCCAACGAGGTTGCCATCCACAACAATATCGGCATGTCCCACATCCTCGAAGGCAACCTGCAGATGGCCGAGACCTCGCTGAGGGCGGCGCAGAAACTGCCTGAAGGTGAATTCAACCAGACGCTGCGGCAGAACCTGGCGCTGGCGGTGGGCTTGCAGGGCCGGTTCGATGAGGCCCGCGAGATTGCCAGCCGCGACCTGCCGCCCGATCAGGTCGAGCAGAACCTTGGCTTCCTGAAGAAGATGCTGAACCAGGAAAACACCTGGCAGCAGATGCAGCAATCCGGCTGAGCTTGCTGTACCGCGCAGGCCTTTGGAAGCCAGCGGCTGACGGAAGCCGGTCTGCGCTCAGAGCTGACTGACAACGCCAGCCACGCATGTCAAAACGGCGCCCCATCCTGGATGGAGCGCCGTTCAATCATGCTTGCGCGCTTGCGGCCGCCAAGGCCAGATCACGGACTGCCGAACACCTGGATGCCTGCCGGGCCGAGCAGCACGATGAAGATCACCGGCAGAAAGAACAGCACCATCGGCACGGTCAGCTTGGGTGGCAGGGCGGCGGCCTTCTTTTCAGCCATCGCCATGCGGTCGTCACGGTTTTCCTGGGCCAGCACGCGCAATGCGGTACCGATGGGCGTACCATAGCGCTCCGACTGGATAAGGCTGGTCACCACAGATTTCACCGTCGGCAGGCCGACGCGGTTCGACAGGTTCTCGAAGGCCCTGGAGCGGTCGCCGATGAACGAAAGCTCGGCAATGGTGAGAGTCATCTCTTCGGCCAGCGGCACGGAAGCCGAGCCGATTTCCTGGGCCACCCGGCCGAAGGCAGCCTCGATCGACATGCCCGATTCCACGCAGATCAGCAACAGGTCCATGGCATCTGACCAGGCGCGCTGGATCGACTGCTGGCGGCGCTTTATCAGGTTGCTGAGAAACAGGTTGGGCAGATAGAAGCCCGCAATTGCGCCGACACCCGAAGTCACCAGACGCATGGAGCCTGAGACCTGATCGGCAAAAACGGTCGCTGAATAGATAAACACTATGGCCCCGCCCACCAGAGGCATGATCCCCCGCGCCGCCAGGTAGGTGACGAGGTGCTTCTCCAGCCGCAGGCCTGCCTGACGCAACCTGGTCCGGGACGCATCGGCTTCCAGCAGCTTGCGGAGATTGAGCGCATCGACAATCTGGGCGGCCGCACCCTTGGGCGCGCTGTCCCTCAACCGGCCACCCTTGAGGTCTTGGCCTTTCTGCAATGCCTCGCGGTTGGCAGTCCGCATCTTGTCGCGCTCGACGGCGAGCGTCTTCATGCGCGTCTGCATCTTGTCGCCCTGCAGCAGCGGCGATGCCAGCGTCACCACGGTGGCGAACGCAGACACTGCCACCAGCAGGGTGATCAGGTTGCGCGGCTCAAGCATGGAATAGAAGAGTTCAAACATGGTCCCTGGCGTCCCCTGTGGCTAGCTGCAGCCGGTCAGATGTCGAAATTGATCATCTTGCGCATGACAAGCACGCCCATTCCCATCCAGACCGCCGACCCGACGAGCAGCACGTTGCCCATCTTGGTCTCCCACATCGGTATCAGGTAGGTGGGGTTGACGATCATCATGCCGCCGGCAATCACGAATGGCAGCGCTCCAATGATGGCCGCCGAGGCCTTGGCTTCCTGCGACACGGACTGAATCTTCTGCTTCATCTTCTTGCGGTCGCGCAGCACCTTGGACAGGTTGCCGAGCGCTTCAGCGAGGTTGCCGCCCGTCTTGGCCTGGATCGCCATGACGATGGCGAGGAAGTTCACTTCCTGCAGCGGCATCCGCTCGAACATGCGTTCAAGGCCCTGGTCGATGGTAATGCCGACACGCTGGCCTTCCACCACTTCTGCGAATTCGGGGCCAACGGGTGCAGGCGTCTCGCGGGCGATCACCTTCAGGGCGTCGGATACCGGCAGACCAGCCTTGATGCCGCGTACCATGACGTCGATGGCATCGGCGAAATCATTGAGAAACTTCTCGCGCCGGCGTTTGGCCAGATAGTTCAGGAACCAGCGCGGCAAGCCAAGCGCGCCGACGATACCGGCAACGGCCGCAACAAACAGCGGCGCGCCGCCGATCAGCGCACCAAGGGCAAGGACCACGCCCACGATCAGCGAAGCCATGACGAAGGCGTTCATGTTGATCTCGAGGCCGGCCTGGTGAATCAGCTGGCGCACTGTCAGCTTCTTGCGCCGTTTCTTCTCCGCTTCCTCGAATTCCTTCAGGGTTTCCTGGATGCGACGGCTGCGCTGCTGCGACTTGTCCTTGCCTGCCGCAACCTTGCCCTTGCCCGAAGACAGGGTGCCGGAGGCAACCTTTCTGGCGCGGTTCCTGGCCTCGGCTTCCCCGGTGAAGTAGGGAAACAGGACGCCTACGACCAGGCCGCCTACGGCAAGTGCCGCAAACACCACGAAGGCGAGCTGGACCAGTTCGGGGCTAATTTCCATGTTGTTCTATGCCTCTTTCACCAGGGCTTGCGCGTTAGCGGTTGTGTTCTTCCTCGGCGATCTCGGCATCCTCGAGCGCCTTGGCCAGACGTGCCTCTTCGCCGTAATAGCGCGCACGGTCCCAGAAGTTGGGACGCGCGATACCGGTGGAGCGGTGACGGCCGATGATCTTGCCATTGGCGTCCTCGCCAACGATTTCATAGACGAACAGGTCCTGGGTGATGATCACGTCGCCTTCCATGCCCACCACCTCGGTAATGTGGGTGATGCGGCGCGAACCGTCGCGAAGGCGCGACGCCTGCACGATCACGTCGATGGAGCCGGTGATCATTTCCTTGATGGTCTTGGAGGGCAGCGAGAAGCCGCCCATGGTGATCATCGATTCCAGACGTGAAAGGGCTTCGCGCGGCGAGTTGGCGTGCAGCGTTCCCATCGAGCCGTCGTGACCGGTGTTCATGGCCTGCAGCAGGTCGAAGGCTTCAGGTCCGCGCACTTCACCCACGATGATCCGTTCGGGACGCATGCGCAGGCAGTTCTTGACCAGGTCACGCATGGTGATCTCGCCTTCGCCCTCGAGGTTCGGCGGGCGGGTTTCAAGGCGCACCACGTGCGGCTGCTGCAACTGGAGTTCAGCGGCGTCTTCGCAGGTGATCACGCTTTCGTCTTCGTCCACGTAACCGGTCAGGCAGTTGAGCAGCGTCGT
>JAZBOA010000010.1:0-3222 GCA_036350935.1 Anderseniella sp. | reverse complement strand
GCGAGGAATCGACGAGATCGCCAGCATCAGCATGTTGAGCATCAGCTTGACCTCGCTCTTCGGACGGATCTCGCGCGGCACCGACCATTCCAGCTCGACCTTCTCGTCGCCGATGAATTTCTTGGCGACATCTTCGGCATCCCCGGTATCGATGCTGGAACCGGCTGACCCGGCCGCTCCAAAGGCAATCCGGCAGAACTGAAGCTTGGCCGAGGCCTGCCGCGATGACCGCCGCACCAGGTCGAGGGCAATCTGGCGCATCTCCTCGTCCTGCTCGTCCTCCAGTACCTCAAGCCCGTTGGCGATCGCGCCTACGGGCGAAATGACGTCATGACAGACTTTCGAGCACAGCAGTGCCGAAAGGTCCATGTCGCTCAAGACAGCATCAAGTTTCATCTGTGGCCCCCTCGTTGCCGCTTGTTGTGCATGTGTGTTCCCTGCAGTCCAGCAGCCTGAATCTAGCGGCCCGGACAAGCCCCTGCCAAGCCGCATGCGGAAAACCGCAACAACGCCTTGTTCCGACTCAACATTTCCACTACCCCCATCACGAGGCCAGCAGGGCCGCGACGGGAAAACAGAAATTTTCAGGACGAATCAACATGATGACCGGCATTCAGCCCTCCATCCGCCTGATCCGCATGATGCAGGTTGCACATGCCGCGGGCGCGCGCATCATGGCCATCTACGATGCCGGTTTCGCCGTCGAGGAGAAGGCTGACGCCTCGCCGGTCACCGAAGCAGACACGGCGGCCGAGGCAATCATCCTGGACGGCATAAGGTCGATGGAACCGGATGCCAACATCATCGCCGAGGAAGCAGTCGCGGGTGGCGCGATGCCGCATGTCACCGAGGAGTTCTACCTGGTCGACCCGCTGGACGGCACCCGCGAATTCATCAGCCGCAACGGCGAGTTCACCGTCAACATCGCGCTGGTGCGTGATGGCGAGCCGGTAGCAGGCGTGGTCTACGCGCCCGCCCTGTCGCGCCTGTATGCAGGCGAGCAGGGCGCTGGAGCGTTCATGGCCGCCATTGACCCGGCCGCAGCCTGGCCCGCAGCGCCCGGATTTGACCTGCTGGCCTGCCCACCCTTGCCCGGCAACGGACGCAAGGCCGTCGCCAGCCGCTCCCACCGCGATGAAAAGACCGAACGCTGGCTTGCCGAAAACGGCATATCGGACACCGTGGCCGCGGGTTCGTCGCTCAAGTTCTGCCTGCTGGCCGAGGGCAAGGCCCATCTCTACCCGCGCTTCGGGCGCACCATGGAATGGGACACCGCAGCCGGCCATGCCGTGCTTGCCGCCGCCGGCGGCAGCGTGGTCGAGGCGGACAGCGGCGTGCCCTTGCAGTATGGCAAGCAGTCACGCGGCTTTGACAACCCGGCCTTCATTGCCAGCGTTGCCAGGCACGGCATTTGAACGGCCGTCGAAACTTCCCGTTAATCGTATACGCGGCGTTAACGCCTGTTGCGGCATAGTCAGGTCATATCGGCCCTGCTCAATCGGGCAGGCCAGTCTCGAGATTGTCAGTACCAGGTGAGTAAAGTCCCATGAAACGCATCCTCGCGCTTGCTGCCCTTGCAAGCTTCTCGATTTCCGCCTTGTCCGTCCTGTCAAGCGTTGACACCCGCGCCCAGGCCCGATCGGCAAACCTCGACACCGGCGAGCGCTATGCCCGCAGCTCAGCACCGAGCACCGCCGACACCTACAGCCCGGAAGAGATCGTCGAAGGCGGTCACCGCTGGTTCGGCGACACCACCAAGGGTCTCGCCAAGGCGGTCGAGCATGTGTTTGCCACGGCTGGCAGGCCGACCGGCTATATCATCGGCGAAGAGGCGGCAGGCGCCTTCTTCGGCGGACTGCGCTACGGAGAAGGTACGCTGTTCATGAAGGACGGTACCCGCAAGAAGGTTTACTGGCAGGGCCCGTCTGTGGGCTTTGACCTCGGTGGCAACGGCTCGCGCGTGCTGGCGCTGGTCTACAACATCTCCGATGAAAGCCAGATCTTCGACCGCTTCATCGGCGTCGAGGGGTCCGCTTACATGGTTGGCGGACTGGGCGTGAACTTCCAGTCCAACGAGCACCTGAAACTGGCGCCAATCCGCACCGGCGTAGGCGCCCGCCTAGGGGCCAACGTGGGATACCTCAAGTACACCGAGCGCCCCACCATCAATCCGTTCTGATCACCAGGCAGGATCTTCCTGCCCGCGACCCCGCGCATGCTTCAGCCGCCGCCTGCCATTACCAGCAGGCGGCGTTCGTGTCTTCTGCGGCGGGCAACGCAGATTTTGCCGCGATCAGCCGTGATCCAACCTTCACACCCGCATGTCATTGGGTTACGATTGAAAAGCCAGATTGCCTCAACCTTGACAAGAAGCGGCATTCGCAATGGCGACCGTGCCGAGTGGCCCGTTGTTTGCTGGATCACCAGCCGGGAGACGTTTGTAGGTGTAACGGGGGAATGTCATGTCTCAAACCGAGACGATAA
This sequence comes from Anderseniella sp., assembly GCA_036350935.1. Classification (GTDB taxonomy): domain Bacteria; phylum Pseudomonadota; class Alphaproteobacteria; order Rhizobiales; family Aestuariivirgaceae; genus Anderseniella. The sequence continues at coordinate 738 of JAZBOA010000010.1, read as the reverse complement.
TGCTTATCGCACTGGGGTTCGTGGCAGCCCTGCTGGTCAGCCTGCTGGTCATTCGTGGTGTCTGGCGTTATGCCGTTGGCCTGGGCAAGCGCCGCATCGAACGCCGCGCCCCATCAGCCATCGCCGAGCTCAAGGCCGACCGCGACCGCCTCAAGGCCGAATTCGCCATGCAGGGCCGGCGGCTGCAACTGCGGCTTGATGACCTGAAAACCCGCATGGCCGAACAGATGGCGGAAGCCTCGCGCAACCGCAACCGCATCGAGCAGCTGGCCATCGAGATCAGCAGCCGGGACAAGCGCCTCTCCGAGCGCGACAGCGAAATCACCAACCTCAAGGCGCAGGTTGACAGCCTCCAGCGCGAGCTGGCCGAACGCACCGAAATGACACAGCAAGCGCGCGACGACCTTCGCAACCGGGACGAGGAGATCGCCGCCTTGCGTGAACGCATGGCCGTCGCCGACGCCCGCATCGCCGAACAGACCTACATGCTGGAAACGGTCCACGTCGCCCCCGCCGCCATCGCCTCGGCATCAGGCCCTGCCAGCCGTGCCGCGCCGGCCGCCTCCTCGTCCGTCAACGCCGATCAGGTGGAAGAGCGATTGCGCGCCAGGATTGCCGAGTTGAACGCCTTGACCAGGCAGATCGACGAGCAGCGCCGCGACCTGTCATTCCAGCACAGCGAGCTGGCGACCTTGCGAGAAGAACTTGACCGCTCGCGCCAGGTGGACCTTGTCCTCG
>JAZBOA010000009.1:0-20770 GCA_036350935.1 Anderseniella sp. | reverse complement strand
GTGGCGAAGGGGTGAGCCCCGTTTGACATGTCCTCGCCGGTCAGCTTTTCCATCAGCGCGCGGGAGTTGGGCCCCATCAGCGACAGCATGGGCATGCCGGAGGTGACATCGGTGACGGTGCAGAAGCGGTCGCCGATGTGGCGCTTCAACCAGTCGTGGTCGCGGATCTGCGGGGCGGAGCCGGTGACGACGAGGAATTCGGTTTCGCCCAGCCGGGTGACGGTCAGATCAGCCTCGATGCCGCCACGGTCGTTGCACCACTGGGTGTAGACCATCTTGCCCGGCTCCACGTCGCAGTCGGCAACGGACACCTGGTTCAGCACGGCAAGCGCATCGCGGCCCTGCACCATGTACTTGGCAAAGCTCGACTGGTCGAACAGGGCGACACGGTCGCGCACGGCCTCTGCCTCGGCCTGCGCGTAGGGGAACCAGTTCTGGCGATGGTAGGAGTATTCGTACTTCGCCTTGTCTGCCGAGGGCGCGAAGAAATTGGGCCGTTCCCAGCCGTTCACCTCGCCGAAGCAGGCATGGCGCGCCGCCAGCCGGTCGTGGAACGGGGACTTGCGCACCCCGCGCGCCGTCTCGACCTGGTGATAGGGCCAGTGCATGGCGTAGAGCAGGCCGAGCGACTCGGTGGTGCGGTCGTGCAGGTATTTGCGGTTCGACTGGAACGGGTGGACGCGGCGGATGTCGACGTTGACCACGTCCATGGGCGGGTGGCCGTCCCTGATCCACTCGGCCAACACCTTGCCTGCCCCGCCGGACGACTGGATGCCGATGGAGTTGAAGCCGCAGGCCATGTAGAGGTCGCGCACGAACGGAGCTTCGCCCAGGTGGTAGCGGTCGTCGGGGGTGAAGCTTTCCGGCCCGTTGAAGAACAGCGCGATGCCGGCTGTCTCCAGCAGCGGCACCCGGCTGACGGCCTTCTCCAGCACCGGCTCGAAGTGGTCGTAGTCCTCCGGCAGGGTTTCGAAAGAGTGGTCATCGGTGAGCTGGCCGTTCATGCCCCATGGCTTGGCCACCGGCTCGAACGCGCCCAGCATCAGCTTGCCGGCGTCTTCCTTGTAGTAGGCCCATTCATCGGGAATGCGGGTGACCGGCATGTTCGACGGCAGGCCGTCGACCGGCTCGGTGACGATGTAGAAGTGCTCGGCCGCGTGGAGCGGGATCTGCACGCCCACCTGCTGGCCCAGGTCGCGCGACCACATGCCGCCGCAGATCACGGTCTTGTCGGCCATGATGGTGCCGGTTTCGGTCTCGACGCCGGTGACGCGGTCGCCTTCCTTCAACAGGCGGGTGACCTTGGTGTTCTCGAAAATCCTCGCGCCGCGCGAGCGCGCGCCGGCGGCATAGGCCTGGGTGACGTCGATCGGGTTCACCTGGCCGTCGCCGGGCAGGAAGATGCCGCCCACCACGCCGTCGAGGTTGATGTGGGGCAGGCGCTCCTTGATCTCGCCGGGGGTGATCACGTCGACCTGCAGGCCGAAGCTCTTGGCCATCGAGGCGCCGCGCATGAATTCTTCCAGCCGCGCCTCGGTGAGGGCAACGGAAACCGAGCCGTTCTGCTTGAAGCCGGTGGCCTGGCCGGTCTCGGCCTCCAGCCCGCGCATCAGCTCGGAGGTGTACTTGGCAAGCTCTGTCATGTTGCGGTTGGCGCGCAACTGGCCGACCAGCCCCGCCGCGTGCCAGGTGGTGCCGGAGGTGAGCTGCTTGCGCTCCAGCAGCACGACATTGGTAATGCCGATCTTCGTCAGGTGATAGGCCAGCGAACAGCCAATGACGCCGCCGCCGACAATGACGACATCTGCACGGGAGGGAAGGTCTTTGGCCATGGAAGCGCCCCTGAAAGCATTGCTGGTGATGCGCGCAACCTAGCAAGGGCAGCGTTCAACCTGCTAGAGCCAGAATGTCGAACGCACGGTGAGCCAGATTCAACGCTTCCCGCTAGACCGACCGGGTGACGCCGCCATCGACGCGGATGTTCTGGCCGGTGATGTAGGCTGCTCCGTCGGAGGCGAGGAACGACACCGTGGCGGCGATTTCCTCGCTGGTGCCGTAACGCTGCATGGGCACGCCCTGGCGGCGCTCCTCGGTGGCGGGCAGGCTGTCGATCCAGCCGGGCAGCACGTTGTTCATGCGGATGTTGTCGGCGGCATAGGTGTCGGCGAAGACCTTGGTGAACGAGGCCAGGCCCGCCCTCGCTACCGCGGAAGTGGGAAACATGGAGCTTGGCTCAAACGTCCAGGCGGTGGAGATGTTGATGATTGCGCCGGCTTTCTGCTGTTGCATGATCGGCGTTACCAGCCGGGTGGGGCGCACGGCATTGAGGAAATAGACATCAAGTCCGGCGTGCCAGTCCTCGTCGGTGAGTTCCAGTATGGGCTTGCGCGGCCCGTGCCCGGCGGAATTCACCAGCACGTCGACCCGCCCCCACTTCTGCATCGCTGCATCGACAAGCCGGCCCAAATCGTCAACGGACTGGTTCGAGCCGGTGACGCCAATGCCGCCGAGTTCATTGGCCAGCGCCTCGCCCTTGCCGGACGAGGAAAGAATGCCAACCTTGAACCCGTCTGCCGCCAGCCTGCGGGCGCTGGCCGCGCCCATGCCCGACCCGCCTGCCGTCACCAAAGCCACTTTCATGCGAACTCTCCCGGCTTTCCATCAGCGTGTTGATTGCCGCAAAGCTATGTCACGCGGCACGAGGGCTTGCAAGCGCCAGGCGGTCTGTCAGCCCTTGTGACCGAGCACGTAGACATCGGTGCCGATGAGGGTGGCCTGGAAGACCTCGACCACGTCCTCGTTGAGCATGCGGATGCAACCGGACGACTCGGCCCGGCCAATGGAGCCCGGCTTGTTGGTGCCATGGATGCGGTAAAGCGTGTCCTTGCCGTCCTTGTAGAGATACAGGGCGCGCGCGCCCAGCGGGTTGTCCGGGCCGCCGGGCATGCCCTTGGCGTACTTCGCCAGCTTCGGGTCGCGCTGGATCATTTCGCGCGGCGGCGTCCACTTGGGCCACATCACCTTGCGCTGGATAGTGGCGTGGCCGGACCAGCCAAAGCCTTCCTTGCCCACCGACACGCCGTAGCGCATGGCGCGGCCCGGATCGATTTTCACGTAGAGATAACGATTGCGGGTGTCGACCACGATGGCGCCGGGGTTCAGGTTGTTGGCGTAGGGCACGATGGTCTTGCGATGCGACAGAGGCACGATGTCGGGTCCGACGGGAAAGATCGGGTGTTTGTCGTCCGGTGTTGCATAAAAGGGCTTGGTGGCGGGCCCGCGCGCAATGACGGCGGGCGCGCACAGCACGGTGGCAGCACCGGCGGTTGCAGAGGCGATGAGAGTGCGGCGGGTAAGGGTAAGCTTGCTCATTCCGTTGTCCTTGCTGACTGCAGCCAGATTCCTTCCCCGATGGTATTTGGCGGCGGGGCTACAGGCAATATCGTATCAATGCGGATAAACGGCCAGGCGGCTGCCTTCGTTCCCTTCACGTTCGCCAGCAAAGACACAATGTTCGGCTTACAAAACGGCTGCAACGGGTGTATAGGCAGGGGCATTGAACCAAACCTCCAAGACCGGGTTGATGACATGTACTTGGGCGATGTTGACCCCCATACGGCCTACCAGGCCCTTTCCGATAATCCCGACGCCGTGCTGATCGACGTGCGCACCAGCGCCGAATGGGCATTTGTGGGCGTACCTGCAGTCGAGCGGCTGCTGACGATATCGTGGCAGGCGTTCCCGTCGATGCAGGTCAATGGCAGCTTCGTCGATGCGGTGCGCGCAGCCGGCGTGAGCGAAAATTCGGAAGTTTACTGCATCTGCCGGTCCGGCGCGCGCTCGGCGGCGGCAGCCACGGCGCTGACGCAGGCCGGTTTCAACGCCTGCTACAACGTCGCGGAAGGTTTCGAAGGCGACCTCGACGGGGAACGCCACCGTGGCCGCAAGAATGGCTGGAAGGCGCGGGGCCTTCCCTGGATGCAGAGCTGAAACGATGAAAAAGTCGGTCAAGGAAGGCAATCCGGCCAACTGGGGCGAGTCGACGAAGCTGGTTCGCGGCGGGCTTGACCGTTCGCATCACGGCGAGACGGCCGAGGCGCTCTATCTCAATTCGGGCTTTGTCTATCCCGACGCAGAGACGGCGGAGGACCGCTTCTCGGGCGAACAGGAAGGGTACGTCTACGCCCGCTATGGCAACCCGACTGTCACCATGTTCGAGGAACGGCTGCGGCTGCTCGAAGGAGCGGAAGCCTGCTACGCGACCGCATCGGGCATGGCTGCAGTGTGGGGAGCGCTGGCCTGCCAGGTGGAGGCGGGCGATCACATCGTGGCGTCGAAGGCGCTGTTCGGCTCGTGCTACCAGATACTCACCTCGATCCTGCCGAAGTTTGGCGTGACCTCGACGCTGGTGGACGGCGGCGACCTTGACCAGTGGCGCAATGCAATTACGGCGAAGACGAAGCTGTTCTTCCTGGAAACGCCGTCGAACCCGGGCCTGCAGGTGTTCGACATCGCCGCGGTGGCGGAAATTGCCAAGGCCAATGGCATCATGGTGGTGGTGGACAACATCTTCGCCACGCCCATCGTTCAGAAAACGCTGCCGCTGGGCGCCGACGTGATCGTCTATTCCGGCACCAAGCACATGGACGGGCAGGGGCGCGTGCTTGGGGGTGCGGTCGTTTCGTCCACCGAGTTCAAGGAAGAGAAACTGAAGCCCTTCCTGCGCCATACCGGGCCCAGCCTGTCGCCGTTCAATGCCTGGGTGCTGCTGAAGGGCATGGAAACGCTGAAACTGCGCGTCATGGCCCAGTGCGACAGCGCGCTGATGGTGGCAACGGCGCTGGAGGGCATGAAGGGTGTGGCCAGCGTCACCTATCCGTGGCTCGACAGCCACCCGCAGGCAGCCCTTTGCCGCAAACAGATGACGGCTGGCGGCACCATGGTGACGTTCGAACTGGCTGGCGGCAAGCCGGCAGCTTTCGACATGCTGCGGAAGCTGGAGATCATCGACATTTCCAACAATCTTGGCGATGCCAAGTCACTTATCACCCACCCGGCCACCACAACCCACCGCAATATCGGCCAGGCCGCGCGTGACGAGATGGGGGTAAGCGACGGCATGGTGCGGCTGTCAGTGGGCCTGGAAGACGTGGGCGACCTGATCGGCGACCTGAAGCAGGCGCTCGGGGCGTGACCCTGCATGGACATTCGCGTTGACGATTTGCGCGGACCCGAGATTGCGGCCTTGCTGGAAGGCCACCTTGCCCACATGCGCACGCTGTCGCCGCCGGACACGGTCCACGCGCTGGACCTGGCGGGCTTGCGCGCACCGGAGGTGACGTTCTGGAGCGTGTGGGAAGAGGGTGCCTTGCTGGGCTGCGGCGCGCTCAAGCAACTGGCGCCGGACTTTGCCGAGATCAAGTCGATGCGCACCGCGCCGGAACATCGGGGCCGCGGTGTGGGCGAATTGGTGCTGCAGCACATTCTGGCGGTGGCGCGCCAGCGGGGGTACACACGGCTCAGCCTTGAAACCGGCACCCATGCGGATTTCCAGCCCGCCCACCGGCTCTACAGGCGGTTCGGGTTTACCTATTGCGACGCCTTTGCGGATTACGAGATCACCGAGCACAATGTGTGCATGACGCTGGAACTCGACGCACCATGATTCTCGATCCTGCCCAGGTGCTGGTGTTCATGGCGGCCGGCATCGCGCTCAACCTGACGCCTGGCGCCGACATGATGTTCTGTCTCGGGCAGGGCCTGAAGTCCGGTGCAAGGACCGGCTTTGCAGCAAGCCTCGGCATTGCCACGGGCGGCGCCATTCACACCCTCGCAGCGGCGCTTGGGCTCGCGGCGCTGCTGACGGCGCACCCCGTCGCCTTCGAGGCGTTGAAGTGGGCGGGCGTGGCGTATCTTGTGTGGCTGGCGGTGCAGGCGTTCCGCAAACCGCTGGAGCTTGACCTGCCGGATGGGGTCAAGCGGGCAGGCCCGCTGAAGGCGTGGCGCGACGGCACGCTGGTCAACCTGCTGAACCCCAAGGTGATCGTGTTCATTCTGGCGTTTCTGCCGCAGTTCGTTGATCCCTCGCGTGGGTCGAGCCTCGCGCAGTTCCTTTTGCTGGGACTGATCTTCAACATCACCGGCACCATTGTGAACGGTGCGGTGGGCATCGGCGCGGGCTCGGTGCGGGAAGTGCTGAAGGCGAATGCGAGGCTCGCGCGCTGGCTGGGTTATCTCTCCGGCACGGTGTTCCTGATGCTGGCGCTACGGCTGGCGTTTGACCGGCGCTGAGCGATGCTGGTTGCGGCATCTTTGACCGCAAAGATTGAATTCCTTGACTTCGAGGCCCACATCTGCGCTTGTGCAGTGCACAACAACCCGGCTTCCGGTACGTGAGTGATTCACCCCGGTCGCAGTTGTCCCAGTTTTCCTCGGTGGCGACCCTGGACCCCGTCAGAGTGTGTCCATTGCCCGTTGCCGTCGAAAGGAACCCAGATGCGCCAGAACCATGCGCGCATCGCTTGACAGAAAGACTCTACCTTGAAATTTATCGATCTCGGCCTTGAAGGGCCGCTGCTCGGCGCACTTGAAGCGCTGGGCCATGACACGCCTACGCCCATCCAGGTGAAGGCCATCCCCACCATTCTTGACGGCCGCGACGTTGTCGGCCTTGCCCAGACCGGCACCGGCAAGACCGGCGCGTTCTCGCTGCCGCTGTTGCAGCGGCTTGCCGCGTCCACCAATGCAAAGCCTGCGCCAAAGATGGTGCGGGCGCTGATCCTGTCCCCGACGCGTGAGCTGGCGGCGCAGATCCACCAGTCGGTACGCGACTATTCGAAGGGCCAGAAGCTGCACTCCATGTGCGTTTTCGGCGGCGTTTCGATCCGGCCGCAGATTGCCAGTGCGGCGCGCGGCGTCGACGTGATGATCGCCACGCCGGGCCGGCTGCTCGACCTCATCGACCAGAAGGCGGTCCGCCTCGACCAGGTGGAGACACTGATCCTCGACGAAGCCGACCAGATGCTGGATATCGGCTTCCTGCCGGCGATCCGCCGCATTCTCGGCATGGTGCCGAAGAAGCGCCAGACGCTGCTGTTCTCGGCCACCATGCCGAAGGAAATCCGCAAGCTGGCGGCTGATCATCTCAACCAGCCGGTGGAAATTGCGGTCACACCCGCCGCAACGCCGGTCGAGAAGATCGAGCAGTCGGTGATGCTGCTGGCGAGCGGCTCCAAGCCGGCTGCGGTTGCGCACCTTGCGCGGCAGAACCCGGGCAAGCGCGTCATCGTATTCACGCGCACCAAGCGCGGCGCGGACCGGGTGGTGAAGTCGCTCGACCAGGCTGGCCTGACTGCTGCCGCCATTCACGGCAACAAGTCGCAGAACAACCGGGTGAAGGCGCTGGCAGCGTTCAAGGACGGCTCGTGCCCGATCCTGATCGCAACCGACATTGCCGCGCGCGGCATTGATGTGCCGGGCGTCGAGCTGGTCATCAATTACGATCTGCCGAACGTGCCGGAAGTGTATGTGCACCGCATCGGCCGCACCGCGCGGGCAGGGGCTTCGGGCCTTGCCGTATCGCTGGTGTCGGGCGAGGACAGGGGCCTGCTGCGCGACATCGAGCGCCTGATCAAGAAGCAGATCGAAGTGGTCGCCCCGCCTGCAGGGCTGCCGGTGGCATCGGCCGTTGAAGAACCGCGCCGCGAACAGCAGCAGCGCCGCCAGCCGCAGCAGAACAAGGCGCGTGCCGGTTCCGGTGCAGGTCATGGCGCAAATGCTGGCGACAAGAAGCCGGGCCGGCCCAGCCGCCGCCGCCGCAACCGGGGTGGTGGCAAGCCGCAAGCCAAGGCGGCCTAGTCGGTCCAGGCAATCGCCGCCACGCAGACTTCCGCCTCGAATTCGCGCCCGATGGCGACGATGCCTATGCGCCTGATGCCGCCCGGTTCCAACCGGGCGGTGGTCCGGTGCGGCTCGAAGGCGGCGAACGGAACCTCAACTACGCTCCACTGAGGGTTGGCCCTGAAACTTTTCCGGAAGGACTGCCAGGGCCGGTCCAGCGCGGTCGTGCGCAAGTGGATGTTGTACTCCTCGCCGTTGCCGCGCACGGTGAGGCGGATGCCCCGCGCCGTTGCCGGCGGCGGCGGCAGGTCTGCCGCCATCTGTACGAAACCGCCATTGTTTTCCAGGCTGACGCTGCCGGTGAGGCAGTGCACCGGGTGGCCGTCATGGCTGCCGGATAGGGCCACAAGGCCGGCGGAGACGCCGCCCATCACCTGGTCGGTAATCAGTTTCCAGTCGAGGGAGAGAGAGGACATCCGCCGAAATTAGGCGGCGCGGGCCTTTTGCACAAGGTTCGGATCGAGCGCCACGGTCAGGCCGTCAAGCTCTTCACTGTAGATGAGCTGGCAGGACAGGCGCGAGGCCGGCATGACGTTGGGCACGGTGTCGAGCATGGCTTCCTCGTCATCGCGGGCCGGGAACAGCTTGTCCGTCCAGCCGTCGTCGACGATGACGTGGCAGGTTGCGCAGGCACAGGCGCCGCCGCAGACGCCTTCCATCGGCAGGCCATGTTCGCGGATGATTTCCATGACGCGCCAGCCCTCGACCGCTTCCAGCGTATGGGTCTGGCCGTTGGTGTCGATGACGTTGATTACACCCATGATGCGTCCTCCTGCCTTGAAGCATAAATGCCATGCAACTGGCGCGCGCAAATTGACCTTGATCAAGTCGTTTGAACGCTAACAGTCGAAACGGTCATTGTGCACTGCACAAAAAGTCGCAATCAGCGGCAGGCCGGGTGCACAAGACAATTGCCCAGACAGCCCGCCACGCTATATACGTTCGGAAGAACGAACACGATGACGGCAGCAGGGAACACTCACGCCATGGCCGCACCAAAGGGACGCAAGCCGCGCGCGCAGTCCGAGCTCTCGCCCGACCTGGGCAAGACCATCCAGCGGCTGCGCAAGGCCTACAACATGTCGCTGGGCGACCTGTCGGAGCAATCGGGGGTGGCCAAGTCGATCATCTCGCAGATCGAGCGCAACGAGACCAACCCGACCCTGTCGACGGTTTACCGGTTGAGCCAGGCGCTCGACACCACCATCGACGAGGTGCTGAAGACCGGCAAGGCGGAGGCTTTCATTGAACATCAGGCCAGGGCGGCGGTGCCGCTGCTGGAAAGCGAGGATGGCCTGTGCCGGCTGGCCATTGCCGGTCCGCTCAACCTGGTCGACTTCGTGCAGTGGTACGATTTCCACGCCCGGCCAGGCGGCTTGCTTGAAAGCGACCCGCACCCGCCGGGTACGATCGAGCATCTTTATGTGGTCACTGGCGAGCTTGAGGTGACGGTCGACGAGGAGATCCGCACGGCAAAGACCGGCGAGGCCTTGCGCTATCATGCCGACCGGCCGCACAAGGTGCGCAATGTGGGCGAGGGCGCGGCCCATGCCGCGATGGTGCTGGTGCTGCGCCAGCCCTGAGCGTGCCTTCTTGCGGATGACGATGGCAGCCCCGCCGTCATGTTTGCAATGGCAGCCCCGCCGCCGTAGGGGACGAGCGGCAGGGCGCCGGCCCCGCAAGGGGGGTCTGCCGGCAACGGCGGCTCACGAACAGTAGTTGTGAACAATATCCGTCGTCGGCAGCTTGCGGGCCTGGTACTGGTCCATGCTGGCCTGGGCCTCGAGGAGGCTTGAGCACAGCCGCGACTGCTCTGACATTACCGAAAACGAGTTGATGCCCAGCACCACGAGAACGCCGACAAGCACGGCGCAGATGCGGGCAAGCTTGTTGGCGACTTCCAGCCGTTCGTTGGCAAGCCTCTGCCACGGCGTGATACTGGGGTGTTCTGCTACACGCAACATGATCTCTGTCTCCCTGTTCAAAACGCGCCCGGTGCAACGGGCCGGGCCGGCTGGTAAAGTTCCGGCTTGACGATTTGTTTACTACGGCGAGGCGGCGGGCTGGTCTTAAAACACTTGTTAACCTTGTGCGAAAATGAACGCGCCAACCGCAATTTTCCCTGAAATTGAGTAGCATTTGGATCGAGTTTTCCTGCGCTGCAATTGGCCGGGCGGCGCAAATGCTCTATGGCTTGGCCGTGAACGGATGCGCGATTCGGCAGGCGAGGCGGGTGGCATGACGGGGGCTTTCATTACCGGTTGCGCGGGGCTTCAGCTCGGCAATGACGAGGTGGCGTTCCTGCGCGAGGCGCAGCCCTGGGGCCTGATCCTGTTTGCCCGCAATGTCGATACGCCCGAGCAGATCAAGGCGCTGACCGGCCAGTTCCGCGACATCGTCGGCCGGGCTGATGCGCCGGTGCTGATCGACCAGGAAGGTGGCAGGGTGCAGCGGATGCGCCCGCCCAACTGGCGCAAGTATCCGCCGGGCCGGGCCTATGCCCGCTTGTACGAGCAGGATGCGGTGGCGGGCTTGCGCGCCACACGCGCCGTCTACCGGCTGCTGGCGAAGGACCTGTCGGAAGTTGGCATCAACGTGGACTGCGTACCGGTGCTGGACGTGCCGCAACCGGGCAGCCACGACATCATCGGCGACCGCGCCTACGGCATGTCGGCTGAACAAGTGGCGCTGCTGGGCCGCGCCGCCGCGCAAGGACTGATGGATAGCGGCGTGCTGCCGGTCATCAAGCACATTCCCGGCCATGGCCGCGCCTTTGCCGACAGCCACCTGGAGCTTCCCGTTGTCGATGCGCCGCGCGACGAGCTTGAGCGGGTGGACTTTGCACCCTTTGCGGCGCTGGCCGACATCCCCATGGCGATGACCGCGCACGTGGTCTATTCGGCGCTGGACCCGGACAATTGCTGCACGCTGTCTTCCACGGTGATCGGTGAGGTGATCCGCGGCCAGATTGGCTTTGACGGGCTGATCATGTCGGACGACCTGTCGATGAAGGCGCTCAAGGGCTCGTTCCGCGAACGAGGCGAGCGCGCCATTGCGGCCGGTTGCGACGTGCTGCTGCACTGCAATGGGGACATGGCCGAGATGGTGGAGGTGGCCGCTGCCGCCGGCAGGCTGGCGGGCCAGGCGGAAAGGCGGGCCCACCGGGCGCTGTCGTTCCTGCGCGTGCCGGATGAATTCGACCTTGCCGGGGCTGAAATGACGCTGGAGGCCCTGACCGGCCCGGTTTCCTGAGCGGCCTCACGCCCGCCACATCACTTGAGGATAACTCCACAAGGCGGCTGTCAGGCATGGCCAACGCGGCTATATGTGGTGTAGTTTCCACAAGTTGACCGCCATATGTGGGCATTTTAATGAGCGACGCGAAACAACAGCAGGCACAGGACGACCTCTGGCCGGATGGCGAGGGGCCGGTGCGGTTGATGCCTGAGCCGGAGGACGAGGACCAGCCGTTGCTGGTTGACCTCGACGGCTTTGCCGGGCCGCTTGACCTGTTGCTGCAACTGGCGCGCACCCAGAAGGTCGACATCACCCGCATTTCCATCCTGGCGCTGGCCGAACAGTACCTCGTGTTCATCGAGGATGCGCGGCGGATGAAGCTGGAGCTGGCGGCGGATTATCTGGTCATGGCCGCCTGGCTCGCCTACCTCAAGTCGCGGCTGCTGCTGCCCAAGGACGGCAACAACGACGATGAGCCGCCGCCGGAAGAACTGGCCGCGCGGCTGCAGTTCCGGCTGCAGCGGCTGCAGGCAATGCGCGATGCGGCGGCGAAACTCATGTCGCGCAACCGGCTGGGGCGAGACGTGTTCCAGCGCGGCTGGCCGGAGCCGGTGGTGGTCGACAGGCAGCTTGAATGGGGCGACACGCTGATCGACCTGCTGCAGGCCTATGCGCAGCGCCGCCAGCGCGCCGCTGCCCACCGCAACTACGAGATCAGGCGCCAGCCGGTGTGGACATTGAAGGAAGCGCGCATTGCGCTCGAGCGCATGCTGGGGCAGATGGACGACTGGGGCCGGTTCGACACCTACCTGGTGCAATACCTGGTGGAGCCGGAAAAGCGCCGCTCGGTGATCGCCTCGGGCTTCACCGCGTCGCTGGAGCTGGCGCGCGAGGGGGTTCTGGAGGTGCGGCAGGAGCAGCACTTCGATCCGATCTACATGCGCCGGGCGCGGGCCGGCTGACGAGTTGGGGGCAAGGGCAGGGCATCACCTGTCCATCTATGGGGCTGACGAGACGTGGCGAAAGAAGCAGTGAAACCGCAAGAAATCGACGATACCGCCCAGGCGGTGGAAGAGGCCGGCTTGGCTGCACCCGCGCAGCCGGACGATGGCGGTCCTTCGGATGATTCCGACCTGCCGGATTACCTGATGCGCAAGGCCGATGCGCTGTCCGGGCAGATGCCGCAGGTGCAGCAGCGGCGCGTGGTCGAGGCGTTGCTGTTCGCCGCCTCCGGCCCGCTGGCCGAGAAGGATCTCGCCGTGGCGCTGCCGAAGGATGCCGACATCCCGGCGTTGCTGGCCTCGATCCAGGAAGATTACGCCATGCGCGGGGTCAACCTGGTGCGCGTGGCCGGCAAGTGGGCGTTGCGCACCGCCGAAGACCTGTCGTTCCTGCTGCGCAAGGAGGCGACGGAGCAGAAGAAGCTGTCGCGCGCGGGGCTCGAGGTGATGGCGATCATCGCCTATCACCAGCCGGTGACGCGCGCCGAGATCGAGGAAATCCGTGGCGTCGCCACGGCCAAGGGCACCCTCGACATGCTGATGGAGATCGGCTGGATCAGGATGCGCGGCCGCCGCCGCACGCCGGGCCGCCCGGTCACCTATGGCACCACCGACGCCTTCCTCGAACAGTTCGGGCTGGACAGCGTGCGCGACTTGCCGGGCATGGCGGAACTGAAGGGGGCGGGGCTGTTGTCCGGCAACCTGCCGCCGGACATGTTCATTCCCTCGCCAAAGGACGACGATGCGCTGGGGCCGGACGAAGACCCGCTCGACGGCGACGAGTTCGAGCCGGAGCTGGAAATGCACCTGCCCGACGAGGCGGATGACGACGACGCCGGCGACGAGCCCGAAACAGCGCTCAACATGGACCTGCCCGAGGTGCTCGACGAGGACCGGTGAAAGCTGGCGCATGAGCGGATTACCAGCGTTTGACAATTTCTCTCCAGAAAGAGGAGGCTCTTGGCCGGTGGCCTGTTGATGAGCCGCGATGCAGGGCATGTGCGGGCAGGATACCGGAACGCGCGGGTGGGAATGCATTTCCTCTACTTCATCGTGGCTGCAGATGGCGCCATCGAGATCGTCCGCATCCTGCATGAGCGCATGGACGTGGATGCGACGTTTGGCAATGACACCTGAACCATTGGCAATCCGCGCACTTCTCGTGTAATCACCGCTGCCAGCATGACTGACGTCCTTCACAGAACCTCCCGCGGCCGGTGGGGCCCGCGCGGTACGGCTGCTGCCGCATTCGCTTCGTCGGTGACGTTCGAGGACGTGTCGCTGGCGTTCGGCGACACTGAAGCCGTGCGCAACGTCTCGTTCGAGCTGAAGCAGGGCGAGATCATCTGCCTGCTGGGGCCGTCGGGCTGCGGCAAGTCCACGCTGATGCGGCTGGCGGCCGGGGTGGAGCGGCCGGACTCGGGCCGCATCCTGCTCGACAATGCGGAAGTGGCCTCGGGGCGCAGCTTCGTGCCGCCGGAAAAGCGTTCAGTCGGGCTGATGTTCCAGGACTATGCGCTGTTTCCGCACCTGACCGTGCTGGGCAACGTGACCTTCGGGCTGACCGGGGTGGACCGCAAGAGCGCCGACAGCGCGGCGCATTCGGCATTGTTGCGGGTGGGGCTCGACCATCTGGCCAACTCCTATCCGCACGAGCTGTCCGGCGGCGAACAGCAGCGGGTGGCGCTGGCCAGGGCGATCGTGCCGCGCCCGGCGGTGCTGCTGATGGACGAGCCGTTCTCCGGCCTCGACCAGCGGCTGCGCGAGCACGTGCGCCACGAGACGCTGGCGATCCTCAAGGAAACCCGCGCCAGTTCGATCCTGGTGACCCATGACCCGGAAGAGGCAATGGGCATGGCTGACCGCATCGTGCTGATGCGCGAGGGCAGGGTGGTGCAGATCGGCACGCCCGATGAACTCTACCGGCACCCGGCAGACCCGCAGGCGGCGCGGTTCTTCTCCGACGTCAACGAGTTGCGCGTGCGCATCGTCGACGGCAAGGCGGAGACGCCGCTCGGCAATTTCCCGGTCAAGGATGGCGAGGAAGGCGGCCCGGCGCTGGTGATGCTGCGTCCGCAGGCGTTCGTGCGCACATCGAACGGCTATGAAGGCGCACTGCCGGCCACCGTGGTGGACCAGCGCTATCTCGGCGACAAGGTGGAACTGTCGCTGCAGTTCGAAGGCCTCAATGAGGTGGTGTTCGCCCGCGTAGCGACAACCGGCTGCCCGAAGCTGGGTGAGACGGCGTGGTTTCGCCTCGACCCCGACCACGTTTTGGTGTTTGACAATCCGGTTGAATGACCCCACTTGAGCGGTGGATTTACTGGTGTGGCGAAAGCGCCCCGAGGCCATGTTGCGGCGCTCATGGCTTTCTGTAATAGTGCGCCAACTTCTGTGAGCGGCTCGGGTGGAGCCTCACGTGTGTAGGGAGAATTTTCATGTCAATCGGACCGTGGCAAATCATCATCATCGTGCTGCTGCTGGTCATCCTTTTCGGCCGCGGCAAGATTTCCGAGCTGATGGGTGACGTTGCCAAGGGCATCAAGAGCTTCAAGAAGGGCATTGCCGAAGAAGGCGATGACGTCAAGGACAAGGTGGCTGAAACCGCCAAGACCATCGAGCACGAAGCCGAAGAAGCCGTTGAGAAGGTCAAGGACAAGGCCAAGAGCTGAGTCCTTCGCCCACGCCACGCAACCGCGCGGACCGCAGGCGGCCCCAGCGGCGGCGTTGCTAGCGTACTGGAACGCGATACTTCATGTTCGACTTCGGCATCGGCAGCACGGAACTGATCGTTCTGGGTATCATCGCGCTGATCGTGATCGGTCCGCGCGACTTGCCGAAGGTATTGCGCACGCTTGGCCAGGTGATGACCAAGGTCAGGGGGCTCGCCCGCGAGTTCCAGGGCCACATCGAGGACGCCGCGCGTGACACCGGCCTCGACGATCTCAAGAAGGACATCAACAAGGCGACCAGCGGCTTGTCCGCCAAGAGCCTGCTTGATGACAAGCCGCGCACGCCGGGCAAGGTGGACAAGCCCGCTGAAACGCCAAAGCCTGCCGCTGAAACCTCCAAGCCTGCCGCCGAGCCGGCCAAGTCCGGTGAAAGCAAGGCATGAGCAATCGCACCGACACCGATGAAGCCGAGATCGAGGCGTCCAGCGCGCCGCTGATCGAGCATCTGGCGGAACTCCGCACCCGGCTGATCAAGTCGGTGATCGGCTTCGCCATCGCCTTTGTCGTATCGTTCTACTTCGCCGACAAGATCTTCAACTTCCTGCTGCTGCCCTACCAGTGGGCGGTGGGCGAGAAGGCGGAGGACCTGCGGCTGATCTTCACCGCGCCGCAGGAGTTCTTCTTCACGCAGCTGAAGATCGGCCTGTTCGGCGGGCTGTTCCTGGCGTTCCCGGTGATCGCCACGCAGATCTACATGTTCGTGGCGCCGGGCCTCTATCGCAATGAGCGCGCCGCCTTCAAGCCGTACCTCTACGCCACGCCGGTGCTGTTCGTGATGGGCGCGGCGCTGGTGTTCTTCATGATCATGCCGATCGCCATGCGGTTCTTCATTTCGTTCCAGCAGGCCGGGGCGGAAGGCCAGGCAGTGATCGAGCTTCTGCCCAAGGTGTCGGAGTATCTCGGCCTCACCATGACGCTGATCCTGGCGTTCGGCATCTGCTTCCAGCTGCCCGTCATCCTGACGCTGCTGGGCCGCATCGGCATCGTCACCGCAGACGGCCTGCGTGAGAAACGCAAGTACGCCATTGTCGGCGTGTTCGCGGCGGCTGCCGTGTTCACCCCGCCTGATCCGTTCTCGCAGCTGGGCCTCGGCATTCCGCTGCTGCTGCTCTATGAAGCCTCGATCCTGACCGTTCGCATGGTGGAGAAGAAGCAGCAGGCCGAGCGCGACGCCGAAGACGAGGATGACGAGCCTGCCAGCGAAGGCGGCACGGCCTGACGGCAGTTTGCGCTCAATCAAGCGAGAGACTTGCCGCCCGCTTTACCTTGTCACCCGAGCCGCCTATACAGGCCACGGCTGTCCGGCGCCCGCCGGGCGTTGATTCATCGATTTCTGCCGAGTGATTGCCCTCATGTTCGATATCCGCTGGATTCGTGAAAACCCCGACGCCTTCGATGCCGGCATGGCCCGGCGCGGGCTGGAGCCGCAGGCGGCCCGCCTGATCGCGCTGGACGAAGCGCGCCGCACCCACGTGCAGAAGCTGCAGGACGCGCAAGCCCGCCGGAATGCGGCGTCGAAGGAAATCGGCGCGGCGATGGGGTCTGGCGACAAGGACAAGGCCGAGGCGCTGAAGGCCGAGGTGGGCGAGCTGAAAAGCTTCATCCAGTTGGGCGAGGAAGAAGAGCGCAAGCTGACCGACGCGCTGACCGAAGCCTTGTCGACGCTGCCCAACCTGCCGCTGGACGAGGTGCCGGACGGGGCTGGCGAGGAAGACAATGTGGAGGTTCGCAAGGTTGGCGAGCCGAAGCTGTACAGCTTCGAGCCGAAGCAGCATTTCGAGCTGGGCGAGGCGCTGGGCCTGATGGACTTCGAGGCGGCGGCGAAGATGTCCGGCGCCCGGTTCACGGTGCTGAAAGGCAAGCTTGCCCGGCTGGAGAGAGCCATCGGCCAGTTCATGCTGGACCTGCAGACCGGCGAGCACGGCTATACGGAAGTCAATCCGCCACTCATGGTGCGCGTCGAGGCGATGTTCGGCACCGGCCAGTTGCCGAAGTTCGCCGAAGACCTGTTCCGCACCGTTGATGACCGCTGGCTGATCCCGACGGCGGAAGTGCCGCTGACCAACCTGGTGCGCGAGCAGATTCTCGAACCGTCGCAACTGCCGGTGCGGGTAACGGCGCTGACCCCCTGTTTCCGGGCCGAGGCCGGTGCGGCGGGGCGCGACACCCGCGGCATGATCCGCCAGCATCAGTTCCCCAAGGTGGAGCTGGTCTCGATCACCGCGCCGGAGGACAGCCGCACGGAACTGGACCGGATGACCGGTTGCGCCGAGGAGGTGCTGAAGCGCCTTGGCCTGCCGTACCGGGTGATCGCGCTGTGCACGGGCGACATGGGCTTTGGCGCGCGGTTGACCTTCGACATCGAGGTGTGGCTGCCCGGCCAGAACGCCTATCGCGAAATCTCGTCGTGTTCGGTGTGCGGCGACTTCCAGGCCCGGCGGATGAATGCGCGGGTGCGCGATGAAAGCGGCAAGGGCACCCGGTTCGTGCACACGCTGAACGGTTCCGGCCTGGCCGTGGGCCGCACGCTGATCGCGGTAATGGAGAACTACCAGCAGGCCGACGGTTCCATCGCCGTGCCGGACGCGCTGAAGCCCTATATGGGCGGCATTGAGGTGATCGAGACATGACCGGCATGCTCACCCACGCCGACGGCAAGCCATGGCGCATCCTGCTGGCCAATGACGACGGCATCAATGCGCCGGGGCTTGAAGTGCTGGAAGCGATTGCTGCGGAACTGTCCGACGACGTGTGGGTGGTGGCGCCGGAGCGCGAACAGTCCGGGGCAGGGCGCTCCATTTCGCTGTCGCACCCGCTGCGCATGCGCAAGCTGGGCCCGCGCAAGTTTGCCGTCGAGGGTACGCCTGCCGACAGCGTGCTGATGGGCGTGCGTCACATCCTGCCGGATGAACCGGACCTGATCCTGTCCGGCGTCAACAGGGGTCAGAACATCGCTGACGACGTGACCTATTCCGGCACCATTGCCGCCGCCATGGAAGGCACCGCCCTTGGCATCAAGTCGTTTGCGCTGAGCCAGGCCTATGGCATCCATGGTTCCGACTTGCCGTGGGAGACAGGCCGGGCGCACGGGGCCGATGTGGTGCGGCGGCTGGCGAACGTGCAGATCGGGCCGGGCGTGCTGCTGAACATCAATTTCCCTGATTGCGGACCGGACGAGGTAAAGGGCACCGAGTATACCCGCCAGGGCAAGCGCGACCAGAACCTGCTGATGCTCGACCAGCGCACCGATGCGCGCGGGCGCGACTATTTCTGGATCGGGTTCAGGCGGCACCAGTCGAAGCCGCCGGCGGGCACCGACCTTCATGCGGTCTACAACGGCATGATTTCGGTCACGCCGCTGCACACCAACCTTACCCAGGTCGACACGCTGGTGCATCTCAACAGCCTCGGCGGCGGCGGTTAGGACAAGGCAGGGCCAGCGGCAAACGGGGGCGCGGGGAACGGCGATGGCCGCCACGGATCAACAGAAGATCGAACTCATCATGTCGTTGCGGGCCCAGCGCATCCGCGACACGCGGGTGCTTGCGGCCATCGAGACGGTGCCGCGCGAGATGTTCGTGCCTGATGCGTTCAAGGACCTCGCCTATGCTGACCAGGCGTTGCCGATCGAGTGCGGGCAAACGCTGTCGCAGCCGTTCATTGTCGCCTTCATGACCGACCGGCTGATGGTGGGTGACCGCATGAAGGTGCTGGAGGTAGGCACCGGATCCGGCTACCAGACGGCGATCCTCGCCCAGTTGTGCCGCCGGGTGTACACCATGGAGCGCTATCGCACCTTGATGAAGTCGGCCGAGGAACGGTTCAAGGAGCTTCGTCTGGCCAATGTCACCACCGTGCTGGGCGACGGCGGCAAGGGCTGGCCGGCGCAGGCGCCCTTCGACCGCATCATCGTGACGGCGGCGGCGAAGAAGCTGCCCCGCAAGCTGCTGGAGCAGCTGGCGGTGGGCGGCATTATGGTCATTCCGGTTGAGGTGTCGCCGGGCAAGCAGGAATTGTTGCGCATTACCCGCACGGAAGAAGGATTTGAGCGCGAGAGCCTGCTGCCGGTCAGGTTCGTGCCGCTCGTGGAAGGCATCGCAAAAGGTATGTGACGCCGGTTTTCTGCGATTTTGGGCGATTATGCCCAGTTTCGTGACAATTGCCACGGCGATAAACCCCTCCTTAACCTAAACAGTTCACTATCCCAAACAGTCCAGTCTGTCAGTTGAGTTTGGGGTATGGGTATGAGCATCTTCTCCTGCGGCACCAAGTCCGCCACCAAAATTTCCCGCCTGTTCGCGTTCACCGCTACCGCAGCCCTGCTTGCAGGGTGCTCCGGTTCGGCGGACCGGTTTGCGGATTATCCGAGCATCGCAACCAATTCGGTTTCCAAGAAGGAAACCCGGTCTGCAGCCGTAGAGTCGGTCGAATCCTCGCCGCTCACCGGTGATCGCGTAGCCACGGCGCGTCCGTCCTGGCAGAACGCGCCTTCGCCGAACGCCGGCTACACGCCGCCCGCGCCGGCCTACAACCAGGCGCCGCAGCAGCAGGCCTTCAATGCGCCGGCTCTGGCCCCGTCGTACCAGCCGGCCCAGAGCGGCAGCATTACCGTGCAGCCTGGCCAGACCATGTACTCGCTTGCCCGGGCCAACGGCCTGACAGTGAGCCAGCTTGCCGGCGCCAACAACATCGCAGCGCCATATACCTTGTCGGTTGGCCAGCGCCTCGTGGTGCCGGGTGCTTCCAGCCCGGTATCGCCGCAGCCGACCGTGCAGACCGCCGCGGCGCCGGTGCAGCACTCGGCCGCCAACCTGGCGCCGCAGCAGTCCGGAGGCTCGCACGTCGTGCGCCCCGGCGAAACGCTCTTCTCGCTCAGCCGCACCTACAACGTGCATCCGCACGAGATCGCGCGCGCCAACGGCCTGTCCACCACTGCCGGCCTGAATGTCGGCCAGCGGGTGACCATTCCGGGCGCCGGTGCGCGGCCAACTTCGCCGATCGCCAATTCTGCCCCGACCAGCCTGCCGCAGCAGAACCTTGCCGCACAGCAGCCGCTGGCCGCACCGCAGCCGCTGCCCGGCAGGGTTGAGGAACAGCGCCAGCCGGTGACCGAGCAGGTCGCGCAGGAAGCCGAAGACGGCAACGGGTCCGGCATCTTCCGCTGGCCGGTGCGTGGCCGGGTCATCTCGAAGTTCGGCTCCAAGCCGAACAACACCAAGAACGAGGGCATCAACATTGCCGTACCCGAAGGCACGGCAGTGCGCGCGGCGGAAGCCGGCGTGGTGGCCTATGCCGGCAACGAGCTGAAGGGTTACGGCAACCTGGTGCTGATCCGTCACCAGAACGGCTGGGTGACGGCTTATGCCCACAACAAGGAACTGACGGTCAAGCGCGGCGACACCGTGCGCCGTGGCGATGTCATCGCCAAGGCCGGCCAGACCGGCTCGGTGACCAGCCCGCAGGTGCACTTCGAGGTTCGCCAGGGCGCAACGCCTGTGGATCCGATGAAGTACCTGACCTCACAGACCGCCTCGAACTGAGCTTCCAGCCCCCCTGCAAACCGACTGGACGACAAGAGAAAACCCGGCCTGAGCGATCAGGCCGGGTTTGACATTGCTTAAGGGGGAACCGGTTTACTGGCCGAACACCGGCAGCTTCCATGACAGCACCGCGCGGACGGTTTGCACCGGGATGTTCAGTCAGGCTGAGCGCATTGGCTGACATTTGCGGATTACCAGTCGATGAATCTCATTATGATATGTGCCATATGTCAGCCAACGCATCGTCGGTATACTGTGATATATTTGCCACAAGTTCCAGAATTCGCGATTTCCGTAGTCATGGCCTGTTGACGATCAGCAGGCGAATGCTGGATTCACATTTCAAGTGCAACACCGAGGT
>JAZBOA010000008.1:0-2323 GCA_036350935.1 Anderseniella sp. | reverse complement strand
GTGGACGCGGCGAACGACAGCAAGACTCGGGATATGTAAGCGTCAGCCGTTGACCCGATCGAAGAGCAGGCTGCGGTGCCTGGGCGTCTTCGACAGAGCTGCCTTTTGGTCAATCGTGATCAGCTCAGCGGATGCCCGGCTCATCCGTGACTCCCCATATACCGGTATAGCCGGATGACAGTTTCATCCCGCAAACCGGATCTGAAGCTTGATTTTGGGTAGGTCCGCTTGGCCCGTGTGAGTTCAATGAGTGGTCGCAACACTTTAGCCTTTTGGAGCAGCTGGAGTGTTTATCATGGCCTATCGGACGCGCATCTTTTTCACGGACAGGCAGAAGCCCGATATCTGGGATCGGTGGCAGCGGGGCGAGTCGATGAGCTCGATTGGCCGGGCGTTTGATCGCGCCTCGTCCTCGATCTATCCGCACTTGTCGCAAACTGGTGGGATCCGGCCTTCGCGGCGGCGTCAGTGCCTGCTGCTTCGTCAAGCTGGCATCCGGATCAGGCAGTACCTATTGTTTCCAGAAAGAGGGAAAATAGCTCGCCCTGAGAGTTGATCCTCAGCTTCGAGTAGATGTTGCGGCGGTGGATGCGGACGGTTCCCGGTGAGATACTCAGAAGGCGTCCGACCGCCTCCGACGAATGCCCACGCAATGTCAGCTCCACGATCTGGCTTTCCCGTGGGGTCAGGGCCCCATCGCCGATAGCGTTGAACGCGTACGCAACTTTCTGGTTCAGCATTTCGGAGGTTTCGCTGCGGCCCGATGTTTCGACACTCGACCAGTTGCGACGACACAGCGCCGCGACAACGGGCTGAACCTCGGAAAGCACGCGCATTTCGGCTTTGCTGAACTTCTTCTCTGTCCTCATCAGGGACACCACGAGCTGGAGCCCGGCGTCCACATCGATCAAAAATCCGACTTCTTCAGCCAAACCGGTCTGTGCGTAGTAGCTTCGATAGTACTCGCCTTGATAAAAGCGATCCGGCGCGATGTCCTTCAGGCGCCAGATACCAGCCGGCGTATCACCTATGCTTGCCAGGAAGAACGGATCAATCAGGTAAGGTCCTTCAAGATATTCGTCGACATGAAGCTTCCGCCGCGCCAGCGTGAAATCGTCAAAAAGGGCGAGCGGCCGCTCTCTTGCTATGTATCCGAAAATCACCGTGAACTCGTAGGGCACCAGACTACGCAAGCCCTCGGCAAGCGCACCAGCAAAGGCAGGAGTGCCGAGGGCATCGACACAGAGCGCCGCTTGGCTATTCCAGTCTGTTGGCATGGCGACCCTCCCTCATATTGTCGCTCCTATAACAAAAGGCATATTTACACAATCTGGTATTTGGAGACTATTGGCCCAAAACGCGTAATATGCGCGTTTTCCCAAGCCCACTCTGTTCAGGCTAACGATTGTTGGATCAAGATCAGCTTTACACAGATAATGTCGCGCCCATTGCCGAGTTGCGCGGGGTCACGAAGCGCTTCGGGTCATTGGTTGCTGTGAACGATATGAACCTCAGCATTCAACCAGGCGAGTTCCTGTCATTCCTGGGGCCTTCGGGCTGCGGAAAGACTACTGCGCTCAGAATGCTTGCGGGGTTCGAAAGCCCGACCGAGGGACAGGTCCTTCTTGGAAACGAGGATGTTTCAGACCTGGAGCCCTACCGTCGACCGGTGAACATGGTCTTTCAAAGCTATGCTCTTTTTCCGCACATGACCGTGTTTCAGAACATCGCCTATGGCCTTGAACAACGTCGTCCGAGGCTGCGAAAATCCGAGGTGGCTGACAAGGTTCATCGCGTGCTCGAGACCGTGCGTCTTGGCGAGTTCGGTGAGCGCCGCATCTGGGAAATGTCGGGGGGACAACAACAGCGCGTCGCCCTCGCCCGAGCCATTGTAAACGAACCCAAGCTTCTTTTGTTGGACGAGCCTCTTGCGGCACTTGACCGCAAGCTGCGCAAGGAAATGCAGATCGAACTGCAGGACATCCAGCGTCAACTCGGGATCACATTCATCCTGGTCACGCATGACCAGGAGGAAGCGCTTTCTCTCTCTGACCGCATCTGCGTGATGCGCGCAGGCGAGATCGTTCAAGCAGGCAGTCCGCAAGACCTCTACGATCGCCCGATGACTCGGTATGTCGCCGACTTCGTGGGGACGTCAAATTTCTTCGATGGTACGGTCGAGAAAGCCTCCAACGGCGAAAGCGCGATCACGCTTGGCAACGATCTGACCTATGCAAGCGCCCTTGGTAGTATCATTGCCACGGGGCAACGAGGATGTCTCAGCGTCCGTACTGAACAGGTCAGGCTAAGCAAGCACGAGGTG
>JAZBOA010000007.1:0-2386 GCA_036350935.1 Anderseniella sp. | reverse complement strand
GGAACAGGGCAGCCACCAGGATGCATACGAGGTGATCCTGCTGGACAAGAACGGCGCCCCGCGGGTGTATTCGCGATATTGAGCGTCCGGGTAAAACACCCGCTGCATCAGAACCATTTTCTCGCTGGTCGAGCCCCCTTCGCCCCCCCTGTTTCGGCGCCCCGTAGCAGAAGCACGACTTCGAGACGCAGCGTTTCGACACGACCCGCAATCGCCAACGGGCCAACGATGACGGGCTTTCAATGGGCTTTGCCCGGTGGCGTCTCGTCGCGCTTTAACGGAGAAACTTCATCCCATGTTCACAGGCATCTTGATCGAGAAGGATGATGTGGGTTACCGCGCCGCACTGAGCCAAAGGGGTCAGCATCGAATTTTCTGTCACCGGAGATATTCGATGCTGGCCCCTTTGATTGGCCTTTGATTTGGGGCCGAGCTGCTGCGTTCCATGGTTGGTATGGCGTGACCTCAAACCGGCTTGGTACGAAGCCTGGATCGAGACAGGGTATTCAGATGGAGGGCTGTGCGTCTACTTCGCTTGCTTCGGATTCTGACTGGACGCCGCCGTCGCCCCTGGGTCGGTGGCGCAGGGGCATCTTGCGCAGAAAGGCCGCCAGTTCATGGCTGGCCTGATCAAAGGTGCCGGACGGAACGAGCGCCTGACGCGCGGAGTCGAAATTGCGCTGCTTGATGTGTTCAACGATGTCACCGGCCGTCTGGTGAAAGCGTGCATGCAGCCGGCAGGCCTCGGCATGATCTTCCGGCGACAACATCCTGCGGGCCTCGTCTCCAAGCCAGTGTCCGAGTTTGCAGGCATCGGGCCGGCTGATCGCGGTCAAGTCCATGCCGGCCTTGCCACTCAGAAAATTCCTGAACCGTGACTTCCATGCGCCATGGATATGAATGGCATAGTCGATATCGCGTTTGATCCCCATGCCCTGCCGCCCACGATGATGTGATTCTCGTGATAACGACGTCGGGTCTGGTTTCTTAAGATAAATGTTCTGGGTAAATGGGGTCCGACACCATATATTCTCGCTCGCCGCCGCTTACACGCGTGACCTCCCGATCCGGGGTCTTGCAATCCCGCATATTCCCCCTAGGCCTGAACTTGGCATGTTGCTTTGCCAGGCCTACCCCCATCGGTACACTTGACATTCGTAATCGAACGATTACAGTTGGCCCGTTTACACGATCAAGCGCACCGAAGCATTCACCGATTGGTTTGACGGTATCAAGGATGGCCAGACACGAGGCCGTCTGGCCGCTCGACTGCGCAAAGCCACGCTGGGAAATCTGGGCGATATCCGGCCAGTCGGCGAAGGCGTCTTCGAGATGCGTTAACACTTCGGTCCGGGCTGGCGCATGTATTGCATCCAGCGCGGCACCACCCTGATCGTGATGCTGGGCGGCGGCGACAAATCCACGCAATCCGCCGATATCGCCAAGGCCATCAAACTGGCCGCAACCCTGGAGGATTGAACATGACCAAGAAAACCAAAATCGCCGACCTGCCTGAATTCGACGCCGCCGAATACCTGGATGACGAACAGGCGGTCGCCGCCTATCTGACCGCCGTGCTGGAAGAGAACGACCCTGCCCTGCTGGCCGCAGCGCTGGGCGATGTAGCTCGCGCACGCGGCATGACGGAAATCGCCAAGGCCTCCGGCCTCACCCGCGAAGCGCTGTATCGAGCCTTGCGCGCCGATGCACAGCCCCGCTTCGATACCGTCAGCCGGGTTTGCGCTGCGCTGGGGGTAAAACTGGTGGCACAGCCTATCCCGCATTGAGGCTGGCAATTCAACCCCAAGCTGAGCTTTTGGTCCTGGTGGTCAACGGTGACAGGCTTACAGCAGGCTTCGACCAGCATTAACGGAGAAAACTTCATCCCATGTTCAAAGGCATCTTGATCGAGAAGGACGATGCGGGTTGCCGCGCCGCACTGACAGACCTCGACGAAGCGCGATTGCCCGAGGGCGATGTGACCGTGCGGGTGAGCCATTCGACACTCAACTACAAGGACGCGCTGGCGATCACTGGCAAGGGGCCGGTGGTGCGTTCGTTTCCGATGGTTCCCGGCATCGACCTGGCCGGCACGGTGGAGCACTCGACGCACCCCGATTACAAGGCGGGCGACGCGGTGATCCTGAATGGCTGGGGCGTGGGAGAAACGCATTGGGGCGGCCTGGCGCAAATGGCGCGCCTGAACAGCAACTGGCTGGTGCCGCTGCCGGCGCAGTTCACGCCGCAGCAGGCGATGGCCATAGGCACGGCGGGCTATACCGCGATGCTGTGCGTGCTGGCGCTGGAGCGGCATGGCGTCACGCCCGCCCATGGGGAGATTGTGGTGACCGGCGCGGCGGGCGGCGTGGGCAGCGTGGCGACGGCG
>JAZBOA010000006.1:0-22000 GCA_036350935.1 Anderseniella sp. | reverse complement strand
TACTGCCGTCCGGCGGGCGCCTGCCGGACATGAGGTCTTCGGGACCGATCACCCCGGGCAAGCCAAGACCTTCTACGGGCAATGCGCTGGACCGGCCGCGGCCGTCGGTGCGCCAGAGGCTGCCAGTTGCAATCACCACGTTGGGGGCGTCACCGGCAAGGATGTCGGCCGCCGTCATCGGGCTGCCGGGGAACAGCGACACGTTGGCCATCTGCGACAACTGTTGCAGCCGGTAGTCGCGCACCCTGATCCACTCTGAAAGACCGGGCAATCGTGCTTCCCGGCAAACCCGTCCGCCCAGTTCTCCTGCGGCGTCTGCAAGCAGCACCGTGTGGCCCTGCCTGGCCAGCACGAGCGAAGCCTCAAGTCCGGCAGGGCCTGCGCCAACCACCATGACTGTCTCTTGCGTGCTGGCCTGCGCAACCCGCTCCGGGTGCCAGCCGCGCCGCCATTCCTCGCCCATGGTGGGGTTCTGCGTGCAGCGGATCGGTACGCCCTGACCATCGCCCGCATAGCAGATGTTGCAACCGATGCATTCCCTGACTTCATCCAGCCGGCCGTCCCTTATCTTGGCCGGCAGGAACGGGTCGGCAATCGACGGGCGCGCAGCGCCGACGAGATCAAGAATCCCTCGCCTGACCTGCGACACCATCGTGTCAGGCGAGGTGAAGCGGCCAACGCCCACCACCGGCTTGCCGGTGAGCTGACGCACGTGGGCAACCTTGTCCTCGAGGCTTGCTTCCTTGACGAAACGCGACACGCCCATTTCGTGGCCATAATCCGCCACTGTCACGTCGAACAGGTCGCACAGCGGGGCAAGGCTCGCCAGCAGTTCATCCCGTCCGTCATCAGAGCCGTCCTCGTTGTCGACCTCGATGCGCACGGCCAGCGCGCAAGTTTCGCCAACCAGGTTACGGGCGTCTTCCAGCAGCTCGCGGATCAGCCGGGAGCGGTTGTGCATCGAGCCGCCATACTCGTCGGTTCGCCCGTTGAGCGCCGGGTCGAGGAACTGCGCCAGCAGGTATGTATGGGCGGCATAGACGTAGATGATGTCGAAACCGGCCTCTCGCGCCCGGCCCACCGCCTCCAGATGCCAGCGGCGGAACTGGCGGATGTCGGCCTTGTCCATGCGCTGCGCCTGCCAGGGATCGTTCGACACCGGCAGGCTTTCGGGCGCCAGCGGCGTGGCGCGGGAATGCAGGTTGGATGAGCGCAAGCCGCCGTGCCAGAGCTCGACGCCGGCCAGTGCGCCGTGGGCGTGCACCTTCTCCGTCAACAGCCGCAGGTTGCGGACATCCTGGTCATCCCAAAGCGAGCAGAACGGAAACGGCAGATCGTCGGAGGTCGGGTGGATGGAGCAGTACTCGGTATTCACGACGCCCCAGCCACCCTCGGCCTTGACCTCGCGCATGGCGGCCAATGTCTGCGGCAGGACGTAGCCCATGCCAGTGCAGTGCGGCACCTGGTAGAAGCGGTTCGGCGCGGTAACGGGACCGATCTTCACCGGCTCGAACAGGATGTCGTAGCGCGGATCACGCATCATGGCGCCGGCACAGACGCCTGGGCCTGGGCTTGCTGCTCGTCAAGCTGCCGCTGGCGCTCGGTCCGCATCATCAGGATGCCGGCCAGCACGACGCCGACGGTGACGACGCAGACGATGATGGTGGCAAGTGCATTGATGTCCGGCGTCACGCCGAGTTTCACCTTCGAGAAGATCAGCATGGGCAAGGTTGTTCCGCCGGGGCCGGAGGTGAAGCTGGCGATCACCAGGTCATCCAGCGAAAGGGTGAATGACAGGAGCCAGCCGGAGATCATCGCCGGCGCGATGATCGGCAGGGTGATGTCCCACAGCACGCGCAACGGCGTCGAGCCGAGGTCCATCGCTGCTTCCTCGACGGACTGGTCCATCGATGTCAGCCGGGACTGGACGATGATCGCCACGTAGGCCATCGAGAAGGTGATGTGGGCGAGCGTCACGGTGTTGGCGCCTCGTCCGCTGGGCCAGCCGATCAGCACTTCCAGGCTGACGAACAGCATCAGCAGTGACAGGCCGGTGATGACGTCGGGCATGATCAGCGGCGCCGAGATCATGCCCGAGAACAGGGTGCGGCCCTTGAACCGGCCAAGCCGCGCCAGCGTCAGCCCGGCCAGCGTGCCGAGGATGGTCGCAACCGTTGCCGAGACCACGGCAATGCGCAATGACAGCAACGCAGCATCGATCACCTGGTCGTTCTGCAACAGCTTGCCGTACCACTCGGTCGAGAAGCCGCCCCACACGGTCGCCAGCCGCGAGGCATTGAACGAATAGGCCATCATGATCAGGATCGGCACATAGAGGAACGCGAAGCCGAAGCACAGCACCGAGAGGATGAACACCGAACGCTTCTGCATCACTCAACCCCCTCGGCGCGGGCATTGTAGTGGTTGAAGATCATGATCGGCACCACCAGCAGGAACAGCAGCACCACCGCCACCGCTGATGCCACCGGCCAGTCGCGGTTGAGGAAGAACTCATCGAACAGCACGCGCCCGATCATCGGGCTGTCGGCGCGGCCGAGCAGGGCGGGAATGACATACTCGCCGGTGGCCGGAATGAACACCAGCATGGACCCGGCAATGATGCCCGGCAGCGACAGGGGCAGCGTGATGTCGATGAAGGTGCGGAAAGGCCTGGAGCCGAGGTCCATGGCCGCCTCGTTGAGCGTCATGTCAAGCCGTTCGAGGTTGGCGTACAGCGGCAGTATCATGAACGGCAGGTAGGAGTAGACGATACCGACATAGACCGCGAACTCGGTGTTCATCATCGGGATCGGCTCATTGATGATGCCCAGCCATATCAGCAGGTTGTTGATGGTACCGTTGTTGCCCAGCAGGCCCATCCACGCATAGATGCGCAGCAGGAACGAGGTCCAGAACGGCAGGATGATGAGCAGCAGCAGGATGTTGCGCCTGGCGCCCGAGGCGCGCGCGATGCCGTAGGCCATCGGATAGCCGATAAGCAGGCACAGTACGGTCGAGATGGCGGCTATCTTCAGCGAGTTGAGGTAGCCGGTATAGTACAGGGAATCGTCAACGAGGTAGCCGAAGTTGGTGGCGAAGTTTTCCTTCAGCGCCGCCCAGCTTGCGGGCATGGTGAACGGCGGAATCGAATAGGCGGCGGCGGAGACCGAGATGACGGCGACAATGAAGAACGGCGTCAGGAAGAACAGCAGCAGCCACAAATAGGGCGCGCCGGTCACAATGCGTTTCCAGCCATCCTTGTTGAGCCAGCGCGCAAACCGGCCCGCCTGTCGCCGAGGCGGCACTGCCTGGCCGGTAGCCGTTGCCTCGCTCATCAGCGTTCCTCCGGCAATACGATGGCCGAGCGCGAATTCCAGGTAAGCCAGACCTTGTCTTCCCAGTCCACCTGCCGGTCCGCCTCGCCCAGCCGTTCGTCGTTCACCCGGCTGACGCGGATGAGGCTGCCATCAGGCAGCTTGACCCGGTAAAGCGAGTCCTTGCCGAAATAGCCGAGATCCAGCACCTGGCCCTGCACCGCATTCACGGCAACCGAGCGCGGCTTCTTGCGGCTGATGGTGATCTTCTCCGGACGTATGGCGACGGAGACCTTGTCCCCTGCTGCAACGCCGTTGGCGGCCTCTGCTTCCACGGCGCATCCGAGCGAGGGGGTCGAGATGCGCACCTTGCCGGTCTTCACCGTCTCGACGACGCCATCGAAAAGGTTGATGGAGCCGATGAAATCGGCAGTGAAGCGGGAATTCGGAAACTCGTAGATGTCGGTCGGGGTGCCGACCTGACGGATCACGCCCCGGTCCATGATGGCGATGCGGTCGGCCAGCGTCATCGCCTCTTCCTGGTCGTGGGTGACCACGATGAAGGTGATGCCGAGCCTGTTCTGGATGTTCATCAGCTCGAACTGGGTCTGCTCGCGCAGCTTCTTGTCGAGTGCACCTAGCGGTTCGTCCAGCAGCAATACCTTGGGGCTTTTTGCAAGCGCCCGGGCAAGCGCCACGCGCTGGCGCTGGCCACCGGAAAGCTGGTGCGGCTTGCGGCCTGCAAACTGCGTCAGCTGCACCATGTCGAGGAGTTCGCGCACCCGGTCCTTGCGCTGGGCGTCGGTCATCTTCTCATGTTTGAGGCCATAGCCGACGTTCTTCTCGACGCTCATGTGAGGAAACAGTGCGTAGGACTGGAACATCATGTTGGCCGGCCGGTCGAACGGTGCGACGCCGCTCATGTCCTGCCCGTCGATCATGATGCGCCCGGACGTCGGCGTCTCGAAGCCCGCCAGCATTCGAAGAAGCGTGGTCTTGCCGCAACCCGAGCCGCCCAGCAGCGCAAACAGTTCGCCGCGCCCTATGTCCAGCGACACGTTATCGACGGCGGTGAAACTGCCGAACTTCTTGGTGACATTCTCGATCCGGATGAAGGCCGGAGCCGGTGTCTGTTCCGTCATTGCCGCCATTCAGCCAGCACCCCTTGCGTCCATTGGCAAAAACGCCCGCAAGGCAATTGAATACCTTGCGGGCAAACGGTGCAATGGATTTGCAGACCGGCTTATGAGCCAGTCTTGATCCTGGTCCACGCGCGCGTCAGATCGCGTTGGGCCTTCGGAGACAGCGACTTGGACGTCCACAGCCGCGACTTGATCTCGTCGTTCGGATAGACTGCGGGGTCGTCCAGGATCTCCTTGTTGACGAACTCGTTGGCCTTGATGTTGGCGTTGGCGTAGTAGGTGAAATTCGTCGCGCCCGCGATCACCTGCGGATCGAGCATGAAGTTCAGGAACTTGTGTGCATTCTCCGCATTCTTGGCGTCGGCGGGAATGACCCACACGTCGAACCACGCAGGCGAGCCCGATGCCGGCACGTGATACTCGAGGTTGATCTCGACACCGGCTTCCGCCGCCCGCCCGGAGGCTGTTGCATAGTCGCCGGACCAGTTGTTGATGACGCACAGTTCCTTGTTGGGAATGGCGTTCAGGTAGTTGGATGCGTCGAAGGTCTTGATGTACTGGCGCACCGGCTTGAACGCTTCAACCACCGCTTCATAGTCGGCGGGGTCTTCCGAGTTCGGGTCCTTGCCGAGGTAGGACAACACCATCGGGATCACGTCACGCGGGCTTTCCAGCACCGAGACGCCGCAGTCGGCCACCTTGGACGCCAGCTCCGGCTTCATCAGGATGTCCATGGTGCCCATCGGCGCATTGTCGCCCAGGCGCTCCTTGATCATGTCTGTATTGTAGGTGATGCCGGTGGTGCCCCACATGTAGATGACACCGTACTCGTTGCCCGGGTCCCAGTTCTCCACCGTTTTCAGGATGGTCGGATCCTGGTTGTCCCAGTTGGTCAGTTTCGACCGATCCACCTTCTGGAAGGCGCCTGCCTGGATGAACTTCGGAAGCTGGCTGCCCGAGTGCAGCACCACGTCATAGCCGGACGAGCCGGCCAGCAGCTTGGCCTCCGCCGTTTCGGCGGCATCGTAGGTGTCATAGACCACCTTGATGCCGGTCGCCTTGGTGAAGTCCTCGAGCGTCGTCTCGCCGATATAGTCCACCCAGTTGTAGACGTGTACGACTTCTTCGGCTTGCGCAGCCGGGGCCAGCAAGGCGACCGCTGCGACAGCGGTGCCGGCCATGAGGGTTAGTCTGCGTGAAATGTACTTCATGTCTGCACTTCTCCCTGTTTGTTGGCACTTCCAGTAAAATGATACCGCCATTCGAGCCCCTTACAACCATATTCATGGGCAGGCGCGGATGGCATGTCAGGCGGCCCTGATTTTCCGTCTGCGCAGATCCTTGATGATCTCGCGCGATGCATTGCGGCCCGGAATGCCGGTCACGCCGCCACCGGGATGCGCGCCGGACCCGCACAGATAGACGCCCGGCACGGGCGACCGGTAATCGGCAAAGCCCGGCACGGGCCGATTGGAGAAAATCTGGTCGAGGTGGAGGCAGCCATGGAAGATGTCGCCGCCGACCAGCCCGAACTCGCGTTCCAGGTCCTTCGGGCTGAGAATCTGCCTGCCGAGCACTGCCTTGCTGAAGTTGGGAGCGTATTGCGTAACGGTTTCAATGATGAGGTCCGCCACCTCCTCGCGGACGCTGTCCCAGTCGCGCCCGCCGGAAAGCTCCGGTGCGAAGTGCTGGCAGAACAGGCTGGCAACGTGCTTGCCTTCCGGCGCCAGCGTGTTGTCGATGGTGCTGGATATCCACATCTCCACCACCGGCTTGCGCGCCCAGCCACCCGTTTTGGCGTCGTCATAGGCCTGTTCCAGGTAGGCAAGCGAGGGCGAGATGGTAATCGAGCCTCCGTGATGCAGCTGTTGCTGCTTGCCGGGCCGGCAGGTGAAGTCCGGCAGTTCCGACAGCGCCACGTTCATGCGGAAGGTGCCGCTCCTGCAGCGGAACGCATTGATCGAGCGGCTCACCTGCTCAGGCACCAGGCTGGCGTCGAGCAGCTTGCCGTACAACAGCTTCGGGTTGACGTTTGCGGCGACGACCGGGGCATGGAAGGTGCGTCCGTCTTCCAGTTCCACGCCGGCTGCAGCACCGTTGCGGGTGATGACGCGGGCAACCCGCGCGCCGGTGATGATGGTGGCGCCATGGTCCTGCGCCGCCTTGGCGATGGCGTTGGAGATCGCGCCCATGCCGCCCATCGCGTGACCCCAGGCGCCGTCCTTGCCGTTGGCCTCGCCGAAGCTGTGGTGCAGCAGCACGTAGGCCGAACCGGGCGCATGGGGGCTTTGCATGTTGCCCACCGCGCCAAGATAGCCGAGCGCGCCGCAGATCAGTTCGCCCTTCAGGTACATGGCAAGGAAGTCGGCCACCGACATGGTCATCACCCGGGACAGGGTTTCCTGGGCGCGGGCCGACAGGTGCCGCATTCCCCAGCCGGTCCTGACGAGGCCGAGGAGGTCGCCGAGCCCGCCGCCAAGGTTGGGCGGGGTCGAGTTCATCAGCTGGCGTACCGGTTCGACGATTTCCTTCAGGTCGTCATCAAGCCGCTGGTATCCCGCCGCATCGCCCGGACACAGCGCGTCAAGCTGGCGGGCAACCTCGTCGCGGTCGTGGGTATAGATGATCGAGCTGCCATCCGGGTGCAGGTAGAAGCCCTCGCAGGGGCGCTTGACAATGGTCAGACCGCGTTCGGTGAGGCCCAGTTCCCTGATGACGTCCGGGCTCAGCAGCCCAGCAACGTAAGAGCAAATCGAATTGCGGAAGCCCGGGTGGAACTCTTCGGTTACGGCCGCGCCGCCAACCACCTGGCGCGCCTCGAGCACCACAACCTTGTATCCGGCCTTGGCCAGATAGGCCGCCGTGGTGAGACCGTTGTGGCCGCCGCCGGCAATGATCGCATCAAATGTGATGGCGCCATCTGCACTCACTGGCCTGCACCGCGCCTGGCGCTCAGCATGGCCGTGTTGGTCGCCTGCATCGTGCCGCTTGCGGGGGCGTCCGGCAGGCCAAGGACAGGCATGATCCTGCGCAGCTCGTCGTGATGGCCCTTGACGCCATACTCAAGGTCGGACAGCACGAAGTCCTTGAATCCACTCGAGTGCATGGCCTCGTTTGACCATATGGTCAGCTGTATGTCCTCATCGCCGGTGTCACCATCGATCCGCCCGGCCAGGTAGCGGGAGGCGCGCAGGCGGCGGGCAAACTCGCCATCGCCATCGCCATCTTTCTCAAGGGGCAGGCTGTAATAGCCGCCGCGAATGGTCGTTTCGACCACCCCCTTGGGAAACTCCTGATAGTAGCCCAGCCCTTCGGGATAGAAGAACATGACCTGGTTGGGGAAGATGCCGATATACAGCCAAGCCCGGCGATGGCTTTCCGGCAGATGCGGAATTTCCGGCAGAATGCTCAGGTAATGCCGGGTGCTCCACAGCCGCCCTTTCCGTTCATTGAAGACGCCGAACGACCGGTTCGTT
Source organism: Anderseniella sp. (assembly GCA_036350935.1). Classification (GTDB taxonomy): domain Bacteria; phylum Pseudomonadota; class Alphaproteobacteria; order Rhizobiales; family Aestuariivirgaceae; genus Anderseniella. The sequence continues at coordinate 14,068 of JAZBOA010000006.1, read as the reverse complement.
CCGTCCTGCCAACCCTCGTCGAAATAGGTCGAGCCATACAGGTCCTGCAGTGCAGGATGGGCGATGGGCACGTGGTAGCCTTCGTTGTCGACATCGCGGACGCACTTCCAGTTGGCCTTTATGGTCTGCGACCAGCTGACCTCCCCGTGGCTGACCGCGTCGGCTGCCCGGTACAGCGAGACTTCCGGTTCGTGACGGGCCAGTAGTTCCTTCACGCCGGGCTGCGGCCCGGGTCTGAATCGGACGAAGACGAAGCCGTGCCAGATCTCGAATTCCAGCGGCACCAGGCCATGCTCCTCCGGATCGAGCTCGGGGAACGACCGGGGCTGCGGCACCGAGCGCAGCGTGCCGTCGAGGTTGAACGACCAGCCATGGAACGGACAAACCAGCGCCGAGCCGCATTTGCCCTTGCTGTCGGCAGCAACCCTTGAGCCGCGGTGCCGGCATACATTGTGGAAGGCCCGGATTTCCCCTTCCTTATCCCGCACGATCAGGGCGCGCTCTCCCGCCACATCGAAGCAGAAATAACTTCCGGGCTCGGGTGCATCACTTACATGACCGGCGATCTGCCAATGGGTTCTGAAAAGGAGTTCCTTCTCCAGTTCGAGCATTTCCTCACTGGTGTATGCCCATGCCGGGAGGCCGGACCGATCCCAGTGTTCCGGCGCGCTGGCGACCTGGGATTTTTCGAGGGCAACCCCGCTTAGAACCGGGAAGGCATGTTTGTTCATTGCGGCACCTGAGTCATTTTGAACGGACGTTCAGAATAGAACAGTTCCCTCAAAACGTCCAGACCCTTCTCCATTTACGCCTTTCCGGTGCTGAAAAGCCGCCACCGGAACCGGCCGGATTGCGGCTTTTCGAGAAGGTCAATGGCCTGGCAATGCTCCGGTACGGCTACGCCTGACGCCGTTCACTACCGGTTGAAGTTGCGGCGCACGTTGCCCGGATCGTAGATGCGGCTGTGGTCGATGCGGCAACGCACGCGGCCATCGCGCAGCGGCATGACCTGGTAGACATCGCGCTGGTAGATGCGCCGGCACGCCTCCCAGGCGCCCTCGCCCGGCCTTGCCCGGATGGTGACCCAGATGGTCACCGGCCCATCATCGTAGAAGAACGGGCTGCCGATAATGACCCTGGTACCGGCCTGCGAAACCTGCGGGCCGACTGCCGCCAGCAACAGCGCGATGCCGGCCAGGACGGCCTGTCCAGACCTATTGCGCAATAGCCTCATCGACGATCTCCTTCAACAGTGCCTCGACCAGGGCGCCTGCAGCCTGCGAGGCAGCATCGCTGCGTACATCCGGCGCACGATACCCGATCACCACCTTGCCCGGCGCGGTGCGCGCTTCGTAGGCGAATACGAGGTAGGGGCACATCGACAGGTTGGACGGGTCGGCCGCAGCCGCCTCGTGGGTCAGTGCGGACGAGCAGAACTGCATGTAGCGCGCGTTCAGGTAAGGCGTCTCCTTGACGCCGGCAGCCTCGGCGGTGCGCTCCAGCATGGTGTCGACGTGGCCGACATAATCGATCACCAGGCCCCGGTTGATGATGGCGTCCTGCAGGTCCTGGATGACCGTGTCAAAAGCCGCGTCCACGGTCTGCATGCGGGTCTCCTCGCCATTGGCCAGCGCCGGTACAACTGGCGTTGTGGCGAGGGCAAGCGAAACGGCGGCGGCGGCGAGAATATGTCGGATCATCATCATTCCTCCTGTTATTGAAGCTGTTGCCGGACCCCGGTTCATTCTGTCTGCAGGGTCTGGATATAATCGACGAGTTCACCGATCAGCAGGCCGGCCGAGGCTCTGGCCTCGGCATCGCTCTGCTGTCCCGGCGCCTGCTGCGACTGGTACAGCCGCTCGAAGCGCAGGCCCCAGACCGGCATCTCGCGGCTGCCGTGGGCGCCGATTTCGCTGCGGCCATCGATCACCTCGCGCACGTAGTCGGCCGGATAGACGCCCTCGGCCCGTTTGGTCAGGTCATCCAGCCGCGGCATCTCGCTGGCAAGCACCGAGGCAACCGGCCCGTCACCGGCGCCGGCAAGACCGTGGCACGGTGCGCAACTGGCCTTGTACAGCGCCGCCGCATCGAAGCCCTCACGCCCAGTAGTTTCAGCGGCGACAGCGGCGGAAGCGGGCAACAGCACACACGACAGCGCGATCAGCCTGATGATCATTTCCGACCGGTTTCCCAAGGCGTCTCTCCCCGTCTCAAACAAAGTCATGGTCATGCACCATTATCATCACAGGGCTTCCGGTCTCGAACTCGCCTGCCTCGTACTTGCGCCGCGCAGCATGGTGAATGTCGCTGGCGAGCCGGTCATAGGCCTCCAGAAACAGTTCACCCGGCAACAGGCCGTCCACCGGCAATTCCGGGCAGTGATGCTTGAGGGCGTAGACGGTGACGCCGCACTGCACGTCCTTGCCGGCGGCGCACCCCTTGAAGCGGACGCACTGGCCATCGAACAGTCGCTCGTCATCACTGAATACAAGATGTGCCATTGCCGAGCCGGCCTCCTTCGCCATCGCTGCAGGTTGCTATTGCTGCAGCGACTCCAGATACTTCACCAGGTTGTTGATGCGCTGTGTCGCTTCCTTCGCCGCCGTGCGGGCATCCTCGATCAGCACCCCCTCGCCGATGGCCTGGTGCACGAACCAGGCGCCCCATACCGGCATGTCGGAGGTACCGTGCGAGGCGGGCATGTCGAGACCCTCGATCTGCTTGTAAACCTGCTCGCGGTCAAACGTGCCGCCGTTGCGGGCGGCAATGGCGGTCAGGTCGGCAGGCTTTGTCTTCAGCTCAATGGCGACGGGACCACGACCCTTGCCGTCGTCCCCATGGCAGCCGCTGCACCAGGTGATGAAGTCATCGCGTGCGGTGGCGAGTTCGGCCGGACTGGCAGTGCCTGACAGCCCCGTGCTGGAGGTGGCCAGGGCTGGCTGCAGATGCATCGCCGCGAGCAGCCCCGCCAGCATGGCAAGCTGTATCGTGCGGAAAACAGGCGAGGCATGTTGTGCGAGCATCGGCTTCTTCCCCAGTTCATTCGTGCAAAGACTAGCCCCTCCACCCCTGCCCTGCATTGACGGAGGTCAACCCGGCGGCCGCGTATGAAAAAACCGGAAGCGGCTTGCCTTGCCAGCACATATTCAATAATTTGTATATTTATAAGAAACAAATCGCGATCCAGGGAGGACGCCATGATCACTCGCAGACAACTGATCGTTTCAGCCGCCGCGGCTGGCGCTGCCGCCGGGCTGATGCCGGTGCGCGCATGGGCGCAGGCCAGCATGAAGCTGGGCGAGGCCAGCGTTGACATCGTCAGCGACGGGCACCTGCAGCTGCCGGTATCGATGGTACTCGGCCGGATTCCCGAGAGCGACCGGGAGGCCTGGCTGAAGAGCCACCCCATCGAGAACGACATGGTGAAATCGCCGCTCAACCTGACGCTTTACCGCGATGGCGAGCGCACCGTGCTGTTCGATGCAGGCTCGGGGCCTAACTTCATGTCCAGCGCCGGCAAGATCAAGGACGGTCTTGACGCCATCGGCGTGGCGCCAGACGAGGTGACCCACGTGCTGTTCACGCATGCCCACCCCGATCACATCTGGGGCGTCATCGACGACTTCGACGAGATGGTGTTCGCCAACGCAGAGTACATGATGTCAGAAGCCGAGTGGGATTACTGGTACGACCCGGAAACGGTGAACAAGGTGCCGGAAGACCGCCAGTCGTTCGCCGTGGGCGCCAAGCGGATGATGGAAGCCATCGAGGAGAGAACCACGCGCTTCAAGCCGGGCGCCGAAGTGCTGCCGGGCATCGAGGCGTTCGATACCTCGGGCCATACGCCGGGCCACATATCGTTCGTCGTCCAGAAGGGCAGCGACAGCCTGATGGTGGTGGGCGATGTGCTGACCAACGCGGAATACTCGTTCTCGCATCCGGACTGGGAGATGGGCATTGACAGCGACCCGGCACAGGGCGTGGCCGCGCGCAAGGCGTTGCTGGACCGGCTTGCCGGCGACAAGACCCACCTCGTTGGCTATCACCTGCCGCATCCGGGTACCGGCCGCGTGGAGAAGAAGGACGCGGGCTTCATGTTCATCGCGGATCAGGGGTGAGGCCCATGAGAAACACCATCAAGACGATGCTGGCCGCCGCCCTTCTCGGGCTTGCGGGCGTGGCCCAGGCCAACGAGAACATTCCCGACCAGTACCCTGACTCACTGCTGTATTCGTTTCCCGTCGAGGTGATCCCCAACGTGTGGAGTTCGATCGGCGCCACCGCACCGCCGACCTATGAAAACGCCGGCCACAACAACAACCTCAGCTTCATCGTTACCGGCGACGGCGTCATCGTGGTGAATGGCGGCGGCAGCTACGGCCTCGCCGAGGCGCTGCACAAGGAGATCAAGGCGATCACCGACCAGCCGGTGAAGCTCGTCATCAACGAGAACGGCCAGGGCCATGCGGCGCTGGGCAACTGCTACTGGGCGGAACAGGGCGTGAAGGTGCTGGCCCACGAAGACGCCGCCCACGAGTTCGAGAAGACCAGCCACCAGATCCTGCAGTCCGCCGAAGGGGTGTTGAAGGACCGGGCCGGCAAGACCTGCATCCACAAGCCGGACGAGACGTTCACCGACAGGAAGGACGTGTCGATGGGCAACATGAAGATCGAGGTATTGCACCTCGGCCCCGCGCACAGCCCTGGCGACATCCAGGTGTGGCTGCCGGAGGAGAAGCTGGTGATTGCCGGCGACATGGCCTTCCACGAGCGGATGCTGCCGATCTTCGACGACACCGACACGGCGGCCTGGGTCGAGACCTGGGAGAACGAGTTCGAAAAACTGGGCGCGGTCTACGTCATCCCGGGCCACGGCCATCCCACCAACATGGCGCAGGTGCGTCGCTACACCCATGACTACCTGGTGTACCTGCGCGGCAAGATTCGCGAGCACATCGACAATGGCGGCGGGCTCGACGAGGCCTTCTACGTGGACCAGTCGCCCTATCGACATCTGCACACGTTCAACGAGCTTGCCACCCGCAACGCGGGCCGGGTGTTCCAGCAGATGGAGTTCGAGTAGGACTTGATCGAACGCATCGTTTGATATAAAGAACGCTCCAGAAGGCAGTGCCCGGCAGGTGCTGCCCGCCAGCCTGGAGCGGTATCATGATTGAACAGCTTGACCTTCTGCGCGAAGCCCACGGCACCGCCACCCTGGTGGTATGGGGGGCGTTCATAGTCGGTATTTTCTTCGGTTTCGTGGCGGAATTCAGCCGCTATTGCGCACGTGCCGCGCTGGCTGAGTGGGCACCGGGCAACGAGAGCCGCGCCGCGGCTGGAAACGGCATGCCGCGCACCAAGCAATACCTGGCAGCGGTGCTGGTGGCGCTGGCCGGCACGCAGGCCTTGTTCGCTACACAGAACATTGATCTCGCACAGTCGATCTACTGGTCGGTGGGCCTGCAGCCGCTGGCGCTGGTGGCGGGCGGTGTGCTGTTCGGCATCGGCATGGTGCTGGCCGGCGGATGCGTCAGCCGTCTGCTGGTGCTGGCCGCATCGGGCAACGGCCGGGCGCTGGTGACGCTGCTGGTCACCGGCATTGCCGGTTACGCCACGCTGCGCGGTATTCTCTCCTACCCCCGCATCTGGCTTGAAGGCGCCTGGGCAACCGGCACCTCGCCGGGCGCGCTGTATGAGGCAGGGGCAGTTTCGCACCTGGCCGTTGCCGGGGTGATTGGCGCCGTGCTGGCCGGACTGCTGGTATTGCTGGTGGTGCGCCACGGTGCGCGCGGCCTTGCAACGGGTGCACTCGTCGGCCTTGCCGTGGCGGGTGGCTGGGTGGTCACCGGCATCGTCGGCGCCGACGAGTTCGAACCAACCCAACTTGCATCGCTGAGCTTCGTTGCCCCCGCCGGGGAAACCATCCAGTACCTGATGATCTTCACCGGCGACACCATCCGCTTCTCCATTGCGCTGCTGGCCGGCGTGCTTGCGGGCGCCTTCGTGAGCGCCCTGATCGGCGGCCGGTTGCGCTACCAGGGCTTCCAGAGCGAAGGCTCGCTGGTGCGCTACATTGCCGGTGGCCTGCTGATGGGTTTTGGCGGCGTCACTGCGCTGGGCTGCTCGGTCGGGCAGGCGCTGACGGGCCTGAGCACCGCCTCACTGTCATCGGTAATCGCCATGCTGGCCATCGCCGCCGGGGGCTATGGCGCCATGGCATGGCAGTCGCGCCAGCAATCCGCCGCATCCGCGTCAGGCGGCAACAGCCTGCAACCCGCCGAGTAAACGGACCGGCCGCCCGGGCGGCGGACACGCTGCGGCCACGGTCATGCTGCACTGCAGCTTGACTTTCTGCACCGGCGGATAAAACATTCAAATAATATAATATGAGTTCAACGTACTGGGAGGAACGCATGAAGGCTGTTGCACTGGCGGCCTGCCTGCTGGCTGCAGCAAGCGCCGGCGCTCATGCAGAAGAGGTGACCGGCGACATCGAGTATGGCCAGTATCTGTCGTCGGAGTGCGTGGCATGCCACGCCGATAGCGGCCACAACCCGGGCATTCCGCAAATTGCAGGCATGGATGCTGCCGGCATGGTATCCATTCTCACCGCCTACAAGAACAAGGAACTCGTGAATCCGACCATGCAGACAATTGCCGGACGGCTTGACGATGAACAGATGGCCGCGCTGGCGGTTTACTACGCCTCACTCAAAGCAGATTGAAAACGGGAGGAGACGAAGATGACGAGCATGAACAGACGCCATTTCAGTGCCTTGTTTGCCGGAACAGCCGCCACAGGGCTGCTTGCCGCGCCCAATATCGCCCGCGCCGCCAAGCCCCGCGTGGTGGTGGTCGGCGGCGGTGCAGGCGGCGCGACCGCCGCGCGCTACCTCGCCAAGGATTCAGGCGGCGCCATCGACGTTACCCTTATCGAGGCGTCGAAGCGGTACTATACCTGCTTCTTCTCCAACCTCTATCTGGGCGGTTATCGCGGCTACGACTCCATTGGTCATGGCTATGAGACGCTCGCCTTCAACCACGGCGTCAACGTGGTGCATGAATGGGCAGCCTCGGTCGATACGGCTGGCAAGAAGGTGATGCTCGCGTCCGGCGCCTCGGTGCCCTACGACAAGCTGGTGCTGTCGCCCGGCATCGACATCAAGTACGACAGCGTCGAGGGCTACTCGGTCGAGGCGCAGGATGCCATGCCCCACGCCTGGAAGTCAGGCACACAGGTGCAGTTGCTCAAGGCGCAGGTGGAGGCCATGAAGGAAGGCGGCACCTTCGTCATGGTGGCCCCGCCGAACCCGTACCGCTGCCCTCCCGGACCCTACGAGCGCGTATCGATGATCGCCAAGATCCTGAAGGTCAAGAATCCGACCGCCAAGATCATCGTGCTGGACCCGAAGGAGAAGTTCTCCAAGCAGGCGCTGTTCCAGGAAGGCTGGCAGAAGCACTATACCGGCATGGTCGAGTGGCTCGGTCCCGACGTGCACGGCGGCATCAAGTCGGTCAATCCGGAAACCATGGAAATCGTCACCGACATCGACACGTTCAAGGCTGATGCGGCCACCGTCATTCCGGCCCAGAAGGCAGGTTCCATCGCCTTTGCCGCCGGCGTGACCGACGGCGACTGGGTGCCGATCGACCAGGCGACGATGGCGGCCAAGGCGAATGCCGACATCTATGTGCTGGGCGACGCAACGGTTGCCGGCGACATGCCGAAATCCGGCTTCTCGGCCAACAGCCAGGCCAAGGTGGCAGCCAATGCGATCCGCGGCGAGTTGACCGGATCGAAGGTGTTCCCGGCCCGCTATTCCAACACCTGCTGGAGCCTCATCTACGACAATGACGGCATCAAGGTGGGCGCGAGCTACCAGCCCGGCGCGGAGAAGATCGAGTCGGTCGACTCGTTCATCTCGCAGACCGGCGAGACCGCCGAACTGCGCAAGACGACCTACGAGGAGTCGGAAGGCTGGTACACCTCGATCACCACGGACATGTTCAGCTAACCTGATCTGTCAACAAGACTGCAAGGCGGGGCGCTTCAGGCAATGGAGCGCCCTTCTTCATGTTACTGGTCCTGGCGTTCACGCGGGCCAGGGTTCAAATGGTAGGCAATCTCGGCGATCAGGTCGCGCACGCTGCCGCGGACCAGGATCTGCAGGCCAAGCCAGGCGCCGCAGAACATCGCGGCCAACGCCACCGGGGCCGTCCAGGCCAACACCGAGAACGCCGACATGCCCTGCCCCACCGTGCAGCCCACGGCAGTGACGCCGCCAAAGCCCATCAGTGCGCCGCCGAAGATCTGACGGCGCATCTCGCGGGCATCGTCGCACGCCTCCCAGCGGAAATAACCTTGCGCGATGGAGGTTAGGCAGGCGCCGATGATGACGCCCGCCACGGCGCCCACGCCAAACTCCAGCGATGCCCCGGTTGCGGTCATCAGGTACATCAGCGCATCGCCGGGCGGGCCGGTAAATGTGTAGGATTCCAGCCGGTGCGGGGCAAAATCATCGTATGCCAGATAGCCGGTCACGAACCAGCCAAAGGCAATGGCCAGCCCGGCAACTGTTCCTGCCACCAGGTAGCGGCGCTCGCGGCGCAGGTCCCGGCTGGTCAGTGCAATGGCAGCAATCAGGGCGGCTGACAGATAGCCCCAGGCGTGAACCTCGCCGCCGAAGGTGCGTGAAGCCGCATGGGCAAAGCCGGCGGCCTCGGCAAGCGGCTGGGGCAGGCCGAACAGCCACACCCGGACATACGCGGTCAGGCCGCTCATGGTCGCGTAGGCGACCACGGCAAGCGACAGGAACGTCACGATCGACTTGAGATCGCCGCCGCCAAGCCTGGCCAGCGTACCATACCCGCAGGTGCCGACCAGCGACATGCCGAGGCCAAACAGGAACGCGCCGAACGCGGTCGCGATCATGGTGGTGGGGGAAAACAGGTAGAAACTTCGGTCGAGGTCAATCAGGCCGGCCTGGTCGAGGCCGAAGGTGCCGGCCATGGCGACGGCGATGGCCAACCCCCAGGCGGAGAGCCTGCCGCGGCTGCCCCCGAGCGTGGCGTCCTCGATGGCGCCAAGGGTGCAGAACCGGCCCCACCTTGCCGCAAAGCCCAGGGCAATGCCGCCTGCAAGGCCGCCAATGGCAGCAATGGCGCCGGGCGAAAGTTCCTCCATCCGCCTGTTCCTCACTAGGGGCAGTCTTGCGCTGCCTTCTTGCCCGGCAGACGGTTGCTCCGCTCTTGCCGCGTTTCCGGCCTGGCGCCGGTGGGAGGTCAGCTTAACAGTCTTTTTTGTTTTCGCAGAACATTTCGTAGAGCAGCCCGATCATCTGCCGGACGCGGGGGTCGGCTATGGAATAATAGATCGTCTTGCCCTCGCGCCTCGTGTTGACGAGGCCTTCCAGCCGCAGCCGCGCCAGCTGCTGCGAAACCGCTGCCTGGCGGGCCGAGAGCAGTTCCTCCAGTTCGGTAACCGTGCATTCGCCGTCGGACAGGCGGCACAGGATGGCCAGCCGGCCCTCGTGGGCCAGCGCCTTCAGGAAGTCGGTCGCGTCCTTCGCGCTCGACATCATGTCGTTGAGGATTACCTCACTGTCGAGGTCCGCTGCCATGCTCATGTCGACACGAATCCTTTCAGCTCTCGTGTTCAGGACGGCGAACCGCCTGCGGCAGCCTCGCCAATCCCCGGGTCGACCTGCTTCAGGATATCCTGCAGCATAGGCCAGAAGAAGTGCCCGCCCGGATAACCCTGGATGCGGCCGATCTCGCGGCCCTCATGCCAGACCACGAACGTCGGGGTAAACCTGCCCGGAGCAAGCCCGTTCAGTTCTTCCGGCAATTTGCCGTGAATATCAAGGCGGCGAAGCGGCGCAAGCTTTCCTTCGGCGGTTTTCGGATAGGCAACGCCGACTTCCTCGTCCCAGACCTTGCACCAGTGGCAACCCGCCTGCTCGAACATCAGCAGTTCGGCGGCGCGCGCCATTCCGTGCCCTGCCGCCAGCACCGGCACGGCGAGCACGGCAGCGAGCAGGAATGAAAAAAATGTGCGGCGGCTCGATTCCATGATTGACAGTCTACGACAAATTAGAAAATTTGAATATGAATATTATAGCCTTTGCCATGGAGTTCGCAGGTGGGGCTTGACGTCACATTCCTCGGCGCGTTGCTGGCCGGACTTCTCTCTTTCGTCAGCCCCTGTGTCCTGCCGCTGGTTCCGCCCTATCTCTGCTTCCTCGCCGGCACGTCGCTGACGGAGCTGAGCGACGAGGAGATGCCGGCGGCCGCCTGGCGCAAGGTTGTGCTGTCTTCCGTTGCATTCGTGGCCGGGTTTGCCACGGTGTTCGTGGCCATGGGGGCAAGCGCGTCGTTTCTCGGCGGCTTCATTACCCGCCACCTGGACACACTGTCGGTGATCGCCGGCGTCATCATCATCATTCTCGGCCTGCATTTCCTCGGGGTGTTCCGGATCGGCCTGCTGTACCGGGACTTCCGCCTTGAGGGCCCGAAAAAGTCGGTGGGGCTCGCCGGCGCGTACGTGGTGGGGCTGGCATTCGCCTTCGGCTGGACCCCGTGCGTCGGTCCGGTGCTGGCCGCCATCCTGTTCATTGCCGGCCAGCAGGCGGACGTTATGCGCGGAGCATTGCTGCTGCTGGCCTATGCGCTGGGCATTGGCATCCCGTTCGTCTTTGCGGCACTGTTCTTCCGCCCGTTCATGGACGCGATGAAGCGGTTCCGCAAACATATGGGGCTGGTCGAGAAAATAACTGGCGGCCTGCTGGTGGTGACCGGTATCCTGTTCATCACCGGCGCCATGTCGTGGCTTTCGTACCTGATGCTGGAATGGTTCCCCAGCCTTGGTACAATCGGTTGAAGGAGCAACACAGATGCGCAGATTAACGGCTTTTCTGGTCTTCATCTTCGGCTTTGCCGTTCCGGTGCTGGCCGCGCAACTGGGCGAGGACGGCCTGCACAAGGAGCCGTGGTTCTCGCAAACCTTCCGCGACCTCAAGGAGGACCTTGCCCAGGCGAATTCGGAAGGCAAGCGGCTGGCCATCATCTTCGAACAGCGCGGCTGCAGCTATTGCAAGGAGGTGCACGAGAAGGTGCTCTCCGACCCGGAAGTGCGCGACTTCATCAAGGCCAACTACATGATGGTCCAGTACAACCTGCATGGCGACGAGGAGGTCGTTGACCTTGACGGCGAGGCGTTGACCGAGAAGACGGCGGCGCGCAAGTGGCGGGTGCTGTTCACGCCCACCATCTTCTTCTTCCCCGAGGAAGCCGCCGAAGGCAAGGACCTGGCGTCACAGACCGTGGCGGTAATGCCCGGCGCATTCAGCAAGGGCACCTTCCTCGACATGTTCCAGTGGGTGCACATCAAGGGCTACGAGACAGACGAAGACTTCCAGCGCTACCATGCGCGGCGCATCCGCGAGCGTCAGGCTGCCGGCAAGAAGAACACTGATTGAGCGGGCCAGCGGCGCCGGCAAGTGTGCCCGGGCGAGCTGTTGACGAAGGGTGAATATAATCACCTATTCAAAACTGTGAATTTATCTTGCTCCAGAACGATTCCTGTTCTAGGGTTCTGCAAAACAAAAAACACAAGCGTGGAGGAAACTGATGAGGGCAATCCTGCAAAGTGCTGTCGCAGGGCTGGGACTGGCGTTTGCCATCTCGGGCGCGGCGATGGCCGCCGAACTGGCACCGGCAGAAGTGAAGTTCACCGACGACATGACGGTGGAAGTATCGTTGACCGGAACACCCGGCGACCCGGCGAAGGGCCGTGAGGTCTTCGCCAACCGGCGGCTGGGCAACTGCCTGGCCTGCCATGCCAACACAGACATGAAGGACCAGCTTTTCCACGGTGACGTGGGACCGTCGCTCGACGGCGTCGGCAGCCGCTGGAACGAGGCGCAACTGCGCGCCATCCTGGTGGATTCCAAGAAGGTTTTCACCGACACGACCATGCCCGGCTTCTACACACTGGAAGTCGGTAAGGATGTGCGCGAAGAGTCGGTCGGAAAGACCATCCTGGGCGCGCAGGACGTTGAAGATGTGCTGGCATACCTCGCCACACTGAAGGAATAGGAGACAAGCCATGCAACTTACCCGCAGACAGACGCTTGGACTGGCCGGCAGCGCCGCAGCCCTCGCGATGACGGGCATCCAGATTGCGCCGGTGTTCGCCAGCGCCGAGGATGCCACCAAGTACATCATGGAGTTCACTGGCGGCAAGGAGCCGACGGCCGGCAAGGTGTCGCTCAATGCCCCTGAAATCGCCGAAAACGGCAACACGGTGCCTATCTCCGTATCCGTGGAAAGCGCCATGTCGGGCGACGACCTGGTGGAGTCGGTGATGCTGGTTGCCGATGGCAATCCGCTCCCGGCCGTTGCCACCTTCCACTTTACGGAATTGAGCGGCAAGGCCGAGGCCACCACCCGCATGCGGCTGGCCAAGACCCAGAACGTCATTGCGGTCGCCAAGATGAAGGATGGCTCGGTCTATTCCGACACCAAGCTCGTCAAGGTCACCATCGGCGGCTGCGGCGGCTAAGGCTTTCTAAGAGGAAACAGGACAATGGCAAAACCACGCGTCAAGGTGCCGAATTCGGCCAAGGCCGGTGAGGTCATCACCATCAAGACCCTGATCAGCCACACCATGGAATCAGGACAGCGCAAGGACAAGGACGGCAACGTCATCCCGCGCAAGATCATCAACAAGTTCACCTGCGAGTTCAACGGAACCAAGGTGTTCGAGTCCGATATTGACCCGGCGATCTCCGCCAACCCGTTCTTCGAGTTTACCGCCAAGGTGAACGAGAGCGGCACGTTCAAGTTCACCTGGGTGGATGACGACGGCACGGTCTACACCGACGAGAAGAAGATCGAAGTCAACTAAACCAAAGCAGAAAACTGCGGGGACCGGGCCGGCAAACGGCCCGGCTCCGGGCAACGCCCGGGAGGAAACAAAAGTGAAGATCCATCTTAAAATCGCCGCAGCAGCCGTGGCCGCCGCAACCGTTCTCGGCGCCGGCAGCCTGATGGCCGATCCGGTTGACGAGAAGCTGACCATCGACGGCAAGGACATGATTTCGCGGACAAAGGCGCCGGAAGGTCATCCGTTCGACGAGGTGTTGTCGGGCTGGCTGTTCCGCACCGAAGAGACTCGGGCCCTGCAAACCGACACGTTCAGCAATCCGGCCATGCTGGGTGTCGAGCAAGGCCAGGTAATCTGGAACACGGTCGAGGGCAAGGAGGGCAAGTCGTGCGCCTCTTGCCACGGTGATGCGGCTGAGAGCATGAAGGGTGTGGCAGCCAACTACCCGAAGTGGGACAAGGACGCCAACCGCCCGATCAACATCGAGCTGCAGATCAACAAGTGCCGCGAGAACAACATGGGCGCCGAGCCCTACGAGTTCGACAAGGGCGGCCAGAAGGAACTGACGGCGTACATCAAGCACCAGTCGCTGGGAGCCCCGATTGCGGTCGATCTGAGCCAGGGCGAACTGCAGTCGTGGTGGGACAAGGGCAAGGAGATCTACTACACCCGGCATGGCCAGCTCAACCTGTCCTGCTCGAACTGCCACGAAGACCTGATGGGCAAGATGATCCGCGCCGACCACCTCAGCCAGGGGCAGGTCAACGGCTTTCCCACCTACCGGCTGAAGAATGCAGGTCTCGTCTCGGTCCACAATCGCTTCCGCGGCTGCCTGCGCGACGTGCGCGCTACATTCCCGAAGGCTTTTTCTGACGACCTGATGGCACTGGAGGTCTACGTGACCTGGCGCGGCACCGGTCTGTCGGTAGAAACGCCGGCCGTTCGCCAGTAAGGCAGTCTGCCACATACAAAACCCCTGCGGCGGGCAGCATGTCACCCATCTGCCCGCCCTTTTTTTAACTGAAATCGGCTGAAACACAGGGAACTGCGGCCATGTTCACCAGAAGAGACTTCCTGCAATACACGGTCAACGCCTCCATTGCGCTGGGCGCAGCGGCTGGCTTCAGCGGCAACTTCAACCGCGCTCTGGCGCAGCAGAAGCTCACCCAGGATGACCTG
>JAZBOA010000005.1:0-3096 GCA_036350935.1 Anderseniella sp. | reverse complement strand
GACGCAATGCCGGCAAGCCCGGCATCTACCTCAACTGAACCTCCAGCGCCGTTCATGAATCTGCCTCCGACTTGCCCATCGAGTAACGGGTTACACCCTTGGCGTCCTGGTGCCTGATCACCTCATAGCCGAGCTTCTTGCGGACCGTGCCGGACAGGAAGCCCCGGACGCTGTGCGCCTGCCAGCCTGTCAGCTTGCACAGCTCATCAAGGCTGACACCGGACTTCCGTCGCAGGGCTCGCAGGACAAGGTCGGCTTTGCTGGCTGACTGTTTTTGCCGGGCAGATTTGCCCGGCTTGGCAGCCGCTTTCAAAGCAGACTGGGCTTCTGGCTGGGCACTCATGACAACCTCCGTGGTTGAGGCGTCGGTCGATCCGATGCCTGCACCACCCCGAGCCCGCGCTCCGGCGGGCGTCAGAGGTTGTCAATAGCGCCGTACGTCCTCGCGGCGATCCGCGCCTAGTGTCGGACATCCATGCTCAGTTGGCCAGGAAAGTCCAGTCGATTGGTGAAGGGTGCGGGTCTTTACTTGCAGTTTGTCATCCCGGAAGAAAATGTCTGCTTCACCTCCTAAAGCAGTCGTTTTGAAGGACGACTCGGAGAGTCTGGAATGTGCCAGTTCCCGCCGTCTGCTTTCTTCTCGGACTCCGTAAACGCCACCGCAAACATGACTCGCCGTCGTGCCGGCAGGTTGACAGGCCCCTAGCAGCGAACGCAAATACCGCTGTGATAATGAAGCTTTGCAATTAGAGCATCATGAACTGGCTAAAGCCGACAAAGCCACAATGGGACTGGAAACATGGCAACCTTAAAGGATCGGATCCTTACCGACATGATTTATGGGGCAATAGCTATCGTGCCATCGGCGGCAAGCAGCCTGTGAGTTCAACCCCCGGGGAGTTCCCGCCCGGAGCGGTCCAATGATGGGGAGCACGTCAATCGAAGGAACAGACTAACCTCAAAACGAGTACAGTTCAGGGGAGCAGGTCAGCTTCGACCTCCTCGAACAATGTCTGCTGTGCCCCGAAAGCTCTCAATTTCTGGTGCGGCCTCGCTAGTTCGAAGTGTGCCACGAGCAGTCATTTCGCGAGAGAGGGGATACGGGGGTGGTTTTATAAGTCTAGGTTATATACGGGTATCTTTCAGCCGTACTTCGAAACGGAGATCAGATTATGCGCTCTTGGTCCAAACTGCTTATTGCCGCTTGTCCCATGTTGTGGGCACTGTCGGCGGGAAGCCCTGTCTCCCATCAAGCATTGGCCGCCGACTTTCCAACGCCTATGGAGTATCAGGTCACTACGGAATCTGGTTTCGAGTTCAATATTGTACCGCTTTATCTGTGGTTGCCTGGTGTGAATGGTACGGTCGGCGTACTCGGGTCGTCGGTTGAGGTTGATCTGGCGCCAATCGATATCATTTCGAACCTCGGTGATTTCCTGAAAGTATTGGACGGGGTCTATATGGGGGCTGGTGAGGTCCGATATGGCGATTTCGGTTTGGTCTATGATGTCTTCTACCTCGACGTGTCGTCGACCGCTGAAATCGATTTAGGTGGAATAGTTACCGCGGATACGGACGTTGCCTTCAGCCAGGTCATGGCGACGGTGCTCGGAAGCTACAGGGCGATTGAAGGACACAACATGTACGTCGACTTGTTGGGTGGCGTTCGCATCAATGATGTGCGCATCGATATCGATGTGAACTTTGGTATCGGAGATGGGTTTGAGCTCTCTGACGGAGCCACTTGGGTGGACCCAATATTCGGCGCCAAGGGGCGCATGGATTTCAATGAGAACTGGTATGCGAACGGTACTGCGCTCATAGGCGGTTTCGGCGTGTCGTCAGATTTCGTTTGGGACGTGTCGGCAAATCTTGGCTATCAGTGGAACGACTGGCTTGATGTGTATGCGGGCTTCCGTGGAACTGGAACCGACTACAAGTCTGGCAGCTTCATCTGGGACGTGACGCAGTACGGTCCAGTTATAGGTGCGTCTATTAAGTTGAACTGAACCTTCTTGATCGTTAGTTTGGCGTTTCCTTGAACCCCAACCGGTGACCGTTATCCCGGCTGCCGAAGAGGAGGGGACTTGAAACGCGCAAGGCCTCGGATCATCGCAACCGAAAGGCCTAAATGATACACTGCAGGGCCGCAAGCAGAACCGCCGCGTCGAACTCGCTCGAATCGACCGGTGAGCCAGAAAGACCAAGTGCCGCGACCCGCTATATGTTATTTGGATGCCTGTCAGTAATGAAGGAGGGGCGTATGGCAATCGACTATAAAATCGATACCAAAGACGGGGTCGTGACCTTTCATTTTCGTGCCCCTCCGACAATGGAAGACTACCAAAGCAGCTTTCCTGATGCTCTCAGGGAAATCGACGCTGCTCAGATTGGTCGTTGGCTTATTGTTCTAGATTACGAAGCTGCAACTTCAGACGAGAAAGCCCGCGCCTATAGTGAATTTGTTGCCCTCGAAATCAGACGCTATGTCAATAAGATTGCAATTGTCTGCCCTGTGCAATGGCACGCAAGACTGCGCGATATCTACGAACCCTTGAGCAATCAGGGTAAGCCGGTGGACATGTTCCAGACGATCGAAGAAGCGAAAAGCTGGCTTCAAGAACAGAGCGTGTCATGATCCCCTACCGCTTTCGGCAGCAGAGCAGCCGTCCTTCCAAATTGCCAACTTGGTCACCTTTGGCAGACATTTGGTGTACCAACCTTCGCCAAGACATTGCGGCTGCACCGGAATCGCACCAGACAGTTTTGCTGAAGTTGCAGAACATGGGGCTCTGCTGTGGCATCAACTGAACTGCACCGCAATGTTCGCTCGGGGTCATGTGTGGACGGCTCCGTGTTGGCAAGGGGTTTTTTGACGGCTGATGCCTGGGTTGGTCGGTGCGGTCATGTGTCCGGCCTGTTTGGGTGCGGCGCTTGAACATGGCCGCTGGCCATAATGCTTTCCGCCGAGTGGGTCCCGATCAACTACACGCAGTAGTCATTCTGCTTTGACCCAAGTGGGGTGTCCCTCTCGCGGTATCGACCATTCACGGCATTATCCGTCGTTGCTCCTCTCCAACCTCTTGTGCGCGGTGT
>JAZBOA010000004.1:0-14424 GCA_036350935.1 Anderseniella sp. | reverse complement strand
GCGCTCATGCCGATCTCGAAGTCGCCATGCAAGTCGATGATGCCGTCATGGCTGTCCGAGATCATCAGCTCGCGCTCGGAGCACAACATCCCGGCCGACTCGACGCCACGGATGGTGCCGACCTCAAGATCGACTCCGGTGCCCGGCACGTGCGTGCCCGGTGCGGCAAAGATGCCGACTAGTCCGGTGCGCGCATTCGGCGCGCCGCACACCACCTGCACGAGGCCATCCCTGGTCTCGACGTCGCACACCCTGAGCCGGTCGGCGTTGGGGTGCTGGCGGGCTTCCTTCACCCGGCACACCGTGAACGCCGAGAGCGCGGATGCCTGGTCCTCGACGCCCTCGACCTCAAGGCCGACGCCGATCAGGCCGTCGCAAATCTCTTCAACGGAGGCATCCGTCTCCAGATGCTCCTTGAGCCATTTCAGCGTGAATTTCATGACAGGCCTCCGGGCAGGGTCGGAACATTGAGGGCCGAAAAGCCATAGTGCCTCAGCCAGCGCAGGTCGGCCTCGAAGAAGGCCCGCAGGTCCGGAATGCCGTACTTCAGCATGGCGATGCGGTCGATGCCCATGCCGAAGGCGAAGCCCTGCACCTTGTCGGGGTCAAGCCCGCCGGCAGCAATTA
This sequence comes from Anderseniella sp., assembly GCA_036350935.1. Taxonomy (GTDB): domain Bacteria; phylum Pseudomonadota; class Alphaproteobacteria; order Rhizobiales; family Aestuariivirgaceae; genus Anderseniella. Next base: position 13,797 of record JAZBOA010000004.1, on the reverse strand, counting down.
CCTTCGGGTGCACCATGCCGGAGCCGAGGATCTCCATCCACTTGTTGCCGGTGCCGATCTTTACCTGGCCGTTTTCGACCGAGTAGTTGATGTCCACTTCCATGGACGGCTCGGTGAACGGGAAGTGCGAGGCGCGGAAGCGCATCTTCACTTCGTCCACCTCGAAGAACGCCTTGCAGAACTCTTCCAGGCACCATTTCAGGTTCCCGAGGTGCGTGGTCTCGTCCAGTACCAGTCCCTCGACCTGGTGGAACATCGGCGTATGGGTCTGGTCCGAGTCGCAGCGGAACGTGCGGCCGGGCGCGATGATGCGGATCGGCGGGGTGGACTTCTCCATGGTGCGGATCTGCACCGGCGAGGTGTGGGTTCTCAGCACCCTGCGCGAGCCGTCTTCCTTCGGATTGAAGTAGAACGTGTCATGCTCCTGCCGGGCCGGATGATCTTCGGGAATGTTCAGCGCGCCGAAATTGTACCAGTCGGTCTCGATGTGCGGACCTTCGGCCACTGCGAAACCCATGTCGCCGAAAATCTGCACCACCTCCTCCCACACCTGGGAGACCGGGTGCACCGAGCCCTTCAGTTCGGGCCGGACCGGCAAGGTGACGTCATCGAACTCGGATGCCAGCCGTGCTTCCAGCGCCGCATCCTTAAGTGTCGTGGAGCGCGCGGCGATGGCGTCAGCCACCTTGTCCTTGAGCGCGTTGAGCGCCTGGCCGGCCGTCTTGCGCTCTTCCGGGTCCATCTTGCCGAGCGTTTTCATCTGCTCGGAGATCACGCCCTTCTTGCCCAGCGCCGACACCCGCACCTCGTCCAGTGCGGCCTCGTCGCCCGCAGCGGTCACGGCGGCGATCAGTTGGCTTTCGAGTTCACAGAGCTCTGTCATGTTGCTTCTTTCAGAATCAAAAAAAACCGGGCCTCACCACGCACAATCATGTTGCGGGGTTAGGGCCCGGCCTTGCTCGGTTCGTATCTGAAACCCGCCCCGCTTGCGCGGCACGGAAGGCGCTTCAGGCGTTAAGCCAGCGCGCCCTTGGCCTTTTCCACCAGAGCCTTGAAGGCATCCGGCTCGCGCACGGCGATATCGGCCAGCACCTTGCGGTCAACTTCGACACCGGCTTTGCCGAGGCCGTCGATAAATCGGCCGTAGGTCATGTCCAGTTCGCGGCAGGCGGCGTTGATGCGCTGGATCCACAGGCTGCGGAAATTGCGCTTGCGGCGGCGGCGGTCGCGATAGGCGTACTGCCCGGCCTTCTCCACGGCCTGGACGGCGGCGCGGAACACATTCTTGCGGCGGCCATAATAGCCCTTGGCTGCCTTGACGACCTTGCGGTGACGCGCGTGAGCGGTCACACCACGTTTAACTCGTGCCATTTGGTATGATCTCCTTGCGTACCGTTAGCGGTTGGGCATGAAGCCCTTGACCAGCCGCTCATCACCCTCTGCCAAGATCATGGTGCCGCGCTGGTTGCGGATGAACTTGTTCGACCGCTTGATCATGCCGTGGCGTTTGCCTGCCTGGCCGGCCTTGACCTTGCCGCTTGCGGTGAAGCTGAAACGCTTCTTGCAAGACGATTTCGTCTTCATCTTGGGCATTTTGCTGTCTCCATTTCGCTGGCGCCGCTGCTCAGTTCGGTCGCCGGCTCCGCGGGGGCGCACATCGTGCGGCGGCCTGCCGGCCTTGCCTCGCTTCGCTCGGTTGGTATGAGCATCGTGCCTGAGCGCTTGTTGTATCTAAGCATTAAAACCGCCACGGCAGCCCACACTGGCCGGACGGTTCGTTCAAGCGCGCGGGTTATACCCACAGATCGGCCCGCTTGGCAACACCTGTCGCACGCGCCTACACTTGGCGGCAAACGGCAACAGGGGCTCCAGATGACAAGAATATCCGAAACGGCCGCCTTCCTGAAGGCGCATCCGGAAATCACCCACCTCGACGCAGTGCTGATCGACCTGTGCGGCAACGCCTACGGCAAGCGGCTGCCTCGCAGCCACATCGAAAAATTCTATGTCAGCGGCACGCCCGTCTGCGCCGCCATGAGCCTTGTCGACGTCCAGGGCAACACCGCCGATCCGATGGGACACGGCTTCTCGGATGGCGATCCGGACGCCATCGTGCGGCCCGTCCCCGGCCGGCTGGTGCCTGCCCCATGGGCGCCGGGGCTGGCCCAGGTGCTGTGCGAGCCGGAAAGCGCAGCCACCGGTGAGGCGCTCTGGTATGACCCGCGCACCGTGCTGAAAGGCGTGGTTGAGCGCTTCGGCGAGCTGAAATTGAAGCCGGTCACGGCTGTTGAGCTTGAATTCTACTTCATTTCGGCTGAACGCGGCGAGAATGGCGAGCCGGTTGCGGCCAACTCGCCGCGCAATGGCCGTACCGAGGCCGCCGGCAAGGTGCTGTCGCTCGACAAGCTGGACGAGTTCGCTCCGGTCATCTCCGCCATCGAGCAGGCGTGCCGGGCCCAGAACCTGCCCACCTCCACGATGATTTCCGAGTACGGCCCCGGCCAGTTCGAGATCAACCTCGAGCATACCGATGACCCCGTGAAGGCCTGCGACGACGCCGTCTTGCTGCGCCGCTGCATTGGGTCCGTCGCCCGGGCACACGGGCTGGACGCCACTTTCATGTCGGTGCCGTTTCCCGGACAGTCAGGTTCCGGCCTTCACATTCATGCCTCGCTTGCCGACAGGCAGGGCAATGTGTTCGACCCGGCCAGGAAGGGGGCTGATGAGAGACTGTCTGCCGCCATCGCCGGGCTGCAGGCAATTCACGCGGAGGCCATGGCGCTGTTCGCGCCCAACCTCAACGTCTATCGCCGCTTCGTGGCCGACAACTTCACCCCCGTCACCACCGACTGGGGCGACAACAACCGCTCCGTCGCCTTCCGTATTCCCTCCGGCCCGGCGTCTGCCCGGCGCATCGAGCATCGCGCCGCCGGCGCCGAAGCCAATCCGTATCTCGTCATGGCGGCCGTACTGGCCGGCATCCATCATGGCTTGGCCAACAAGCTTGACGCAGGCAGCAAGGCCACCGGCAATGCGGGATCGGAAGTGGACGAAAACCTGCCGCTCACCCTGTGGCGGGCGCTGGATGCGATCCGGCAGGCGAAGATCCTGCCCGGTTACCTGGGCAAGGACTACTGCAACATCTACGCGGAGGTGAAGCAGGCCGAGTTTGCCGCCTTCATGGAAACGATCTCGCGCCAGGAATACGACTGGTACCTTTGAATGCAGAAAAAACACCGCCGGAGCAGATCCTCCGGCGGTGCAAACAATGCAAACCTGCTGATGTGCGGATCAGTAGCCGGCGCGATCCATGCAGCGGTACCAGCGCCGGGTCTCCCAGCCGAAGCGGTCGGCGCAGCGGTTGGCGGCGCGGCGGTAGGCGCGGCTGCTGCGATAATCGTCATAGTCATCATCGTAGTACTCGCGGTGACGGGCGTTGGCGCTGGCGGCGGCGGCGCCCAGGGCGATTGCGCCAAGGCCGATGCCGAGGCCGATCCGCTGCTTCTTGTTCAGCGCTTCGGCGGGCGACGCCATCACGGCAGCCATGGAGATGGCGGCCAGGGCCGCGATGGCGGTAGTGCGGAAACTGGTCATTTTGATCCCTCTTTGGTGTGGTGACGCTGGGGCGCCGGTCACTGTTGATGACCCGATATCTAGCGCACAAAGACTACCACGGATGTGCACTTTTACACATTAAATGTCACCATGAGTAAGGCCACCGCCGGGGTCAATCCGGCGGTGGTGTCATTCAGGCTTCTGCAAGCGGATGATCAGAAGCCATGGCGTGCCATGCAGCGCTCCCACCGCCACGTGTGACGGCCGAACCGGTAGGCGCACTTGCGCGCGGCGCGCTTGTAGGCGCGGCGATAGTTCCAGCGATGGCCGCCATAGTGGCCGTGACCATAAGTGCGGTGGCCGTAATGGCGGCGCTGTCCTGCGTGGGCCGCGGTGATGCCGATGGCGGTTGCAGCGCCAAGGCCCAGGGCGAATGCGCCTTTCTTTGACAGCGCCTGCGCCGGGGTGGTGGCCATGCTGGCGGCGATGGTCAGGACGGCGGCGGCAGCAATGAGGGACTTCTTGAACATGGCGTTTCTCCTTGTCTGGTCGTTCGGGTCAGTCTGGTTTGAGGGTCGAGGTGTTGCCTCAACTGTTGCCGTTCTAGCCGTGGCGCGCTGAACCGGACCTGACCGCGGCGTTCATTTGAGGTTCATTCTGGCAAGCCTGGCATCTGCCTTGCCGGTTTCGCTTGACCCTGGGCCTGCTTCTCCCGCAACAATTCCGGCCATGCCTTTGCAACCCTCGACACCTGCCGCCTGCGGCCTTGATGCAGCCCGCCTCACCCGCATCGACGCCTGGATGCGCCGTTACGTGGACGCCGGCCGCTACCCGTTCGCCGCCACGCTGATTGCCCGCAAGGGTCGCATTGCCTGGACCGGGCACTACGGCGCGAGCGATGTGGCGGCTGCAACGCCCTACACGCCCGAAACGCTGGTTCGCATCTATTCGATGACCAAGCCCGTCACCTCGGCCGCGCTGATGATGCTGTACGAACAGGGCCTCATTCATCTTGATGATCCGGTCAGCGCCTTCATTCCGTCCTTTGGAGATCTGCGGGTGCTGGCGCCCGGCGCCGGGCGGCTTGACCAGACCGAGGCCCTGAAGCGGCCGTTGACCGTGCACCACCTGCTTACCCACACGTCCGGCCTGACCTACGGCTTCAACAACGACGCCCTGTCGCAGACCTATGCGGACAACTGGCTCGATTTCGGCCAGCGCGCCGGCGGCCTCGCCGAAACCGTCGAGCGTCTGGCCAAGGCGCCGTTGCTGTTCCAGCCGGGCTCGCGCTGGCATTACTCGGTAGCGACTGACGTTGTCGGCAGGATCGTCGAAGTGGTGTCGGGCCAGACGCTCGACCGGTTCTTTGACGATCACATTCTCGGGCCGCTCGGGATGAACGACACGTCGTTCACGGTGCCAGCCGCCAGTCTGGGCCGGCTCGCCCGCTGTTATGCCTTCGACCCCGCCGGCGGCCTGCCCGAGTTTCCTGCGAGCTTTGCCGAGGAAGAGGTAAACACCTTGTCGGGCGGCGGCGGCCTTGTTTCAACGGGCCACGACTACCTGCGCTTTGCCGAGATGCTTCGGCGCGGTGGCGCGCTGGGCGACGTGCGCCTGCTGGGTCCGCGCACCGTGAAGCTGATGACGTCCAACCATCTGCCCGGCGGCGTCGACCTCGCTACGCTGGGCCCCAGCGCCTGGTGCGAGACCTCGTTTACCGGTGTCGGCTTCGGCCTCGGTTTCGCGGTCAACATCAGCCCGGCACAGTCCATGTTGTCAGCCAGCCCGGGTGATTTCTCCTGGGGCGGCATGGCGTCGACCTATTTCTGGTGTGATCCGGCCGAGGAAATGTCGGTGGTATTCCTGACCCAGCTGCTGCCATCGTCCAGCTATCCCAACCGCAAGGAATTGCGCGCGCTGGTCTACCAGGCCATCGTCGACTAGCAGCAATGCCAGGAAAAGTGTGAAGCGGTTTTCCGTCCGGCATTGCGATGTATCAAGCAATGCCAGGAAAAGTGTGAAGCGGTTTTCCGTCCGGCATTGCATCAATGACTAAAGACTTCGCGCGATCAGCACCTTCATGATCTCGTTGGTGCCGCCGTAGATGCGCTCGACCCGGGCATCCCGGAACATCCGCGCAATCGGGTATTCGTTCATGTAGCCATAACCGCCGAACAGCTGCAGGCAGCGGTCGATGATCTTGCACTGCAGGTCGGTCACCCAGTATTTGGCCATCGAGGCGGTGGTGGCATCGAGCCCGCTGTCGAGATGAGTGGCGATGCAGTGGTCCACGAAGGTGCGCGCCACGGTGGCTTCGGTCTTGCATTCCGCCAGGGTGAACTGGGTGTTCTGGAAGTCGATGATCGCCTTGCCGAAAGCCTTGCGCTGCTTGACGTAGGCGATGGTCTCGGCAAGTGCGCGCTCGATCCTCGCCATGGCCTGGATGGCGATGATGAGCCGCTCCTGCGGCAGTTGCTGCATCAGCTGGATGAAGCCCTGGCCTTCATCGGTGCCCAGCAGCGCATCGGCAGGCACCCGGACGTCATCGAAGAACAGTTCCGACGTATCGTTGGAGGCAAGCCCCACCTTGTCCAGGTTGCGGCCGCGCCGGAACCCTTCCACCTGCTCCGTTTCGACGATGAACAGCGATGTGCCCCTGGCCCCGACCGACGGGTCGGTCTTGGTGACCACGATGATCAGGTTCGCCAGCTGGCCGTTGGTGATGAATGTCTTGGAGCCGTTGATGACATAGTGATTGCCGTCGCGCCGCGCCGATGTCCTGACGCCCTGCAGGTCCGATCCGGCCCCCGGTTCGGTCATGGCAATGGCCCCGATCAGTTCGCCCGATACCAGCTTCGGAATCCATCGCTGTTTCTGCTCCGGCGAGCCGTAGTGAAGAATGTACGGCATCACGATGGCCGAGTGCAGCGGCCCGCCAAACCCGTCGCAACCGGTGCGGCCTGCCGCTTCGATGATCACGGCATCGTGGCCGAAGTCTCCGCCAGCTCCGCCGAACTCTTCCGGTGCGGACGGAGACAGCAGCCCGGCAGCGCCCGCCTTGTTCCATACCTGCCTGTCAAAGATGCCGTCGCGCTCAAAGCGTTCGTAATGAGGTGCGACTTCCTGGGTGAAGAACCGGGTGGACTGTTCGGCCAGCATGGCGTGGTCATCGCGCATCCAGGCAGGTCGGGGAAGGTCTGGCAAGGTCATGTCGGTTGCCGGGGGTTGTGTTTGAATATCCAGTGATCCGGCAGTCTAGCCAGTCTGCCAGTAGCGGCAAGCATGAGAGCGGGAAAAATCGAAAACGCCGGCCATGGTGGGCCGGCGTTGGAAGCTTTATCGAGGGCAGCAGCAGCTGCCGTTAATGTCCGGCGCTGGCCATCGGCGTCGATGAGGGGGTGCCCCCGCCGCCCCCGCTGGTGCGATCTCTCAGCATGCCGTCAACGATTTCCACCGTGCGTTCCAGGTCGGCGATTGCCTGGTCGAGTTCGATCCGCTGCTGCTGCAGGGCGTTCAGGCGTTCGCGCATCTTCGTGGACGCCACGCGCAACTGGGTGAGCTGTCCGTCGCGCAGATTGTAGAGATCGAGCATCTCCTTGATTTCTTCAAGCGAGAAGCCTACCCGCTTGCCGCGCAGGATCAGGCTGAGGCGGGCACGGTCGCGATACGAGAACAGGCGTGTCCAGCCGCGCCGGGCCGGGCTTAACAAGCCTTTCTGTTCGTAGAAACGCAGTGTGCGCGGCGTTAAGTCGAACTCCTTGCACAACTCGGTTATCGAATAAGTCCGGTCGCGGTTGGAAGTCTCAACCGGCTTCTTGGTCATGATTGATCTCCGATTCCCGATAGCGGGAACAAAAATATTCCGTGTTTCTACAGGGCCGCCGTATGTCCCGTCAATCAAATGATTGAACTGCGGAACTTCAGTGGCGGTCCAGATCAGGCGGTTTTGCCGGCTTCTGGCGTCTGACCGGCCTGCCAGATTGCGGACTGCATCTCTGTCTGATCCAACAGTTGCCGGGCGTCAATCCTCATTTTACGTAATGTTTTTCTCGTAAACTTGTCGTGGCGCGCGCCGGCGTGCCGGAGCGCCCGTACAGGCTGTCCGGCAGATATGTATCTGGCGGGGACGGCTGCTTAACCCGTTCTTAACCAAACCAGTTAACTTTTAGCTTCAGGTTCAGGGAATGGATTCGCATTCCCGGGGCTCGCCACAGTGAGGTGGCGATGGGACTGAACAGAAGAGAACTGAACATGAAGCCAGGCATTCCATGGAGCGTTAAGGGCATCGACGGTCGCGCCCGTGAGGTGGCGAAGGATGCTGCCCGCGCTGAAGGCCTCACGCTCGGCGAATGGCTGAACCAGAAGATTCTCGAGGCCGCCGAGGAAGACGCGGAGCTAAAGGCCCGGGCAACCCGCAAGAAGGTTTCGTCGTCCGTGTCGCGCCGCAGCGCCGGCAAGCAGCGCCAGTCCGTTGTAGCGGCTGAAAGTCCGGTCCGTGACCACGACAATGCGGTGACGCGCAAGCTCGATGAATTGTTCGAGCGTATTGCGAGCATGCAATCCGCAATCCCGGCCGTGCCCGCTCCCGCGCCGGCTTATCAGGCTGTGCCGGTCGAAACCGGCGCCAGCGCGCAGGTCATGCAGCGTCTGATCGAGCGGATCGAGTCAGGCGAACAGCGCACCCATGCATCGCTCGATCATCTCGGCAATCGCGTCGAGCGGCTGGGCGAGCGGGTGGAAGAGATTGCCGAGCGCCCGCTTGAGTTGAAGGCTCGAGACATTCCGGGCTTTTCCGCTCTTGAAGGGGCTGTCCGCAACATCGTTGATCACATCGCCAAGTCCGAGGCGCAGTCGCGCGAGACCATGTCAGCGCTGCAGAACCGGCTGGCCGACATCGGCGGCAAGGTCGCGGACACGCCGAAGACGGAGGGAATATCCCCCGAGGCCGTTGCTGCGCTTGAGCAACGCATGGTGGAACTGGCCAGCCAGGTTGAAAGCCTGGCCGGCAACGCAGACGACAAGAAGCTGAAGCAGGTGTTTGAAGCCCGCATCCGCGAGCTTGCCGAGCGCATCGACACGGTTCGCCATTCTGCCGAGGCGCTGGGTCAGAAGGCTGAAGCGTCTGCCAGCAAGGCGGCCCGCCAGGAGGCGCAGGCGATCGAGCAGCGTCTTGCTGCGCTCGTTGCCGAGGCAGAAGACAAGCTGTCCGTGTCGGGTGCCGGAGACTCCCGGCTTGCCGAGATTCACGCCGAGATCGGCAAGCTGAACAACCGTTTCGAGGAGATCCGCGAGCAGGCGGCGACCGAGCAGGAAGTCCAGGCCCTGCGGGCGGCGCTTGAGAAGCTCTCAACCCGGGTCGAGGAAGCGCCCGGTCTCGAGCCGATCGCCCAGATCGAGCAGCGCATTGCCGAACTCAGCCAGCAGCTTGAAGTAGTATCGCAGCCGGCGGTGGACCTGCAGCCGCAGATCGGCCATCTCGAGCAGCGCATCCAGGCGCTGGACAACCAGTTTGCCTCAAGTGCCGCCATCGCACAGCCGGACCCGCAGCTTGCCGGACAGCTCAGCCACATCGAACAGCGCCTTGCCGCCACCGAGCAGCAAATGGGCAGCCTCGGAGCGATCGAGAACTCGATCCAGCAGCTCTTCGCCAGTCTTGAGCAGAGCCGGGCCGAAACGCGCGAGTTGATCGCAGGCGCCAATGCGGCCGAAGCCGGTTCGCATCCCGAAGGCGATGCAGCGCCCAGCGAGCTCAAGGCGCTGCAGGACGGCCTTGCGGCGGTGCGGGCAAACGCCGAAGCCGCCGATCAGCGTACCCAGGAAACCCTCGAAGCGGTGCACGAAACGCTGGCCCAGATCATCGACAAGCTTGGCGAACTGGACCGTGGCGGTCCCGGGGCCGCCAAGGATCGCAGCGCCGGCATTGACGACATCGCCGCCAGTGCCGCAGCCGCTGCAGCAGCCATGGCTGCTGCCGGTCCTGCCGTCACGCCACAACAGCCTGCGGCCCAGTTTTCGCCTTTCGATGACCCGTCATCCATCGCCGCCGGCGAGGTTCAACTGCAGCCAACCGCACCGGCAGCAGCAGCCACACCGGTTGCATCGTCTGCATCAGCCGGCTCTGGTCAGCATCCTGCATCCGGCAGCAATGACTGGCTGTCAGTGGTGCGTGCGCACATGGTTCAGCAGCATGGCGGTGCTCCTGCCCCGGCAATGGCATCCGGACCCGCCGCTGGCCCGAGCGCGGGCCATGTCGATTTCATCGCAGCTGCCCGTCGCGCAGCTGCGGCTGCGGCGCCCGGCAGCCCGGCTGGCGCCACGCTGTCAACCGGGGCGGGGTTCGGCGCCGTGCCGATGCACGATGTTGACGATTCCCAGCAGAGCCGGCTTGCGTCATTGTTGTCGCGCAAGAGCCAGAAGGGTTCGGGCAAGACGGCGGGCGGAAAGGACGCAGACAGCACCTCGAGCCGCAAGCGCCTTGTACTGGCAGCGCTGGTCTTGCTGACGGCGGTATCGGCCTATGTCGTGAATTCGGGCGGCCAGTCCCCGCAGCCGATCCAGCAGAGCAACCTGGACCGGAACAATCTCGTGCAGCCGGCCCAGCCTGCCGGGCAGCTTCAGCAATCCGCAGGAAAGGCCGATCTGCCCACCAACGCTGCACCCGTCATGCTGCCGTCACCGTCACCGTCACCGGTCGCGGACGCCTCCGGCCTGGCCGTTGCAGCCGACCCGATCACCACTGCATCGCTGCCGCCTGCCGGTTCCGATCCGATGCTGTCGCAGCAGCCCTCATCGTTTGGCGGGGCGCAGGGCGGAACGTCCATCCCCGTTTCGCAGGTTGAGCAGTTGCCCGAGCAGATTGGCACTTCCGAGTTGCGCGAGGCCGCCATGAGCGGCGATGCCAGAGCGCAGTTCATCGTTGCCAGCCGCTATCTTGAGGGCCGCGCCATCGGGCGTGATCATGACGCCGCCGCCCGCTGGTATCTGCGTGCGGCCAACGGCGGCCTGTCCGCAGCCCAGTATCGCATCGGCACCCTGTATGAACGTGGCAGCGGCGTTGCGCAGGACAAGCTGCAGGCCATGAGCTGGTATGCCAGGGCGGCCGAGCAGGGCAACGTCAAGGCCATGCACAATCTTGCCGTGCTGTCGGCAGACGCGACCCTCGGCAAGCCTGACATGACCCGTGCAGCAAAGTGGTTCGCCGCCGCCGCCGCCCACGGCCTGCCGGACAGCCAGTACAACTATGCCGTCCTCAACGAGCGTGGCCTGGGCGTCCAGAAGAACGCCAACGAGGCCTACAAGTGGTACCTGCTTGCCGCCCGCCAGGGGGACCGCGACGCCATCAAGAAGGCCGAAGCCCTGAAAGGTCAGCTTGATCCGGCCACCGTGTCGGCCATTGAAAGCGCCACTGGCTCGTGGAAGGCCGAACCGGCCAACCGTGACGCCAACATGGTGTCGGTCAGCGAGCCGTCCTGGGGCATCGAGCAGCCGCAGCAGCAGGCCTCGGCCGGCCAGGCGCCAGTCAGCTCACCGATGACCGCCGAACCGGTCCAGACCCTGACCGCCAGGGATCAGGTAAAGCTGGCCCAGCAGCTGCTGGCGCAGAAGGGGTTTGACCCCGGCGTGGCCGATGGCGAGATGGGCTCGCGCACCGCCAATGCGATCCGCCTGTACCAGTTGCGCAACGGCCTGCCGGTCAACGGCTCGGTGTCGAAGCCGCTGCTGGAGCATCTGCAGCGCGGCACCATCTGATGCGGTGACGGAACACGACGCCGGGATGAATGCCTGCCTGTGCATGAGGCCCTGCTGTGCTACAATCGATCAGGTATCATCCAGATTCCGGAAGCCTGCTCATGCGCCTGATCGAAGCCGTCAGAAGAATTCCGGCGCCCGCCCTGTGGCTGGGGCTGGCGGGGCTGCTGCCGTTCTGGCTGCCGCTGGTGCCGCTCTATGGCGCGCCGTTCATGTCCGCGGACCGGGCATTGCTGTTGCTTCTTGTTTACGGCGCGGTGATCCTGTCATTCCTCGGTGGTATCCGCTGGGGTGCGGCGCTGAAGCTGCCGCGCGGTCCCTTGCAGTCCACCTTGTTCGTGTTCTCCGTGCTGCCGTCGCTGGCCGGATTTGCTGCACTGCTGCTGCCGGCCGTGGCGGGACTGGTGCTGCTCATAACCGGTTTCCTGATCCAGGGCGCCTGGGACGTGCAGTCTGCCCAGCGCAATGAACTGCCGGCCTGGTTCGCCACACTGCGGGCCATACTAACCTCTGGCGCCGTTATCGCACTGGCCGCCGCGCTCGCCGCCCGGCTGATGATGGGCTGAAGCGTTTCCAGGAAACGCGTCCTGCATACTAGAGCATCATCCGATCAGATTGAATCATCTGGTCGGATAAAGATGCTCGATTCCAAAGTGCTGGAGCAACTTTAGCCGTTCAAAGGGAACGGCTGTTGCTCTAGCTGTGGTGCCTCAACAGGTTGTCCGGTTTCATGCCGAGGCGACTGATTGGCGTTTGATCTTTTATGCCGCCATGGGGACGATGCCAATTGTAAAGATGGGTCCACAGGGGCAAGTCTGCGGCGCGCTGGTCTGATGTTTCATAAGCCCGCGCATAGGCCCATTCGCGCAGCGCGGTCTGAATGAAGCGTTCGGCCTTGCCGTTGGTTTTGGGCGTGTACGGCTTGGTCCGGATGTGTTTGATCTTGAGATCCCTGCAGGCCTTGGCGAAGGCGTGCGATTTATAGCATGACCCGTTGTCGGTCATGACGCGCTCGACTGTGACGCCGAGTTTTCGATACCAGGCGACAGTCGCTTTCAGATGCCTGACGGCGCTGACGGCTTTCTCGTTCAGGTGAATTTGCGAGAAAGACAGCCGCGAATGATCGTCGATGGCGACGTGGACATATTCCCAGCCGTAACCGCCTTGCTTGCGCCCGCGCGGGGCTGACTGGCCGCGCCGGTCGCCGGTGATGCGATGGCCTTTACGCTCGAAACGGCCGAGCTTCTTGATATCGATGTGGATCATCTCGCCGGGCGCCTTGCGCTCATAGCGGCGCACCGGCTCTGCGGGCTCAAGGTCTTTCAGTCGCGACAGTCCGGCGCGTTTGAGGACACGGCTCACGGTCGCCGGCGATACGCCGGTCTCGCGGGCAATGTGCTTGCCGGTCCAGCGTTCGCGGCGAAGGGCGACAATCCGCTTCACCGTTCCTGCGGCCGTCGGCCGGCGCAGCTTTCCCGGCCGCGATGAGCGGTCAGTCAGGCCCGCGCACCCTTCAGCTCTGTAGCGCGCCAGCCATTTGCGCGCCGTCCGCGGGCACACGCCGGCGGCTCGTGCGGCGGCCGCCAGTGTGTGCCCGCTCAGGATCACCTCAATCAGTCGCTCTCGACCGATCGGCGTTAAACGGGCATTCTTGTGCATTTTCATTCGGGCTTGCCTCCAAGGATCGCTGAAGTCTGGTAACTCCAGTCTCCTCGGTCAGGCCCGAATGGACAACCTGTTGAAAGCCCACAGCTAGAGCATTCGCCCACCTGAATGAATCGCCTGGGATTCCAAAATCAGCTCTGATCTGATTCAGACTGTCTGCCGGATGGAGGCGGCAGGCATGTCGAAAGCACTTTCAGTCGATCTTCGGGTTCGGGTTCTGGCAGCAGTTGCCGCAGGTCTGACGCATCGCCAGGCGGCGGAGCGGTTCGGTGTCAGCGCCGCCAGCATCAGCCGTTGGGGCAAACTGGAACGCGAGCAGGGCAATCCGAAGCCGAAGGCGCTGGGCGGAGACCGGCGTTCGGGACGGATCGAGGCGAATGGCGCGACGATCCTGGCCCTGCTGGAGGAGACCTCGGACATCACGCTGGAGGAACTGCGTCGCCAGTTGGCCGACAAGGGTCTGGTCTTCGGCGACGGCACGGTCCGCCGCTTCCTCAAGCGCCACAAGATCACGCGCAAAAAAAGACCGCGCACGCCACCGAACAAGACCGGCCCGACATTCTGAAACGACGCGAGCAGTGGTTCGAGGATCAGCTCGACCTCGACCCGGAGCGGCTGGTCTTTATCGACGAGACCTGGGCTTCGACCAACATGGCGCGCCGCTACGGGCGCTGCCGGCGCGGCGAGCGGCTCAGGGCCGGCATCCCGCATGGGCACTGGAAGACCACAACCTTCGTCGGCGCCCTCACCACGCGCGGCTTCATCGCACCGTGGGTGCTCGACGGGCCGATCAACCGCGACGCCTTCGAGACCTACATCGAAAAGGTG
>JAZBOA010000003.1:0-5016 GCA_036350935.1 Anderseniella sp. | reverse complement strand
TGGCGACATGCGCCTGCCCTGTATGAAGAAACGAGATCACCCCGGCATCTTCGACGCGATCCAGGTAGCGAAGTCATAGTTGGGCCGCTCCAGGTGTGACAGGTGACCGGGCGCAGCGAAATCCGAGCACAGGCCCTTGTAGACCCGCTCCGTGCAACCCCGGTCCTCCACGTTCACATCATCCAGCAAGCCTTTCAGCTGGTCGAAGTGCTGGCGCGCGTCCGGGTCGTTGACGAAGTCCGGCGACATGCCGCCACCGAAGATGATGTCCACCTTGCCCGGTCCGTGCGGATGCAGCGACAGGTACCAGAAATAGCCCGGCGTCAGCGTGATCAGCAGGCTCGGATAGATCGCCAGCAGCGTCGTGGTGCGCCGCCACTTGCCCTCCAGCCGGGTGTTGGACGGGTGCGCCAGCGCGATCTTCAGCGTGTCGTCCTTCAGGATGAAGTGATAGTTGAAGGCGTCCTTGCCGGGCGGGCAGTCCATTTCTTCCAGTTTGGACAGCCCGCCAATGGTGCCCGCATGGCAAACCGGCAGGTGGTAGCTTTCCATGAAGTTCTCGGCCAGCACCTTCCAGTTGGTGTCCCAGACGTGGGTCTCGCGGAATGTTTCGGTGTAGCCTTCCATGCCGTACTGTCCGATCAGGTCCTCGACCTCGCTCAGCGCCTCCTTCGCCGGTGGCGCATCGTGGTTGAGCGTCACCATGATCCAGCCCAGCCACTCCTCGCAGCGTACCTGCGGCAGCTGGTAGCCCGACTTGCAGAAGCCTTCGTTCTGCGACATGGCCGGCGCCCCGCGAAGACTGCCGTCAAGGCTGTAGGTCCAGCCGTGATAGGGGCAGACGATGGTTGAAGTGTTGCCGCTGCCGGACAGCAGCGTCGACATGCGGTGCAGGCATACGTTCGACTGCGCGTGCAGGCCACCGTCCTTGTCCCGCACCACCATGACCGGCTGTCCTGCCAGTTCAAGCGTGATGTAGTCGCCAGCATTGGGCAGGCTGGAGGCCCGTCCCGCGCAGAACCATTCCCGCTTGAAGATGTGTTCCAGTTCCAGGGCCACGAACTCGTCCGACGTGTAGACGGACGGCGGCATGGCGCGAGCCTGTTCGAATGGTACCGCGACGTTGTCTTTCAGTTCCCGGGCAGGCGAGACCCTGCCTTGCATGACGTTCATGGCCGCCTCCGAGGCTCCGCTTGCTTTGAAACAAAAGTCTGCTAGATCGATCGAGCATTTGCAACACGCAGAACGGGCACAAAACGGGGGATGCCGACATGACTTGGTCGCCGGACGTCACGAAGGTCAACAGCTGGAACGAGTGGGATCCGCTCAAGCACGTGATCGTGGGCATGGCGACGGACTGCCACATCCCGCCGGCAGAACCGGCGCTCGACGCCAAGGTGCCGGAAGACAGCGACATGCGCGGACAATGGGGCAAGCGCCCGCAGGAAACCATCGACCGCGGCAACGAACTGCTCGACAATTTTGCCGCCATGCTGACGAAGCGCGGTATCCGCGTTGACCGGCCGACGCCAACTGATTTCTCGCTGCCCGTCACCACGCCGGATTTTCACACTGACAGCCAGTTCGGCTGCATGCCGCCGCGCGACGTGCTGCTGACCGTGGGCAACGAGATCCTCGAAGCCACCATGTCCTACCGCTGCCGCTGGTTCGAGTACCTGTGCTACCGCCCGCTGATGCAGAAGTACTGGGAGCAAGACCCCAACTTCCGGCACGAGGCCGCTCCCAAGCCGCGCCTGACCGATGCGGACTACCGCAAGGACTACCTGTCGGAGAAGATCGGCATCCGGAAGCGGCTGGAGTGGACCGCCGAGAAGTTCTTCGTCACCACCGAGGAAGAGCCGCTGTTCGACGCCGCCGACGTGCTGCGTTTCGGCAAGGACCTGGTGGTGCAGCACGGCTTCACGACCAACCTGAAAGGCATCGAGTGGCTGCGCCGTCACTTCCCCGATCACCGGGTGCACGCGGTGAATTTCCCCGGCGACCCCTATCCGATCCACATCGATGCAACCTTTACCCCGCTCCGGCCGGGGCTCATCCTCAACAATCCGAACCGCCGCCTGCCCGACGGCCAGCGCGAGTATTTCCACCGCAATGGCTGGGAGATCGTCGATGCGGCGCAACCCGCACACAACTCGCCGCCGCCGCTGTGCTACTCGTCCACCTGGTTGTCGATGAACGTTCTGGTGCTCGACCCGAAGACCGTTTGCGTGGAGAAGTCCGAAGTCTACCAGGCAGAGCAGATGGACAGGCTGGGCATGGAGGTGGTTGAGGTTGAGTTGCGCGATGCCTATGCCTTTGGCGGCGGTCTTCACTGCTGCACGGCGGACGTCTATCGCGAAGGCGCCTGCGAGGACTACTTCCCGAAGGGTTGAACGCCTGGCCGTTGTTTGACCTCGGTCATGGCCGCCGCGTCATGCCATGTACATGCTGATCGTGACGGTTCCACCCGGAATCGAAGTCGACTTGTGGAAGGCTGGCCTTATCCATGTGCTTTTCAGCCACTGCCAGCTTCACCCTTGCAGCAGCGCTGGTGCCCGCGGGCATTGTCTGCGTGAGGTACGCTAGAAGCCTCGGCATGCGATGGATGGGGTTTGCGGTGTTTCCGTTCGCCTTCGCCGCGCAGCAAGGATTGGAGGGCCTGGTCTGGCTCGGCCTTGACCACGGCAAACCGGCGCTGGTTGACGCGGGCGCCGCCGGCTTCCTGTTCTTCTCGCACCTGTTCTGGCCAATTGCCGTACCTGTATCCGTGCACCTGTTTCACCGAGGCGAGAACCCGGGCGGGACCCTGCTTGCCGTGATGATGGCGGCAGGCGTTGCACTGGGCCTTGTACTGTTCGCACCAGTGGCCAGCGTGCTGGGCAGCATTCCCGTCGACAACCAGACCGGATCGATCCGCTATGAGCTTCCGCTCATGCTGCCGGGCGAAGTTGCCCGTCTCGTGCTGAAGCTGGTCTACGTGGGCATCATTGCCGGCGCGCTTGGCTTGTCTTCGGACCGCCGGATCCAGGGGTTTGGCGGCCTCATTGCGGTTTCACTGGTTGCAGCCGAGTACTGGTTTGCTCCAGCCTTCATTTCAGTCTGGTGCTTTTTCGCCGCCGTTCTGTCTTTGTACATCCTGGCAGTGCTGGTGCTGGAGGCCCGCAAGCGGCCGGGCCAGGTTCAACCATTCTCGCTCCACTGATCAGCTCCCGGCCGCAGGCCGGACAGCAATGGTTGCGCGCGGGCGGACTGCGGCGCCGAAGGCTCACCGTGAGCTGACGTGATCTGGAAGGGGGTGGTTGGTTGCGGGGGCAGGATTTGAACCTGCGACCTTCAGGTTATGAGCCTGACGAGCTACCGGGCTGCTCCACCCCGCGCCAACAAAACATCAAGCGAGGGCTTAAGGCCCCCGCTTGAGTGATGTGTATGTAGCAATTCGATGACAGGATTGGAAGGGGCTGAGGCAAGAAAAACCGGACTTATTTTGGCTGTTGCCCGACTGCCCAAGGGACGCGCCAACCGGGTGATCCCGGTTGACGGGTTGCCAATCAGGTAAACCCTGGACCGCTCCGGCGTGGAGGTATCAACGGCGGCTTCCTCGCCACCATGCCTAGGTGTGGGTCTTGACAAGACGCAGCGTGGAGCCCGACGGAGATGAGCCCATTTTGCCCCGCCCCGCCGCGGCGATGACTTCATAGATTATGGCTTCAAGATCTGGCGCCAGATGCTGCAGTCTCTCGTCAGCCATCAATCCGGCATGGATCTCGATCAGGAGGCTGGCCATGACCGGGACAGGTAGGGGATGTGCGTCCCTGCCGGTGTTTGAACTTACGAGTGTCGGGGTCTGTTCTGGAGTTTCGCTCATGCCGTTGCCTCGTCAATGTGTTGCACCACCCTTCAGGCCATCGCCCCCGCTTACCGGTCCTTATGGCACGGCTTGCCGACATGCAAAGCGTAGTTGGACGTCAACATTTGTCAAATCCTTATATGGGCTTAGGAGGGAAGGTGTGCTGGAAAACAAAAAACCGCCCCGGCCATGAATGGACGGGGCGGTTTTGATGAAGGTCGTGAAGAAGGAAATTGCAAAACTGTTCTTTACAGGCCTGGCAGCGACCTACTCTCCCGTGCCTTGAGACAAAGTACCATTGGCGCTGAGGCGGTTAACGACCGAGTTCGGAATGGGATCGGGTGGGGTCACCTCGCTATAACCACCAGGCCGGTAAAAAACAGTCACAATACTGGTCAGCAATCTCACACGAGGTGAGCATTGAGTAATGAGAACGATCAAGCCGATCGAGCGATTAGTAATGGTAAGCTTCACACATTGCTGCGCGTCCACACCCATCCTATCAACGTCGTAGTCTACAACGGCTCTCAAGGGAAAACTGGTTTCGAGGTGGGTTTCCCGCTTAGATGCCTTCAGCGGTTATCCCGTCCGTACATAGCTACCCTGCAATGCTGCTGGCGCAACAACAGGTCCACCAGAGGTACGTCCACCCCGGTCCTCTCGTACTAAGGGCAGATCCTCTCAATTTTCCTACACCCACGGCAGATAGGGACCGAACTGTCTCACGACGTTCTGAACCCAGCTCACGTACCGCTTTAATTGGCGAACAGCCAAACCCTTGGGACCTGCTCCAGCCCCAGGATGCGATGAGCCGACATCGAGGTGCCAAACAACCCCGTCGATATGGACTCTTGGGGGTCATCAGCCTGTTATCCCCGGCGTACCTTTTATCCGTTGAGCGATGGCCCTCCTCACGTGGGACCACCGGATCACTATGACCGACTTTCGTCTCTGCTCGACTTGTCTGTCTCGCAGTCAGGCAGGCTTATGCCATTGCACTCAACGAGCGATTTCCGACCGCTCTGAGCCCACCATCGCGCGCCTCCGTTACTCTTTGGGAGGCGACCGCCCCAGTCAAACTACCCGCCATGCAGGGTCCCGGACCCGGATCACGGGCCGCGGTTAGACACCAAGCGACGCAAGGGTGGTATTTCAAGGGTGCCTCCACC
>JAZBOA010000002.1:0-4069 GCA_036350935.1 Anderseniella sp. | reverse complement strand
CTCCGCCGGTGTTGCGCCGCCGATGACGGGAAGCGCAAAGGCGCACGCGGCTATTGCCGCCGCCATGGCGGTTCTAAGAAATGTCCCCGGTTTCATGTGTTGATGTCCTTTCGGATGGATCGAGCCCCGTTCTCAAAAGCTTATGTAGTGTCAAAAATGGAACAATTAAAGGCATTGCAACCAGCCCGTATTCGGACTGAGTCAAGCCGAGCCGCCATCCGAAAGGCTCCGGGCGCGCTCCTCGAAGGCCGTCATGATCTTGCGCACCGCTACATCGAAAACGCCCGCCATCGCCATCTGCAAAAGCCGCGACGACATCTGGTAGTCCAGGTGAAAGTCAATGTCGCAGCCGCCGCGGGCCGACGAGAACAGCCAGCGATTGTCGATGTGCTTTACAGGCCCCTCGTTCGAGGTGGCCCGGATGGTCAGCCGCTCAGGGTCCACCACCACGTCAGAGACGAACGTCTCTTTCAGGCCAAGCTTGGGATAGGCGATGTCGAGGCTGGCCCGGAAGCATCGCCTGCCCTGCCCGTCCATTTGCTCGTCCCACACCTTCGCGCCCGTGCACAGCGGCACGAACTCGCCATAGCGCGCCACGTCCGCCACGATGGAGAACAGCAGTTCAGGTTCGAACGCCACCCGCCTTGTCGTCTGGAAACTTGCCACCCCCGGCAAACCGCGCTCAGGCGCCCGCGCGGGCAAGCTTGGCCTCACGCGCCGCGCGCAGGCGGGCGAAGTCGTCCCCTGCGTGGTGCGAAGAGCGCGTGAGCGGGCTCGCTGCCACCATCAGGAAGCCCTTGGCGTAGGCGCTGGTTTCAAGCGCCTTGAATTCGTCCGGCGTCCAGAACCGGTCAATGGCGGCATGCTTGGCCGTCGGCTGCAGGTACTGGCCGATGGTCATGAAGTCGATATTGGCCGAGCGCATGTCGTCCATCACCTGCAGGATCTCTTCGCGCGTCTCGCCCAGGCCCACCATGATTCCGGACTTGGTGAACATCGCCGCGTCCAGTTCCTTCACCCGCTGCAGCAGGCGAAGCGAGTGGAAATAGCGCGCACCGGGCCGGATGCGCGGATACAGGTGCGGCACGGTTTCGAGGTTGTGGTTGAACACGTCCGGCCGGGCCTCGACCACCACTTCGAGCGCGCCGTCCTTGCGCAGGAAGTCAGGCGTCAGCACCTCGATGGTGGTGTCCGGCGCAGCCTTGCGAATTGCGCGGATGACGCGGGCAAAGTGCTCCGCCCCGCCGTCGTCGAGGTCGTCGCGGTCCACGCTGGTGATGACGGCGTGGGTCAGGCCCATCTTCGCCACCGCATCGGCCACCCGGTTCGGCTCATCCGCATCCAGCGCCTCGGGCATCCCCGTGCGCACGTTGCAGAAGGCGCAGGCGCGGGTGCAGGTATCGCCCATGATCATGAAGGTGGCGTGCTTCTTCTCCCAGCACTCGCCGATGTTGGGGCAGCCCGCCTCCTCGCACACCGTCACCAGCTTGTGGTCGCGCACCAGCTTGCGGGTCTCCTGGTATTTCAGGGAGACCGGCGCCTTGACGCGCAGCCAGTCCGGCTTCTGCCGTTGCACCGGGTTGTCAGGCTTGTGAGCCTTCTCCGGGTGCCGTGGCTTGGCCGGCTGTCCGCCGGTAACGGTGTCGAGAATGATGGTCAAGTCACCGTCCCTTGATCGCCCTGTAGCCGAAGATCAGCAGGCATGCGCCACCCACGGCCACAGCCAGCTGACCAATAAGGCCGCCGAGCGTAAAGCCCAGTATCGTGGTCATGATGAGGTTGCCGACGATGGCGCCAACAACACCCAGCACTATGTTCATCAGCAGGCCCGTGTCGTGCTTCATCACCTTTTCCGCGATCCACCCGGCCAAACCGCCGAGAATGATCGTCATGATCCAGCCAAATCCTTCCATCTTGCCCTCCTGTCAGGCTTGCCGCCTGTTTCCAGTGAAAGCGGACCCGGTCAGGCCCGCCGCCCGCGCAGCATACGATAAACGGTAATCAGGAGAACAGCCCCGACAACCGATACGATCAGGTTGCCCCAGAACCAGCCCTGGAAGATCATACCCAGTTGCAGGCCCATTGCGTTGGCCAGCCAGCCGCCGGCGAACGATCCCAGGACGCCCATGAAGATATTGGTCAGCAGGCCATGGTCCGACCCGGTCAGCTTTTCGGCGATCCAGCCGGCGATGGCGCCGATGAACAGCGTGCCGAAAATGCCGACGCCGCCGCCAAGGCTCATGATTTCTGCAATGCTCATTCAAGTCCCTCCAGTGCTTCAATGCTGCCGCAAGGCAGTCGCGGCCTGCTCACATATGGATAACCCGGCCATACGCATCAAGCACCGATTCATGCATCATTTCCGACAGGGTCGGATGCGGGAACACCGTGTGCATCAGGTCTTCTTCCGTGGTCTCCAGGCCCATCGCGATAACGAAGCCCTGTATCAGTTCGGTGACTTCCGCACCCACCATGTGCGCACCCAGAAGCTGCCCGGTCTTCTTGTCGAAGATGGTCTTGATCAGGCCCTGGTCCTCGCCCAGCGCAATGGCCTTGCCATTGGCGAGGAACGGGAACTTGCCGATCTTGACGTCGAACCCCTTTTTCTTCGCCGCGCGCTCGGTCAGGCCCACTGACGCCACTTGAGGGTGGCAGTAGGTGCAGCCGGGAATCTGCTCTTTCTTCATCGGGTGGACGTTCTTCACCCCGGCGATCTTCTCGACGCAGATGACGCCTTCATGCTCGGCCTTGTGCGCCAGCATGGGCGGGCCGGCCACGTCGCCGATGGCATGGATGCCGGCAACGTTGGTGCGGCCATAGCCGTCGATCACCACGCAGCCCTTCTCCGTCTTCACGCCCAGCGATTCCAGACCGATGTTCTCGATGTTGCCGACGACGCCGACGGCCGAGATCACCCGGTCAACCTTCAGTTCGGTCTTCTTGCCGTCCTTGGTCTCGATGGTGGCCGTAACGTCGTTCGAGCCCTTCTTGAGCCCTGCCACCTTGGCCCCGGTCAAGATCTTCATGCCCTGCTTCTCAAGCTGCTTGCGGGCGATACCGGCGATCTCGGTATCCTCCACCGGCATGATCTGGTCCATGATTTCGACCACTGTAACATCGACGCCCATGGCATTGTAGAAACTGGCGAATTCGATGCCGATGGCGCCGGAGCCGACGACCAGCAGCGACTTTGGCATCTCTGGCGGCACCATCGCCTCGAAATAGGTCCACACCAGCTTGCCGTCCGGCTCCAGTCCCGGCAGCACGCGCGGCCGCGCACCGGTTGCCACGATGATGTTCTTCGCCTTGTAGGTGCCTTCGCCGGCCGCATCCTTGGGTGCGGGGTGTTGCGGTTCCATCGCCTTCTTCGACGATTTCGACACCACCACCTCGCCAGGCTTCGAGATCTTCGCCTCGCCCCAGATCACCTGCACCTTGTTCTTTTTCAGCAGGTGCGCCACGCCGCCATTGAGCCGGCCCGACACGCCGCGCGAGCGCTTCACCACGGCGGCGGCGTCGAAGCTGATCTTCTCGGCGGACAGGCCATAGTCCTTGGCGTGGTTCATGTAGTGGTAGATCTCGGCTGAGCGCAGCAGCGCCTTGGTCGGGATGCAGCCCCAGTTGAGGCAGATGCCGCCAAGGTGCTCGCGCTCGACTATGGCCGTCTTCAGGCCAAGCTGCGCGGCGCGAATGGCGGTCACGTAGCCGCCGGGGCCGGAGCCGATGATGATCACGTCGAATGTAGTGTCTGCCATGGCGCTACAGCCCTTCCTCTTTCGTCATCCCCGCATCCCCCTCGTCATCCCCGCGAAAGCGGGGACCCAATCCACCTAGCCAATCAAACCGGCGTGGAGTTCTTCCCAGTCCGGATTCTCCTGCTCGATGAGCTGGACCTTCCAGGCGCGGTTCCACTTCTTCATCTGTTTCTCACGCATGATGGCAGTTTCCATCGTCTCGAAATGTTCCGCCCAAACCAGCCGCTTGACACCATACTTCTTCGTGAACCCGTCAGCTTCACCGGCCTTGTGTTGCGATACCCGCGCCGCAAGGTCGCTGGTCACACCGATGT
>JAZBOA010000001.1:0-4868 GCA_036350935.1 Anderseniella sp. | reverse complement strand
GAGGCAGGCGATGCCGGCCGCGATGCAGGCAAACGGGTTGGCGCCCGACGAGCCGGCCAGGCGCACCGTCGAGGTCGAGGCGTTCTGCTCGTGGTCGGCGTGCAGGATGAAGATGCGGTCCATGGCGCGCGACAGGATCGGGTTGACCTTGTACTCCTCGCACGGCACGGCAAAGCACATGCGCAGGAAGTTGGAGGCATAGTCCAGGTCGTTGCGTGGATACACGAACGGCTGGCCGACGTGATACTTGTAGGCCATCGCTGCGATGGTCGGGATCTTGGCGATCATGCGCCGGGCGGCAATCTCGCGCTGGACGGGATCGGAGATATCAGTCGAGTCGTGATAGAACGCCGACATGGCGCCCACCACGCCCACCATCACCGCCATCGGGTGCGCGTCACGGCGGAAGCCGGCGAAGAACCGGTTCATCTGCTCGTGGATCATGGTGTGATAGGTGATCGCGGTCTCGAATTCCTTGCGCTCGGCTGCGTTCGGCAGGTCACCGTACAGCAGCAGGTAGCAGGTTTCGATGAAGTCGCCGTGCTCTGCCAGTTCGTCGATCGGATAGCCGCGGTACATCAGGACACCGGCATCGCCATCGATATAGGTGATCTTGGAATCGCAGCTCGCGGTGGAGGTGAAGCCCGGGTCCAGGGTGAAGGCGCCGGTCTGGCCATACAGCTTGGAGACGTCGATCACGTCGGGTCCGACGGTGCCCTTCAGCACATCGAATTCATACTCCTTGCCGTCCAGGCTCAGCTTGGCGGTGCCCTTCTTTTCCGTCATTTCAGTTCTTTCCTCTGGTTGGCGGGTGAAGCGCGGCCAGGGTGTGGCCGAGCGCGCAAGCTTTCGCGCTCATGCCGCGGAACATGGCCTGCCTCGCCGGATTTACCCGGCTCGACGGCCTTGCCGCATCGCCCCGTCTGCGCTGGAACTCGGCGTGATCGCGCGCACTATGCCGCCTGTTCGGTAATACCGCAATGCACAATTTGGCTACATTGTGCCCGCGTGGCGGTCATGCCTCGGGCTTGTTAGCCGCCAGCCTGGTCCGCCAGCCGGCCCAGTGATTCCTCGCGACCGAGTACCGCCAGCACATCGAAGATCGGCGGCGACTGGGTGCTGCCGGTCAGTGCAGCACGCAGCGGCTGCGCCACCTTGCCAAGCTTCAGATCCTGCGCCTCGGCAAAGGCGCGCACCGCCTCCTCGAGCGGTTCGACAGCCCATTCGCCAGCAGATTCGAGAGCGGGCAGCAACTTGCCGATCACCTCGCGCCCGCCGTCATCAAGCAGCGCCTTCGCCTTTTCTTCCATGGCCAGTGGCCGCTTGGCGAACAGGAAGGCCGCCGAGTGCTGCAGCTCCACCAGCGTCTTGGCGCGCTCCTTCAGGCCGGGCATGGCGGCCAGCAGCTTCGCCTCGTTGCCGGGCGCTGCCAGCGCCTCCAGCATGGCGGGGCCTGCGTCCACGTGCGACAGCATCTCCTTCAGCGCCTCGACAAGGCGCTCGCCCGACGCTTCGCGCATGTAGTGGCCGTTGAGGTTTTCCAGCTTGGCGAAGTCGAACCTCGCGGCGGACTTGCCGATGCCGTCCAGTTCGAACCACTCGATGGCCTGTTCGGTGGAGAAGATTTCATCGTCGCCGTGGCTCCAGCTCAGCCGGGCGAGATAGTTGCGCATGGCTTCGGGCAGGTAGCCCATGTCGCGATAGGCCTCCACGCCGAGTGCGCCGTGGCGCTTGGACAGCTTGCCCCCGTCGGGACCGTGGATCAGCGGAATGTGGGCCATCACCGGCACGTCCCAGCCCATGGCGATGTAGATCTGCGCCTGCCGGGCGGCATTGGTCAGGTGGTCGACACCGCGAATGATGTGGGTAACGCCCATGTCGTGGTCGTCCACCACCACCGACAGGTTATAGGTCGGGTTGCCGTCCGAGCGCAGGATGATCAGGTCGTCGAGGTCCTTGTTGGGAATGGTCACGGTGCCCTGGACCTGGTCCCTGATTACCGTCTCGCCGTCCTGCGGCGCCCTGAACCGCACCACCGGGGCCACGCCCTGCGGCGCGTCAGCGTCCGGGCGGTCGCGCCAGCGCCCGTCATAGCGCGGCGGTTTGCCCTCGGCCATGGCCTTCTCGCGCATTTCGGTCAGCTCTTCCGGGGTGCAGTAGCAGCGGTAGGCCTTGCCGGCCTTCAGCAGCTCTTCCACCACTTCCCGGTGCCGGCTGGCGCGGGAGAACTGCGAAACCGCATCGCCCTGCCAGTCCAGCCCCAGCCATGTCAGCCCGTTCTTGATCGCCTCGATGGCCGGCTCCGTGGAGCGCTCGCGGTCGGTATCCTCGATGCGCAGCAGCATCTTGCCGCCGGTGTGGCGGGCATACAGCCAGTTGAACAGCGCGGTGCGCGCCCCGCCGATGTGCAGGAAGCCGGTGGGTGACGGGGCAAATCTGGTGACGACGGGCGAGGACATTGTCTGCCGTTCTCCGGGAGTGACGATGCGTTAGATTGAGGCTTATCTGAAAGCGTGCGTCCGTTTAGCATAAGTGCCTGAAGCAATGTAAGGGCTTGTGGGCATGGACTGGTTTGCCGGCACGCAAGGGGCGGCGGGCGCCGTTCGCGGGCGCGACGCGGTTGAGGCACCGCCGGTCTCGCCCGTTGCGGCCTGGTGGCGGGCCGAACGCGCCGCGCAAGGGTCACGCCGGTTCGCCTGGGGCGCGGTGGCCTTCATCATCGGGCTGATGTCGTACTTCGCGCTGCCGGTGGAACCGCCTCTGGCGGTGGCGGCGCTGCTGGCGGCGGCTTGCGGGCTGATCTGGTGGCTGGAGCGGGCGGGCAGGGCGCATGTTGTGGCAGGGCTTGCGGGCATGGTGCTGGCCGGCATGGCCTGGGGCCAGCTGCATGTGGCGCTCAACCCGGTGACGGTGCTGCCGGCGTCGACAGGCAAGCTCGCCGTGTCAGGCTGGGTGGAGGTGGTGTCGCCGCTGTCCCGCGGGCGCGCAAGGCTGTTGTTGCGGACCGACCGGGTGGACGGGCTCAAGCGCGCGCATGCGCCGGAGTTGTTGCGGCTCACCGGCGCGTCCCGCGAACTGGCGCCGCTTGTCCACGGGCAATATGTGCGCCTCGAGGCGTGGCTCTATCCGCTGCTCACCCCGGTGCAGCCGGGCGCATGGGACCACGGCCGGGGCAGCTGGTTCGAGGGCGCGGGCGGCAACGGGCGTATTGCCGGCGCTATTGCCATCGACGCTGCCTTGAGCGAGAGCGCCGGCTGGCGGGGCTGGGTGGAAGGATTGCGGACAGGGATTGCAGCACGCATCCGCGCCAGCCTGCCTGAGCGCGAGGCGGGGTTTGCGGTGGCGCTCGTCACCGGCGAGCGGGCGGGCCTCGACAATGACACCCGCGAGGCGCTGCAGGTGTCTGGTCTTGCCCACATCCTCGCCATATCCGGCCTGCACATGAGCCTGGTGGCGGGCGGGGTGTTCTGGCTGGTGAGGGCGCTGCTGGCGCTGTGGCCCGCCCTTGTTCTCAACTGGCCGGTGAAGAAGCTGGCCGCACTGGCGGGACTTGGCGCGGCGGCGTTCTACCTGCTGATCTCCGGCCAGGCCATCGCCACCCAGCGCGCCTTCATCATGCTGGGGGTGATGTTCGTGGCGGTGCTGCTGGGCCGGTCGGCGTTGTCCATGCGCAACCTCGCCGTGGCGGCGTTCATCGTGCTGCTGCTGGCGCCCGAGGCGGTGCTGTCGCCCAGCTTCCAGATGTCGTTCCTCGCGGTTACCGGGCTGATCGGCGCCTACGAGGCGGCGTCGGGGTGGCAGTCGCGGCTGTACGAACGGCTGGGCGGTGGCGGCGTGGTTTGGAGCATCGCGCTTCGCCTGCTGGTGGGGCTGCTGGCCCTGTCGGCCACCACCATCATCGCCAGCGCCTTCACCGCGCTGCCGGCGGCCTGGCACTTCAACCGGTTTGCCGTCTGGTCGCTGCCGGCCAACCTGCTGGCCATGCCGGCCGTGTCCGTGCTGGTCATGCCGGGTGCGGTAGCGGGCGTGCTGGCCATGCCGTTCGGGCTGGAGTGGCTGCCGCTGCAGGTCATGCGGCTGGGGCTTGACGCCGTCATATGGTCGGCCCACTGGGTGGCGAGCTGGCCGGGAGCGGCATCGGTGGTGGGGGCCATGTTACCCATGGCAGCGGTGGCGAGTGGTCTGGGTCTCATCTGGCTGGCGCTGTGGCGCGGCAACTTGCGCTGGGCAGGGCTGGCGCTCAGCCTGGTGGCAGCATGGGCCGGCGTGGGATTGAACGCGCGGGCCGACGTGCTGGTGGAGCGCTCGGCGCGCACGCTGGCCGCCCGGGTGGGCGATGGCGGGCAACTGCTGGTGCCGGTGCATCCGCGCCGGTCGCGCTACGTTGTGGAGCGATGGCTCAATGCTGACGGCGACGGCGCCACGCTGGCCGAGGCCGGGAAGCGCGCTGGCTGGACCTGCGAGGGCGGCAAGGCGCAGCTGTGCCGGGGCAGGGTGCGCGGCCGGCAGATCATCTGGCTCGATCGCGATGCAGTACCGCCAGCCGATTGCCGGACGGCCCATATCGTGATCAGCGCCGAACCGCTGCGCCGGGCCTGCGGCCGCAACGGCGGGGACAGGGTGATCATCGACCGGTTCGATGTATGGCGCCACGGCGCCCACGCGGTGTTCATCGCCGCTGACGGCAGCCTTGAGGTGCGCACGGCGCGCCAGGCGCAAGGGACGCGGCCCTGGGCCATGCGACCGATGGCGCGGCGCGAGGTGCTGGGTCCGTCGGATGGCGACGACGACAGCGCCGAAGATGCCGCCGGAAGCGGTCAGTAGCGGCGGATGAGGCCGGCAAGCGTGCCCTGTACGCGCACCTGGTC